>JAYVYN010000048.1:0-65948 GCA_043784265.1 Gammaproteobacteria bacterium | reverse complement strand
GCAGAGCCGACTAGAGAGTCGCGTAATAAGCGCGAACCATCGGGTTCGGCTACGAGGCCCGTTAATGTTAATTGGTCTTGGGAGGATTGGTCCTGCGATAATGAGTTTTTAGATAGTACCGCGTACGCGGCAATCGGTGATTGGCAGCTTCCGCCCAAATAGCCTGAAAACGCTCGCTCGGCATCCATGGCGGTACGAGTCTGCGCATGATTGAGCGGATGTAGAGCGTGTAGCGTACGCGCGTCATTGTCGCGGCATTCGATACCGATGATGCCTTGGCTCACCGCAGGCAAGGAGATCTGGGCATCGAGGCGCGCGGTAATGCGCGATTCCCAGCCCAGACGAATCAGGCCTGCGCACGCGAGCACAATGGCGTCTAGCTCGCCCTTGTCGAGACGCCCCAATCGAGTATCGACATTACCGCGCAGTGCTTGGATATTTAAATCGGGTCTGGCCGCCAGCAATTGGGCTTGGCGGCGCAAGCTAGAGGTGCCGACGCGCGCGCCTTGCGGCAAATCATTAAGCGATTGGCCTTTAAGCATAATCAACGCGTCGCGCGGATCGGCTCGCCGCAACACCGCGCTGATAATAAACCCAGCAGGTAATTCGCCGGGCACATCTTTCATCGAATGCACAGCCATATCCGCGTGTCCCATTTCAATTGCCACTTCCAGTTCTTTAATGAAAAGCCCTTTGCCACCGATGGCCGCCAGACTGCGATCCTGAATCAGATCGCCCTTGGTCGAGAGGGGGACGAGTTCAACGACCAGAGCTGGGTGTGCTTGGCGGAGCAAGGACGATACGTGTTCCGCCTGCCATAAAGCCAACGGGCTTTTGCGGGTCGCAATCCTTAACGGCGGCATACTCATGGATAACAATAAACCTTAAGATTTAAGGCGGTAAATGGCTGAAATATCCTCCTCGCCAAAACCTTGCGATATGAGTTCAGCATATTGTTGCAGAGTCGACTCTACCACGGGCAGACGCATGCCATGCGTCGCTGCCATATCGCGACAGATTTTCAAATCCTTGTCATGTAAGCGTACTTTAAAGCCGGCCGGATAATGTTCCTTAGCCATAAAGGGCGCACGATTCACAAAATACCAGCTCGAACCCGCGCCCTTGCCCAAAGTATCGATAAGTTTATCGAGCGGTAAGCCCTCGGCGCGCGCGAATGCCATCGCTTCGGCGACCACTTGGATGATGCCTGCGCACATGATCTGGTTAGTGGCCTTCGCCGCCTGTCCGGCACCACTCGCGCCGAAATGGGTGATGGTGCGACCCATTTTCTCTAATAGCGGTAGTGCGCGTGAAAATTGTGTCGCATCGCCGCCGACCATGATCGCCAAGGTGGCGTTCTTGGCGCCTTCAACGCCACCGCTGACCGGGCAGTCGAGAAAGCCAATATTTTTTGCCGCCAATTCAGCGGCGATAGCGCGCGCAGTGGCGGCACTCACCGTCGAGCAATCGATTACTAAACTCTGCGGGCGTAGCCCTGGCGCGAGGCCTGCAATCACGCTACGCAGGTCCTGGTCGGCTGAGACGCAAATGACAATGGTGTCAACCTTCGCGGCGAGGTCCGAGAGACTAGCGAAGCAACTGCAGTGGAGTTCTTGGCTTAAAGTGGTGGCTTTATCGGTGGTGCGGTTCCAGACGCCGGTGAGTAATCCGGCGCGGTGTAAGTTGCGCGCCATGTGTGCGCCCATGGCGCCGAGCCCTACGAAACCTATCATTGTCTAAGTCGTGCTATTGCAAACAGCGTCGAGATCGCGTTTGGCGTTGAGGCGTTCGGAATCGATCTCCTCGGCGGTCATGTATTGACGCTCGCCGTTCTCGCCGGTTTTATACAGGCGTCGTCCTTCAATCAGAGTTTTATAGCGTGCCTGCGCGTCCGTGCATTGCTTCTCGCGTACTGCGGCGACGTCTTCTTGCACTGCTTTCTTGGTGTTGGAATCGGGTGCGCCGGGGGGCAAAAGTGCGGCACCCTTGTTATTAGCGGGCGTGTTATTGGGCGCGGGGCGCGTTGGCACTGACGCTGAATGCGCGCCATGCTCGTTATAGAGTTCCACTATTTCGGCGCGCACGCCATCGGGTGGATGATCACCGTACATTGTCTTGCCTTGAGTATCGACCCATTTATAAACGACGGCCGAGGCCAAGCCTGACCAGGCCACTAAAGCGAGACATACTAGAATGCGTTTCATGGGCTACCCCGCTGCAAAATTACAAAGCATTTGAACCTGATTCACCGGTGCGTATGCGCACGGCTTGGCCAAGATCGGATACAAAAATCTTTCCATCACCAATCTTTCCCGTGCGTGCTGTTTCGATAATTGCTTCGACTACTCGATCAACATGCGCATCATCGATTGCCATTTCAAGTTTAACTTTCGGCAAAAAGTCGACGACGTATTCCGCCCCACGATAAAGCTCAGTGTGACCCTTTTGACGACCGAATCCTTTGACTTCCGTCACGGTAATGCCCTGAACCCCTACTTCAGCGAGAGCGGCTCGAACATCGTCCAGTTTGAAAGGTTTGATGATGGCGACGACCATTTTCATAAGACCTGAACTCCTGTTTGACAGAATATCAACGCTTTTAATCGAATCAATAGTCTAGCAGCGTGCGCCGGGTGTTGGCGCAAACCTTGTACGGGGGTGCGATAGTGCAATGCAGCATACAGTATTTACACCATTCAAAGGCTATACTCAGGTGGTCGCGCGCCGGGCGCGTATAAAAAAACGGCACGGTGCTTGTGACGGGACCCATGCCGGTGGGATGTCGCGCCAGCGGGGGAGTTGGCTAGAGTTGTCGGCGCGAGATGCTCCTAAAGCGTTTTAATTTATGTAAGCCATTTCAAATGGCGTCGGGTCCAGTTTCACCGGTACGCACCCGCACCGCTTGTTCAAGGCCGATAATCCAGACTTTTCCATCACCAATCGTTCCCGTTCTTGAGACATTACAAACTGCCTCCAGCACTTGTTCACTGATCGAATCATCGACCGCCAATTCGATTTTTACTCTTGGCAGAAAATCGATGTTTATTTGTTCACCGCGATGCGCACATCGTCCAATTTAAAAGGCCGTATAATGGCGATAGTCAGTTTCATGCATTTATCTACGCATACATCATTTAATCCTGGTGTCGCAATTATTTAATCCACGTATTATTCGCAATTGCATGATTTGTGCCAATTGAGTCGGTGCTTGTAAATCAACGAGATAGCGGAATTGAGTGGAGCACGGCGCGCTTTTTTGGCGCGTCTTGCCCGCGGCGGCGCCTTACAGAAGTGCGCCACATTGAACACGTTAAGGAGATTGCGATGAATTTTATCAATGCCAATATGTTGGATGATTTAGCGCGGCGGCTCGCCGACTCAGTGCCCCAATCCGTGCGTACGTTCGGGCGCGATCTTGAAGGTAATTTTAAAGCCGTGTTGCAATCCCAGCTGGCGAAGCTTGATTTAGTCGCACGTCAGGAGTTTGACGTGCAAGCCGCTCTGCTCGCAAAAACCCAGGTAAGGCTTAAGGAGATGGAAGGGAGACTGAAGGAGATTGAAACTACCCTGGGTCAATAGCCACGCTGCGAAAACCCGCGCCGCCGGTCCCCGCGCTGTATGTCTTCCGTCAGCACTGTACTGAGTCGCGCGCCCGCGGGACTTGCGGCACCACTGGTGCGGGTAGAAGTACATTTAGGGCCAGGGTTGCCGACCTTCGCGATGGTGGGGTTACCCGAGGCGGTGGTGCGCGAGAGCAAGGAGCGAGTGCGTTCCGCGTTGGTCACATCGGGTTTCGAATTTCCGTGCGGCCGTATTACGGTGAATTTGTCACCGGCTGATCTGCCCAAGGAAGGCGGTCGTTTCGATTTACCGATCGCCGTCGGCATTTTGGCGGCGAGCCGACAATTACCGCAACAGTCGCTCGCTCAGCGCGAGTTCTACGGCGAACTCTCATTGAGTGGCGAACTGCGCGAGACCTCTAAATTACTGCCCGCATTAGTAGCGGGCGCGCAAGCCGGTAGCGAACTGATATTGCCCGCCGCGAATGCGCTTGAAGCCCGCTTGGTGGATAGCGCCCAGCTTAAGTTAGCGCACCACCTGTTGCAGGTGTGCGAAGCTCTCAAAGGCGGCGCCGCGTTGGCTTGCGTTGCCGCTGAAGCAATTGACCCAGGCGTACTCTCCCCTCATCGGGACTTGGCCGAGGTGCGGGGTCAGTTTGGTGCGAAGCGAGCTTTAGAGATCGCCGCCGCAGGCGCGCATGGTTTGCTGATGTTGGGGCCACCGGGTGCTGGCAAGACACTGCTGGCGCAGTGCTTACCGGGGTTGCTCCCACCTTTGAGTCGAGCTGAATCGCTGGAGGTTGCGAGCCTTCAATCGTCAGCCGGTAAGCGACCGACGCTGGGGAACCGCCGGCCGTTTCGTAACCCCCAACACACCGCCTCAGTTGCTGCGCTCATCGGTGGGTTATCAAAACCCGGCGAATTATCGCTCGCGCATCGTGGAGTATTGTTTCTGGATGAGCTGCCAGAATTTGCGCGCAATGCTTTGGAGGCTCTGCGCGAGCCTATGGAAAGCGGTGTGGTAATTCTCTCGCGAGTTAAACAGATGTGCGAATTTCCCGCTCAATTTCAGCTGGTCGCCGCGATGAATCCGTGTCCCTGCGGCTACGCGGGAGATCCGCGCGGTCGGTGTCGTTGCAGTGCCGAGCTGATCCAGCGCTATCGCAATCGCATTTCCGGGCCGCTGATTGATCGCATTGATATTCACGTTGAACTTAGCGCGTTGCCGGTTGAGCATTTGATGAATGAGGCGGTGGAGGTTCCTGAAAACTCGGCGCGGGTCGCTGCGCGTGTTGCGGCGGCAAGACTGACTCAGCTTGAGCGCCAGGGCAAACTCAACGCACGGCTTAGCAACGCCGAGATAGAACAGGTTTGTGTTCTTGACCATGCATCGAAGGCGTTGCTGCGCCTCGCGATCGCGCGCCTAGGGCTATCGGCGCGCGCCTACACCCGTGTGTTAAAGCTCGCGCGCACCTGTGCGGATTTAGCCTGTGCGCGTGATATTCGGAAAGTGGATGTCTCCGAGGCAGTGCAATTACGCGGCTTGGATCGCGGTGCGGTTAGTTGACGAGTCACGACATAATAATTAATTACATGGTCGAATATTCGGTCCTATTGGATCAGGGTACAATAACACTATGAAATACAATCAACCTTTGGGCGGCAACCAAATGCCGCGCTTTGCGGGTGTGGCGACCATGATGCGTTTGCCGTCGGCGGATTCCAGTGCGGACCTTGACGCGTGTTTTGTGGGGATGCCACTGGATATTGGGACTTCTAATCGAGCGGGTGCGCGACATGGGCCGCGGGAGATTCGGGCGGAGTCCTGTCTATTACGGCCGTTTAATTTGGGTACTGGTGCGGCGCCCTTTGAGAGTCTGCAAGTCGCTGATGTTGGCGATATCGCCATTAACACTTTTAATATTGAAGATAGTGTCGAACGCATTCGAATCGCCTACGAGTTGCTACTAGAGAACAATGTCATTCCGATTGGAATCGGGGGTGATCATACGGTGACCTATCCGGTTTTGCAGGCGATTGCTAAGAAGCACGGGCCGGTGGCGTTGGTACATGTTGACGCGCACGCGGATGTCAACGATACGATGTTTGGTGAGAAAATCGCGCATGGCACGACCTTTCGGCGCGCCTTTGACGAGAATCTCATAAACCCCCAATTGACTTTCCAAATCGGCCTAAGAGGCACCGGTTATTCACCGGATGATTTTAACTGGTCGCGGAGTAAAGGTTTTACAGTGGTGACCGCCGAGGAATGCTGGGATCATTCGCTTGCGCCGTTGATGACCTCCATTAGGGCTGCGATCGGTAGCCATAAGACCTACGTCACCTTTGATATCGATGGGCTAGATCCGTCGGTGGCTCCGGGTACGGGTACGCCGGAGATTGGTGGGCTCACCGGTCGTCAAGGATTAGAGATTATTCGTGGCTGCAGAGGGTTGAACATTGTGGGCGCCGATGTAGTTGAAGTTTCACCGCCTTACGATTTGTCAGGCAACACGGCCCTCCTCGGTGCGAATTTGTTGTTTGAGCTGCTGTGTGTGCTGCCCGGCGTTAAGTATCACAATCTTCGGTGAAGCATGGCGACAGGCTGGGCAAAGGAAGGCGCGGTGCAAGAGCAGATTGACGCTACGGTCAAAGATGCCATTAATCGAGTGCGCAGTCATTTGCCGCAAGGTCCGGGTTTGACCCACTGCGAAGCATGCGGAAATGAGATACCGCAGGCGCGTCGGGACGCGATACCCAGTGTGCGACTGTGCATTACCTGTCAGGATTCCCAAGATCGCGAAGCCGCGCGATTCAGCGGTTACAACCGGCGGGGGAGTAAAGATAGTCAGCTGCGATGAAAAGGGATGAATCGTGAATAATCGCCGCGAGTTTATTGGACGCATTGCCGAGGTGGCTGGATTTGGGGCGGCGTTTGCGGCGATGCGCGCGTTGGGTTTAGCGGCTGAGCCTGTTTATGGTGCGCCGCTGCGATTAAAGCCAGCTGGGACGAACACGCGTGTAGTCATTCTGGGGGCAGGCATCGCCGGTCTGGTGTCGGCTTGGGAGTTACGCAAAGCGGGCTACCAGGTGACGGTATTGGAGGCGCGGGACCGAGTGGGCGGTCGTAACTGGAGTATCCGGCGCGGCACCAAGATCTTAATGACCGATGGCACTGAGCAAATTTGCCAATTCTCCGAAGGGGAATATTTCAACGCCGGTCCCGGGCGTCTTCCCAGCCATCATCAATTGATGCTGGGATACTGTCGTGAATTCGGCGTTGCGCTTGAAACCGAAGTGAATCATAGTCGCAGCGCCTGGATGCAGTCAGAACGAGTCAATGCCGGTAAACCTTTTAGAATTCGTCAAGCGGCCGGCGATACGCGCGGGCATCTATCGGAGTTATTGGCTAAATCCATTAATCGAGGGCGGCTGGATGATCAACTAACGCTTGAAGACCGTGATCGTATGGTGGCTTTTTTGCGCATGTACGGGGATTTGAACAAAGAGTTTGAATATGTGGGATCAGACCGATCGGGTTATAAGGTCAGTTCAACGTACGACAAAAAGGGGGTGCCGGTTGATCCGTTGTCGATGCATGAACTCCTCGATGCTGACTTGTGGATAGCAATTTTGTTTGATGAGTTCATCAATTGGCAGGCCACGATGTTGCAGCCGGTGGGCGGCATGGATCGAATCCCGCATGCCTTTGAGACCCGTCTTGGCAATGTAATCCGGCGGGGGCAAGAAGTTACAGCGATTCGCCAATCCGACGCCGGAGTGCAGGTTACCTCGAAGAACGCCAAGGGTGAATCGGGGACCGTTCACGCCGACTATCTGATCTGCACCTTGCCGTTCAATATTCTTGGCAATATCGATGCCGATTTCTCGACGCAAGTGAAGTCAGCTCTGAAACGCATTCAATACGATTATTCCGTGAAGGTGGCATTTGAGGCACCGCGTTTTTGGGAGCGCGAGCAAATTTACGGCGGCATCTCTTATGTCAAGGGCGATACCTCGTTGGTTTGGTATCCGAGTCATGGCTTTCATGCGCCTTCCGGTATCGTGATAGGAGCGTACGCAAATTTCGAAGCCGGTAAGCGACTCGGCGAACTGTCATTGCATGAGCGCATCGACGCGGCGCGCACAGCGATTGAAAAAATACATCCCGGTCAATCGCAATATCTGACTCATGGACTTAACGTTACCTGGTCGAAAATTCCTTACAGTCTTGGCCCTTGGGTGAAAAACTGGGGAGAGTCGAGTGGTAATGATCCGGCGGATTTTAGACTGTTGACGCAGGCGGACGGGCGAGTCTATTTTGCAACTGCTAACTTGAGTCAAATCCCGGGATGGCAGGAAGGGGCTGTGTTATCGGCACATCATGCGATTAGCATGATGGGTGAGCGCGCGGCGCAATAAAGTTGTCACAACGAGCATTTGCTGCAAAGGATAATATTTTTGGAGGAACGTTCATGCAATTAAAAATCACGAATAATGTAATAAGATTACTAGGCCGCACGCTAATCCTAGTAGCCGGGTGCAATTTGGCTTTCGCGGATGATGTTGTGCGTACACCCTTGATCGGCAGCGATTTTCCAATTTCTGCTGCCGTGACGGTTCGAGGCGGGCTGGATATGGTGTATGTCAGTGGGGCTTTGCCGACCGCCATTAACAAGGACGCGCCCAAGGGAACGCCACCAGCCTATGGTGATATGGAAGCTCAGACCATCAGCGTAATGACCAATATTAAAGGCACTCTCGCGCGGCTGGGACTTGGCATGGGTGATGTTGTCAAAATGACGGTGTTCATGGTGGCCGACCCGAGCAAGGACAATAAGCTCAACTTCACTGGATTGATGGCCGGCTACAGCAAGTTTTTTGGTACTGCTGAGCAACCTAATAAACCCGCGCGTAGTGCGGTGCAAGTAGCGGCGCTGGTTGCGCCCGGCGCGCTGGTTGAAATTGAAGTAATTGCCGCTAAGCCGCACTGAGATTGCGTGGGGTTCATTGTTGTTGTGCCGAGGAGGCTACTAAATGCAACGGCGGCGCTAGCCTTGAGATCACTGCTGCCGGGTTGGTAGCGCACCGCGTTAAATACCGCCTCCACGGGCGCCGCAGCACGGGTTTGCGGATCTGCTATATGATCCACGGCCTGTTGCGCAAAGGCTCGCAGATCCTCATTCGGAGCCGTTAAGTTCGTCGAGGCAAGGTAATTGAGCGGCGATAAGGGACCTTCGTCTTGCCGATCATTAGTGTCGGTGGTCTCAACAATGCACTGCACCAAAATGCATATTTCGCGATGCGGTGCTTCAATGGTCAACAGGTGTGCAATATTCCCATAGGCATCGGTCGTACGTTGTCCTGGCTCGCGTCGCGGCATGAGGTGCAGACTTTGCACGCTATATTTAGCCGGCTTTTCATAGCGGTAGCGGGTCTCGTGTCGAATATGTAATTGCGCTCATGCCTCCGCAGGGGGTAGTAGAAAGTCCGATGCAATACGGTTGCCGAGATCTGCTAGCCGTTCTAAAAAATTCTCTAGAAATCAGGGTATTCCACGCGCCGCAATTTCTTCTATTCTGGAAAAATGTAAAGGAGCGTGCATCTCACTCGTCCTTCGCTCCGTCTGCGCAGACATAGCGTCACGCAAAATTAGCAGCTGCGAAATTCCATAGGGAGTGATGACGTCACGGTAAGTGCAGCGGTAAACCTCGAACGCCGAGAGTGCGCGTAGTAGAACGCTCCATTCGAACGGGCCGGGACTATGGCCGCGCCCGCCCCGGACACTAAGTCATGCTGATGCGAGGGTCAATATACGCGCCGTGTTATCGGCACGCTCTATGAACGTTCCAATGCGTGAAAAATAAAATGCTTCATCGCGCATCATTGTACCGATAGTGACGCCACAAATTAGATGGGAGCGCTCCTTGACCCAATTAACAAAATCGCCGATATCGACGCACTTCGACTTATGTCGCACCATCGATCGTGCTTCCAGCCAGGCTGAGTTTATTGTCTCCCATAATTCCGATGTCAACGCATTAACAAAACCCTTCGAGACCCGTGAACTGATCGACGCAGTCGGTCGTGCTATTGGCGCGGGACACGGCTGAGGTTGACGAAATATTTCTATAAATAGTGCCCAATGCTGAACATGAGTCAATTACTAGACTCGGTACTTTTACAAGGTTCTTCGCGTAGGATTTCGCCTAGGCAATCCACTAAGTGTGACGCGTCGGCTTGAGTGAAGGTTAATGGGGGTCGGATTTTCAGCACATTGTCGAACGGGCCATCGGTGCCAATCAATATCTGTTTTTCACGCAAGCGATTCACAATGTACTTTGCCACTTGGGTGGCAGGTTCCAATGTCGCTTGATCCGCGACTAATTCGACGCCCAGAAAGAGTCCTAGTCCGCGTACCTCGCCGATAATGCGGTGTTGGTGTTGTAGCGATTTCAAGCCTGCGAGTAAGTGGTTGCCAATAGCAAAAGCGTTTTGCTGCAAATTTTCATCTTCGATAATATGCAGCACCTCGAGACCGATAGCACAAGACAAAGTGCTGCCGCCAAAAGTGCTGAAGAATTCCATACCATTGTCGAATGACGCTGCGATTTCGCGTGTCGTAATGACGGCACTCAGGGGGTGTCCGTTGCCGATGGGTTTGCCCAGGACAACGATATCCGGAACTACCGCTTGCGTTTCAAAGGCCCAGTAATGGCTACCGATGCGGCCCAGTCCAGTTTGCACTTCGTCCGCAATGCATACACCGCCTGCGGCCCTAACTGCTGCGTAGGTCGCCTGCAAATAGCCATTGGGTGGGATTATTTGCCCGCCGACACTCGGAAACGTCTCACCGATAAAGGCGGCTAGTTTGCGATCCTTGTGCTGGATTTGGTCAATAGTATTGACGATGAATTTCGAGTATTTTAGACCACTATCTGGATCGTCATGTTTGTATGGACCACGATACGGATCGGCGATCGGGACGACATGGACCCAAACCGGTGCACCTCTACCACCAGGGCCATTAAATTTATATTCGCTAATGTCGATCGCC
Source organism: Gammaproteobacteria bacterium (assembly GCA_043784265.1). GTDB lineage: Bacteria > Pseudomonadota > Gammaproteobacteria > Steroidobacterales > Steroidobacteraceae > Bog-1198. The sequence goes on along the minus strand of JAYVYN010000048.1, from coordinate 55,331 downwards.
GCATTAGTATTGCCATGGTAGCCGGATTTTAAAACAATAGTGTCTATCCGTCCTGTGTGAGCCCGCGCTAATCGCAATGCTAACTCATTGGCTTCGCTACCCGAGTTTACAAAAAAGCAAACTTCCAGACTCTTCGGCAGTTTTGCCGTTAGCGTATCTGCGTATTCAATCTGCGTGGAACTTAGGTAGCGAGTATTGGTATTGAGCCTGCGCATTTGACGCTCAGCGACAGCGGTCAGGCGCGGATGGCAATGACCCACATGCGGTACATTATTGTAGGCGTCCAGGTAACAGCGCCCATCTTGATCAAAGAGGTAGTGTCGCCAACCGCGCACCAGGTTGAGGGGCGCACGATATGACAGTCTTAGGTTGTGCGAGAACTTTTCGTGTCGCTGCGTCAAAAGCGTGGCGGTCGAGACGGGTGTCCCCGCGACTTTGCCCTCATCAAGATTCAGTAGTGCGGCTGGGTTGGGGAACAGTGCAGTCCAGGCATCAACCTCATCAGGATCGCAGACCCCAGGCCAATCGGCGCCTCGTCCGAGCGTGCTAAGACCTAGCTGGAAATGCAGATGAGGGGTCCAACCACCATTTTCTGCGGGCGTACCAAGATACGCTATGATCTCTCCGAATGAAATTCGCTGGCCCGGTATCAGGCGTTGCACCCCAGCATGCGCAAGATGGCCGTACAGCGTATAGAAGGTCTCGCGTGATGGGGTCTTGTGCTCAATAACTACGACGCCGCCATAATCAAGCGCTGCGGAGCGAACACCTACGGCATGAATAATCCCATCCCAGGGCGCGTGAATCGCTGTACCCGCGGGGCAAAATAAATCAACGCCGAGGTGAACGGTTCGCCTCGGCGAGGCGGGATGCTTGCCAGTCCGAAATTCCGCACTGGTGTAGATCAACCGTGGCTCGGCATAGCGACCGATGCCGATGTTGCCGGCTTCGACCGTATCCGAAACCGTTTTAGTTAGATCGTTTATTTCGAATTGTAATGGATCTCGCGGAATGGCGCTGCCGGTAGCACTCAGATCCACCACTTGAGCACCGCGCAACGGTCGATTGAGAACGGGTGCGAATTGGCCTCGATGAGCATTGATCCAACTAAGAATATCATTAGAGTTGCGGCAGCTTCGAACGCAAGCGACTTGAAGGCTCGCCTCTACCCAGTCCGGTGCATAACGCGCCGCCTTGTCTAGAAAATCCCAGGCGGGTTGTTCCGAAATAGTGACATAAGGATCATGCGGTCGTTCGCGCTTCATAATGGCAGAATTAGTAACGCTAACCGCAAGTCGCGTCAACACGAGAGGATAGATCAGTTGTAATTCATCATCACTTAAGGAATGAACAGAATTGTAACCGGCAACCAGCGTGGCTAAAGTGGCAATAGGTTGATTCTGGCCTAGGACTGCGTAAGCAGCGGCGATCGCAATATCGCAAACAATCGGTGCTGAAATGAGGTCGCCAAAATCTATGATGCCGGATAATTTAAGGTCCAACGGGGTGCCACAATTTACTAAAATATTGTAATCGTTAAGGTCATTGTGAATCGCGGTACACGGTAGGCGAGCAAGGCGCGCCTTTAATTCGTTCACAAAAGATTTTGTGATTGCCTGTATAAATTGTCGTCGTTCCAAGCCGTCGATGAGCTCAAGATGACTACCGATCCAATCAGAACTCCGTAGATCCCACTTAAGGTCGCGAGCCATGCCGGGATGCTGAAATCCTGCGAGCGCACGATCAAGTCGCGCCAGGGTTTCGCCGATTTGTCGCACCAAGGGCAGCGGGTGCGGCATCACATTTCCATAAAGTTCGCCTGGCAGAACGGTGATGAGCCATAGCAGTCTATTTTTGCCGTCTGGGTCAAGGGCCGCGACGAAAAGTCTGTCGTCGACGGACTTAATTATTTGAGGCACCGGAATACTAGAATCTTGCTGGTGGATATGCTCAAGTGCGGCGCATTGCATTTCGACTAGCGATGGATCGCACCCAACTCGCATGACCTTGAGTACAGACGATGGTTTGCCCGACTGCTGCACCGTGAAATTTAGATCATATTCGCCGGGAAGCGCTGTCAGTGTGGCTGTAATCGCATACTCGCGATCCAGCACGCCCTCCCACCATAGATGATCGTTGGTCTTCAACGATGCCGATTATAGCCTTTGTAGGCGCGTCACGCATGTGTGCATGCCTTTTAGCGATTATCCGAGGCGCTCGAGCAGCGGACAGTTCGTCACCATGCGCTTTACCGCCGGAGAGCGTGCGCCTTTGAAGCTCGCCAAAACTGTTGAAGAGGTTTTGTGCCTCGAGAGCTAACTTATGCATACGGAAGATCGACGCCTTGGCTATTTATTATTTCCCTAAAAGACTCTTTAGTTGTTGCCCAATCGACGATATCTACCTTAAATTGCAATGCCGATTCGATAAAATCCTCATTTAGCTGAGCCAACGTAGCGATAGAAAGAGGCTGCTCACCGAGGGTCTAAACATAACGACGCGTTTATCAGGAACGTATCGACGTAGGATCGAAACTACGATTTCCTTCTCGGACAGGGTTAAATCGATGTCGTTCACGAGGCAGTATTGAGCGCTTCTAAACGTGAGAGCAAAAATTCCACCTCAGCACTAAAACGCGGAATAATGGCAAATACTTCTTTGGCTTTAGTCTCGTCATAAACATGAATTGTGATGCTGCGAGCGCCGCAAAATTCTCTCCACTTATCCCCACTTTATAGAAGTAAATTTTGTGCGTTGCCAGTGCGAATTAAGTCTGCGAATGTCATTTGATTCACGGCTGTTTAATTTTTGGATCTGAGTGTGCCAATTCCGAATCGCAATATGTGAGCGCTTCTTCCAGTTGACTGATTGCGTTGCGAAATGAGGACAGATCAAGTTTCATGATGATTATAGTCTAAGTAAGGCCTGTTGGGCTTGCAACGCCACGCAATCGTCGCATGGCGAGCGCAACCAGTAAGCCGGAGGCCGTGAGCATCAGGGCGCCTAGCAACAGCGGTGCGCCGGGAAAACTGTGACCGGCCTGAGGCCTGGTGCCCCAGTGGAAAAGTTGGGTCATCACAAAGGGCGCGCTGATCGGCTTCCTGCACATTGCTGATCACGGCATTGGCGGTCGGATAAGTGGCGCCGGCGACCGAAGTAATCGCTCAACGCACCCAGCACCAGTGCGAATATAAATTGCATGATCGCGTACGTGACCATTTAGTAGCCGGCGATCGGCGCAGATCCCGGAAGGTCGCTGCCGGTGAGCTGCATAATGAGTCGCGGCGCGACCGGCAAGATGAGTCCGAAGCCCATGGAGTCGATGACCATGGACACCATTACCAATAGAGTGGGTAAGTTCATAGGCTTGAATTTACGAATTGTACCGATTGTTGGAACGACTGAATTCGATCAATATCCAGGGGTGTAACGCCGATTTGCCGGGCAAACATCGGCCATTGGGCAACGGTATGCGCGACTTGGTGCAGTAGTTGTTTGGGCTGCCTGATGTCGTAGGCTGCCGTTAGGTCTAGCAGATCAGTGGAAGTGATGTTCCACGCTTTACCGCCTATCAATATTTGATGTTGGCGGGTCCATTTGCCATTTGAATCTTGGATAAATGCCAGATTCTTGATGTGATCATCGCAGTTGACAATCGCTACATTGAAAGCTGCGCGCAGCCATGCTTGCTGGAGACACGGAGTATCTAGTTGTAAATCGAGTACGGTGCGAAGGTACTGCTCGTAGCCATGCACATGTGGCATATTGAAATCTAGGTGTGTGAGGTCGCACAGAGTTTGCATATGCATTTTTTCGTTGCCGCGTCGATCAAATCGCTTGGTCATGAAGTGTGCACGGCCGTTCTCTTCCAGCAGCCGACACTAGTTCATGTGTACTCCCGCCGCAATCGCCATGAGATAGTGTGCATATTCGATGCGGCCAAAGCCTGCCAAGCTATTGATCAGCCCAGCCTCGCCGACGTCGAATTTCAACAACCAGTGTTCATATCCGTCCGGTAAATTGAATTGTGCCGAGACCACTTCGCCCGTTTTGGTGTTCCAGCCGATGACCGCTTTGGCGCGAGCGCCGCCTGCTAAACTGCCAATATCCAAGATGTCCTGCGTGATGTTGTGAAACTCGCCGCGCAATGCTCGGCGAGCATGCGTCAAGCCAATGCCGTTCCTACGCGCGAGTTCGGCTTGCGTCATACCAGCCCCTAAGAGCGAAATCCGCCATGCTTGGAGGCCATGGCCTACCCGTTCGGCGATTTGACGATTAGATAGTTGGTGAAGGTTTATAATTTAATAATAGACTACTAAAGTAATTTTACTCATTTAGTAATTTACTTTTAGACCTTATTTTCTGGTTTATTAATTGGCTAGCCAGGCGGGGAAGATCGTGTGACACACTCCGTTCATTGGCTGTACAACGATCATGTAGGATGACGCGGATGACGCTCGATACACCCTTCAGCCCCGCCGCTGAGCGCAATAAACAGCCTATTCTGGATGTTTTGCGGCAAGTATTGCCGGCGCGGGGGCGGGCGCTTGAGGTGGCTTCGGGCACGGGGCAGCATGTCGCGTGGTTTGCGGCGGGGTTTCCCGGCTGGGTGTGGCAGCCTACGGATGTGGATAAATTGGCGCTGGTGGGTATCGCGGCAAACACCGTGGGTTTAAAAAATGTGCGCGCGCCGCTGTTACTAAATGTGTTGCAGCCGTCTTGGCTGCTCGCGGCTAGTGCCGCGGCGGGTGTGCCAGCGGATGGCCGCGTCGCTGCGAACGATGTGTATGGTAGCGCGCTCGACGCGGTTTACTGCGCGAACATGTTGCATATCTCGCCGTGGGAGACTTGCGCTGCACTGATGCGGGGTAGCGCGCTGCGGCTTACAGCGGAGGGAGTGCTGATTACTTACGGGCCTTATTTAGAAGAGGGTGTATCCACGGCGCCGGGTAATTTAGCCTTTGAAGGGGACCTGCGCCTGCGTGATCCGGCTTGGGGTCTGCGGTCTGTGCGTGATGTTGCGGATGAGGCGGGACGTGTGGGTTTGGGGCTGCGGGCGCGCTATGAAATGCCGGCAAATAATTTGTTGTTGGTGTTTGGGTTTGAATAGCGCTGGGAAGCCTTGGCGGGAAGACGCGCAACTCATCGCACTCGTGGGCATCGCTCATTTTGTAAGTCATTTCTGTCAGTTATTGCTGCCGCCGCTGTTTCCTTGGCTGAAAGATACTTTCCATGTTGGCTATGCTCAGTTGGGATTTTTGGCGACTATATTTTTCACGGTTTCTTGCACTGTGCAGGCGGTTTCTGGTTTTTGGGTGGATCGGTTTGGGCCGCGACCTATTCTTTTTATAGGATTGAGTTTGCTGTGCTTGGCGACTTTTGGATATTCCATCAGCACGAGCTATTGGATGATGGCGAGCTTTGCCGCGGTGGCGGGGGTGGGGAACGGTGTATTCCATCCGGTGGACTACACGTTGTTGAACAAAAAAATCAGTGCGCCGCGCTTAGGCCATGCATATAGCACTCATGGCATCACGGGCACATTGGGGTGGGCTCTGGCACCGGTATTGTTGGTGCCGCTGACGTTGGCGTATGGCTGGCGTGTGGCGTTAATGGTGGCGGGTGGCTTAGCTCTGGCGGTACTCGTGGTGTTGATACCGCAGCGTGAGCATTTCGCCTTGGCGGGGTCGGCGCGCAAGCTTGAGGTTGGGGTGGCAGTAGGGACGCGCGATGGGTTCGGTGGTGGGTTGCGTGGCAGTCTAGATTTCTTAAGAATTCCGGCGGTTTGGATGTGTTTTTGGTTCTTTTTATTGTACGCGGTGGTGCTCAGCGTCATTCAAGCTTTTGCGCCGAATGCAGCGGGTCAATTGCATGGCGTGCCTTACGCCTTGTCGGCTATTTGCTTGACAGCTTACATGCTGTCGAGTGCGGGCGGTATGGTGCTGGGCGGGTTTTTGGCGTCGGACCCGGCGCGTTGTGAGCGGGTGGTGGGTGCTGCGTTCAGCGTGGCGATGGTATTGGCGTTGATCTTGGGGCTGGGTCATGTGGTGCCGCTTATGGTGCCCATCCTATTTGGTGTGATGGGATGCGCTTCAGGTATCGCTAGTCCGTCGCGTGATTTACTGGTAAAAAAATCTACGCCGGAGAATTCTACCGGTCGTGTTTACGGTGTGGTGTATTCGGGTTTGGATATTGGCCAGGCGATCGCGCCGCTATTTTTTGGTGTGCTGATGGATCATCACCAATACCAAAGCATCTTTTTGGGTTTGGCCGCGGTGCAGGCCGTGCTGATATTCAGTGCTTTCAATGTGCGGCGGGTTAGACGTAGTGCGCTGGTGCTGGCGTGAGTTAGGTTCATATCGATGGGCCCTGCTTGTTATACTCTTGCGCTTTAGGGAGTGCGCAATGACCCGACACCTTGTTGTCTTGCTTGGCTTGCTGGTAGGCGCGGTTAGCGGAGTCGCGGAGGCCGGGCCTGGCGAGATTCAGTTCCGCGAGCTTTATAAGGAATTAGTGGAGACCAATACCACTCTGTCGATGGGGAGTTGTACCTTGGCTGCTGAACGGATGGCGGCGCATCTGAAAGCCGCCGGTTTCGAAGCCGAAAATTTAGTCTTATTTACAGTACCTGAGCACCCGAAAGAGGGTGGATTGGTGGCGATTTATCCGGCTAAGAATGCAACGCGCAAGCCGATGTTGCTACTCGCGCATTTGGATGTGGTGGAGGCGAAGCGAGAGGATTGGGTCCGGGATCCCTTTACGCTGATTGAAGAAAACGGAAATTTTTATGCGCGTGGCGCGTTGGACGATAAAGCTGAGGCCGCGATCTGGGTCGATACGATGGTGCGGCTGCGTCAAGAGAAATTCCAGCCCAGGCGCACGATCAAACTGGCGTTGACTTGTGGTGAGGAGACATCGGGGGCGTTTGATGGTGCTGACTGGCTATCGACGCATCAGCGGGAACTTATAGATGCGGAATTTGCCCTGAATGAAGGGGCCGATGGCGAGCTCGATGCTGAGGGCCATCGAGTGGCCATGGAAATTCAGGCGGGTGAAAAAATGTCGCAGAATTTTCAACTGGAAGTCACTAATCCCGGTGGTCACAGCTCTCGGCCCGTAAAGAATAATGCGATCTATCATTTGGCGGGCGCTTTAAAACGAATTGAACCCTATGAGTTCCCGGCTCAATTCACCGATGGCAATCGGGCCTATTTTTCGGGAATGGCAAAAATTGAAGCGCGCAAGAAACATGCAGATATTGCCGCCGCGATGAATAAGTTAGTGAATGACCCGGCCGATTTTGCGGCCATAGCGAAGGTCTCCAGTCAGAATTCAACTTGGAATGCGACTCTGCGTACTACTTGCATTGCAACGATGTTAAATGCGGGGCATGCCACCAATGCGTTACCGCAACGTGCGCGCGCGAATATCAATTGTCGTATTTTTCCGGGAGTCGCGCAGGAGACGGTGCGCGCCAAACTGGAAGAGCTGGTTGCTGATACCGAGGTTAAGGTGACGACGTTAGAGACGCGCGGGCCGAGTTCGCCGCCACCGCCGCTGGCTCGCAATATCATGGATCCGATTGAGAAACTCACCGCGCAGTTCTATCCCGGGGTTCCGGTGCTTCCGATATTGCAACCCGGTGCCACTGACGGGCAATTCCTCAACGCGGTAGGGATACCGACTTATGGATTTGAGCCCATATTTTTGGGCGCTGATCTTGGCAATATCCATGGTCTTAATGAGTATGTATCAGTGGACTCGCTGTTAAAAGGGCGCGAGTTTCTTTATCAATTGATCAAAATCTATGCGCGGCAACGTTAGGGAAATTCAGTACCGAAAAAAAAGACGCTAGTTATAGCGATACTTTTAACTTCCTTGCCGGCACTGGCTATGCCGGTGAAACACACACCCAATAGGTTGGTCGAGAGAATGGTGGATAGCCAGGCTATATCAGATCATCTTCGTGCACTTGGTTATAAAAAACGCGGAGGTGTTGATAAGGGGAGCAGTGATCGCGATGAGGGTCGTGCGCACTCCTTTCCGCACTTCTCATCGTCATTTACTCACAGCGGCGTCAAGTGTCCGTTGACGATGATTGGTCATCAACCGCAGTCGAGAATATGATTCATTCGCCGATGTATTTGTCGGCGACGTTTCCCAATGATGTCGGTCAATTTGGCGACCAGATGCAACGCGCTACATTTTGGAATCAGATGGACAAAGGGCATAACTGGCACGTGCTGATGGACGGACCGTCAGTGGCGCCGACCATCGATATCGAAGTGACACCAGAGATCGGCAGTCTTACGCAAGATGCGGCGGGTAACTATTTTGGTGACCTATTCATCGATTTTATGGATTCCCAGGCGCAGACAATTTTTCAATTTCTGGAACTCGATGCGGATACACTGCCTATCGTTGTGACTGATGGCGTGACGGCCGAAGCACTCGGCTACCATACGGCGTATCCGGTTAAAGAGGAGAATGGTGGCACTCGGTTGCAGACTTTCATTTTCACTAGCTGGTTGGATCCTTGGCTAGTGTCGCCGCCGTTTGCGGATGTCAGTACGTTTAATCATGAGCTCGGCGAGTGGCTGAATGATCCGTTTGTGAATAACGCAACGCCTGATTGGTTCTACCCGCCGTCGAGCGACCCTGCGTCGGTTTGTACCCAGAATCCATTTTTAGAAGTGGGCGATCCTCAGAGCAATGGACCCACCTATGCCGACTTTCGCATTTTGGACGTAACGCGCCGGGGTAACTTATCATCTGCAGCAGTTAGCGTTGCTGCAATGATTTACTGATGAAATTCCGTCGAGCGCTCATGACGGCTGGTACACATTCCCCATTCCAGGCTCGCTAAAGAGCCCAGCGGTGTATTGCCCATAGCGACTATTTAACGCATTCGCCGTGGGCGGAAAAATAGACATGCGACTAGCCGATATATTTTGGGGCGCTTATTTCGGTGCGCTTAAGGACCGTTTTAATATCCGTTGGATGTTCAATGGCAGGCTTCCGTGAAATTGCATTAAACCATTTTGCGAAAAATAGGCACTTACTCATAGCGAGACACAATTTTCGTGTCCAGGAGAGTAAACATGCGTAGCCTTGTTATCGCAGCGAACGGCGTGATCGGTATTTTGTGCGCCATTCTTGGGGTGAGCTGCGGTGGAGGTGGCTATGGAGGCGGGGGAGGAGGAACTCCTACGCCGCCACCGACGACTACCCTGTCGGTAGCTCCGACCGCCATTAATCTTGGACAGAGCGCGAAGCTTACCTGGACTTCAAGTGCCGGCAGTAGTTGCACCGCGAGTGGCGGGTGGAGTGGCGCGCAGGCGGTATCGGGATCGAGTAGCGTTACTCCGGCAACCAGCGGAGCTGCCACTTATACGCTGACTTGCACGACAACCGGCGGTGCGTATGGCGGGGGTGGCAGCGTTACTGCCTCGACTATGCTGACCGTCAATCCGGCTAGCGCGTTTGCGCTGACGAATTTGGTGGGCGATACCACGGCCGCTACCCCGGCCAACATTGATGCCAATTTAGTCAATCCCTGGGGAATATCTATACCGACTGGCCCATTCTTTGCTTGGATCGCCAATAATCATACCCAGACCTCGACTTTGTACGATGGTAACGGTAAGCCACAGCCGGTTCCGCCGTCGGTAGTGAGCTTCGCGGCAAGCGGAGGCGGGGTGTCTTTTGATCCTACCGGCATTGTGTTCAACAGCAGCACGACTGCTACGGATTTCACGGTAACAGCCGGCGCCAAGTCGGGGGCTTCGAATTTCATATTTGATGGTGAGGGTGGCCAGATTGCTGGCTGGTCGCAGGCAGTGGACCCGGCGCATGCAATTACCAAGTATACGGATACCACTGGTGCGGTTTACAAGGGTCTCGCGATTGCCAAGAATGGTAGCAATTACTTTCTATATGCTGCCGATTTTCACAACAACAAAATTGACGTGTTTGCCGCTGACTTCACCAAGCAGACTACCTCCGCCACGGTGTTCACCTTTGCTGATACGAGTATCCCGGCCGGCTATGCACCCTTCGGCATTCAAGCCATCGCCAATGGCGCGGCCGGCGCCACGCAGATTTATGTAACCTACGCGCAACAACTAGCTCCCGCTAATCACGATAACATTGACGGTGCTGGTTTGGGGTATGTGGATATCTACGACACCAACGGCAAATTGATAAAGCAATTGGTGGCGGGTGGAGCGCTTGACGCGCCCTGGGGCATCGCATTGGCGCCGGCGAAATTTGGCACACTCAGCAATGCCTTGCTCGTGGGGAATTTTGGTGACGGTAAGATTAATGCCTATGACCCAGCGACTGGCGTTGTCATCGGCAGCGTCAATGATTCCACCGGGAAGGCCATTGCCACGCCAGGATTATGGGGTATTGCCTTCGGTAACGATGTTAATAGTCAGCCCTCTACCACCTTGTTTTTTGCGGCGGGTACAAATAATGAGGCCAATGGTAGTTATGGTCGGATTGATCTTAAATAATGGGGAGCTTGTTGCAAATCGTCGATAGAGTGCGTCGATCAGTTGCATAGGATAAAACAGCTGGTTCGGGTTGCCGTAGCTGATACAATTAACTGCGAAAGTAACTTAGTTTCATGCAAATAGGCATAGCCACTTTAAAAATTGAGTATCACCATGTCAAACAGTAGCATTCCGACCATTTCTCCGCGAGATTCTTCTATCAACATTGGTATCAGCGCGACCGATCGCGCGTCCATTGCGGGAGGTTTGTCTAGTTTGTTGGCCGACACTTACACGCTGTATTTGACCACACATAATTTTCATTGGAACGTCACGGGCCCGATGTTTAATACCTTGCACCTGATGTTCATGGCGCAGTATACGGAGCTCTGGAACGCCGTCGATCCTATCGCCGAGCGGATTCGCTCGCTAGGCCACACGGCACCCGGATCTTATGCGCAGTTCGGGGCGCTCGCCTCCATCAAGGATGCGCCCAGTGTGCCTCCTAAAGCGCTGGCGATGGTGCGCATTTTAGTTGAAGGCCATGAAGCGGTAGCACGCACTGCGCGCAGTGTGTTCCCATTGGCGGACAAAGCCGCCGACGAGCCGACCGCTGATTTACTCACGCAACGGCTCACGATACACGAGCAAACTGCTTGGATGTTGCGATCAATGCTGGAGGAATAGAAAGCGCAGCGGGTGCAGTGAGTGGTAGGCGCTCAGGTGCAATCAATCCCGCTGGCTTCCAACTGTCGGCGAAGAGGCTCCAGTTGCTTCGCATAGTGGCGCCACTGGGATACAGAGGAACTGTACATTGGCTGCCTAACCTGCGCCGCACTCGCAGTGGTTGTCACTGCCGAACTTTGATGATAATCCATGCAGGCCTCCTCCCACGGCAGCGCGGAAAATTGGAGTAGCTTCGCAGTCTCGCGCTTTTGCTGTTCGACCAAGTCCTCGTAATGTACTTGATGCATGACCCCCGGCAGCGTTAACGACCAATGTGCCATCAAGCGTTGATAGCCAATATAGTAAAGGCCAATTTCACTCAGATCATAGGAAAACGGATAACCGTCCTGAAACAACGTTTTGTACATTGCGTAACACACCGCCATGGGATGCCGTATGAGCTGCACAATTTTAGCCCTAGGTAACGCTCGGTGAATCAATCCACAGTACAAGTAGTTGAGTGGCATTTTATCGGTAAAGCGGCTATTGGTAATCCCGGCATCTCTACAGCGCGCGAGATAGTCGAGTCCTAGCGCTGAGAAATCCAGTTGTGCGGATTGCGCCACGAGTTCCTGGCGCAGTAATTTTGTCTGAGCGTTTTGTTTTGTCACGGCATTGACCAGTGCGCCGGCAAAGTAATTGAGTTCTCCGGCTGATACCAGCGCTGAATGGCTGCCCAATATTCGATCGACTAATGTGGTACCGCTGCGGGGGAGACCGATGATAAAAATTGGTGACTCTTGGCTTGAGTTTGGTTGTGCGACAAGCGTACCCATGGGATATGCGGCAATAATCCAATCGACGGTCAGGATATCAGTTTGAATCTCATATTGAAGATGGTCGCGCCTTTGTCGTGCGCCGAGCGCGAGGTGTTGAAACGAGCGATCGTATTGGCCTAGATCCTCATATTCTTTTGCTAAGGCAAAACGCAACTGCACTTCACCGCGCCAATCGGATATTCCCTTGGCGAGTAGTGCGTCTAATTCGACGATATGATTTCTATGTGCAGTCTGTGTGCGTAAATCCGTGCGGCTTTTATAGGCTTCATAGTCGACCGGGTTGAGTATGATGACGCGATCGTAGTCCGCTTCGGCTGCTGCGAGTTTACCTAGAAAGCGTTGCACTGCTGCTCGATTAAAAAGGTACTGCGCGTTGTCTGGCGCGAGAGCAACGGCTCTATCGTAAGCGATTAATGCACGCTCTTGGTTGTTGGCAAGCGAAAATAGGCTACCGAGCGTATTCCAAACCCCGGCATCGGGGGGTGCATATGTTTGTGCTGTCGCGGCCGACTCACAGGCAGCCGATAATTTTCCTGAAGCCAGTAGACTGCGGGTGTGGTGAATTGCTCGCTGGAGCTGGGCAAGAGCGAATTTACTGGGCACTTTCGGAATAGTTCGTGACACCCCATCCATAGCCCGCGATTCGCCAGCCACTGGTTTCCCTCTGAAGCACGAATGCCCATGCGCCATGCTCTACGAACAATCGACCGTGGGTGCGACCGGTCCAGGTGGTCGGCAATGAAAAATACACGCGCTTGCCGGCGCGGCTGTAGTCGTGAGCCTCGCCAAAGGTGAGCGCGAGCTGAGCTAGTTGCTCCTCAGCGGCGTGTTGCCGGAAGCCGGTCTCCCAACTCAATGCGGCGTCGCTTTCGCAAAAGAGGAACGGCGCGAAATTCTCGATAATGCAGACATGGGGCGCAAAGAACTTTGGGTGCATCGCCAGTGGAAGCGCACGCATGAATTCTACGAGTTCGTGAACGGGCTGTAGCATCGCTGCGTCGGGTTGCGGATCGGATTGCGACTTGGACAACGGCTGGGCGCGACTTGCCGTCGCAATATTTAAAGTGACCAGCAAGCCAATAACTCGTAACACGAGAATAGATTTTATTCGCGGGGTTACGCGCTTTTTCGGACCACTTCGGTGTGGACTATTTTGGTGCAGAGGAAGCTCCAGGAGTCAGGGGTACGACTCATAATTGTGCATTTCACTGTAAGCCAATTAGTAGTACTTGCAAAGATGTTGATCGAACGTTAATGTTCGCCGCCTTGCTTGCGCCTGCGCGACTACTATTTGCCGACGATAAGGAGTTCTCTTGACCCTGCGCCCTCTCTCGCCTTTGGCCGCTGCTATTTCACTAGCCCTCGGCATTTCACCCACTTTTGCCGCCGATACCTCCGACACATTGCAAGAAGTAGTGGTGACCGCCAATCGGCGTGAGCAGAACGTGCTCGATGTCCCGTACAACATTTCGGCTCTTTCTGGGCAGGCGTTGCAGGCTGCGGGCATGACTAATCTTACTGATATTGCTCGGCTATTGCCGGGTATCAATGTGCCGGATTTGGGGCCACGGGCTAGCAGTAGCAATAGTAATATCGTCATTCGAGGACTGAACGCCAATGACCCTGGTAGTTCGGCATATCTTCCGTGGGAGAGCGTACCGCTGGTATCAACCTATGTCGATGAAGTGCCGATGTTTGTCAATATGAATCTCTCGGACTTGCAGCGTGTTGAAGTATTGCGCGGGCCTCAGGGCACACTTTATGGGTCTGGAGCGGTTGCGGGGACCATTCGCGCTATTCATAATCAGCCGGATCCTAAGCAATTTTCCGCTAATCTGTCGGTCGATGGATCGAGTACTAGTCATGCCTCGGACGGCTCCTACACTCTCAATGGTTTGATCAATATTCCGATTAGCGACACCGCTGCGCTGCGCATGAATGCGGGTTATCAGAGCATTGCTGGATTCACGAACGCGTCGAATGCGGTAGTTTTTGATAAAAATGCTCAACCCGTCTTGGCCGATCCCACTAACTCGTTAGCCAGCGGTTTTACGACCCAGGGTTTAAAAGGAGTCGATTCCGCTCGATCTGCGTATATGCGCGCCTCGCTCTTATGGCACGTGACGCCGATATTCGATGCAACTCTCGCCTACCAACGGCAGGATGATCATTCCAATGGATTTTCGCGCCAGGCCCAAGGACAGTCCTATGTGGATCAGGTGTTAATCCCGATTGCGCCGGATCATCGTGTCGTCGATCTTGAAGCGCTCACGCTGTCGGTTGATGCGGGTTTCGCCACGGTCACTTCCTCGACCTCGTTTACCAAGAATCGCGACCAGAGCACCTATGATGAGTCGGCATTTTTGCTGAACTACAATACGCTCAGTCCGTTGTACTACGGTAATTATCCGCGCGCTACCACCGCGTTTTTTACCAATAGTACGGATTCTTCATTGGTGGAAGAGTTGCGATTAGTTTCCAAGGCCGGTGGTGAATGGGATTACACGGTGGGTGGATTCTTTCGTCACGAATACAATGATTTATTCCAGTATGAAACGGTTCCGGGATTTGCAGCCTGGTCCGAGTTATTAGGTTCCGCGAACGCCGCGAATCAGCAGTTAAATCTCACGCCCCCGAATAACTATAATTTCGCTAATTTTGGCGACTTTGTGCAGAATTTCAATCAGGGTACTCGGCCGAGTGCCTTGTTGCCGTTGGATACGAACTACACCTATCTGCGCAGCTCGGGGTTCAAGGATCGCGCGGTGTACGGTGAACTAACGTGGCACCCCACTAGCAAGCTGCAACTCACCGGTGGCGCACGCGTCTTCTGGCAGGAGGTGACGCAAAATCTTTATCAAACCATTCCTTATGGGGGTCCTTTTTTCTCGACGCTGGCTCCGCCTGCGAATGCCACCGACGCGCTGGGCTCCACTCTCACGAGTGGCGACCAGAAATTCAATAATCACCTCTTCAGATTTAACGCAGGCTACGAGATCACCCCGACCTTGCGTGCCTATGGCACGTATTCCGAAGGTTTTCGGCACGGGGGTACGAATGCGATTGCGATTGGTGCCTGCGCATTCTGCGATTCGGCATCAACCGCAACTTTTAAGCCAGATACCGTTAAGAATTTTGAAATCGGCGTGAAGGGTACCGTAAATAATTGGCTGCGGTTTAGTAGTGCGCTCTATCGGATGAATTGGCACGACATCCAAATTCAGTTGTTTAACGCGACTGCTAGCGCCTACGTGGCTAATGGTGGGACCGCGGTGAGTCAGGGCATAGAAATGGAGCTTGAGGGTCAGCTAGGCCAAGGGTGGTCGGCAACTTTGGGTTACGGGTACGCGGACGCCAAGGTGACCGGTGCGTTCACCGTATTTGATAAGGGCGTGGCTATCCTCGCTGCTAATGATGGTGATCGCTTGCCCTATGTTCCGAGGCAATCGCTGACCGCGGGCGTAAACCTGACGCATTCTCTTTCCAGCACTATTACGTTAGATGCTCATGCTGACGCTTCTTATCGAAGCGACGTTAACACCCAAATCAATTCGTCCGCTACTGGATATAGGCAATTGGGCGGATTTACGACGCTCAACGCATCAGCCACGCTCCTGTTTAGTAAACAGTGGCGCGCACGCGTATATGGCAATAACTTGACCAATCAAGCGGGTGTGTCGGCGGCAGGTCCCGTGCTTAAAAATGTTGATACGTCAACTAATCCGGACATTGCCAAGTATAGAGTCGAGTATGTCATGCGACCGCGCACGGTAGGACTTGCACTGGAGTACCGATTCGAATAGCCGTTAAAGAGGCACATCGCTTGGACAGCCCGGCGCGCGCCGGCCGGCGAGATAGTCGCCAATGAGCTCTAAGTATCGATCGCGACCAAAGCTCGGATAGTGGCCGCCGTGCACAATGCGCACAGGTAGTGCCTTTAAGCGGTGCATGGTTTCGACATACTGGTCAGTATTCGAGTGATAGGCATCGTCGATCAGGGGACCGTCGTACACGGCGTCGCCGGATAACAGTAGGCCACGCTTAGCTTCCCATAACGCAATCGATCCGGGTGAGTGCCCGGGTACATGCAATACCTCGAAGTGGCGATCCCCTAAATCGATGACATCACCTTCCTCCAGTAATCGAGTGGCGGGCGCGGCTAACACCCGGTAATTCGCCTCGTTGAAACCACCCGGCGGTAATTTTTCGAACATCTCGAGCTTGGCATAGCGGCTTGCCAGTGTGTTATCTGGGGTTGGTGCCGCCAAAATATGCGCTTCGGCGCGGTGCACGGCGCGAACTTCAAATTCGTGTTGACAACCGATATGGTCGAAATGCGTGTGGCTGGCGATCGCGATAAGTGGTGAGTGGTGAAGCCAGGGAAATTCGCTCACGAGGCTGATCAGTCCCGAACCCGAATCAAACAATAGGCTGGAATCGCGACCGCGCACATGCCAGATATTGCAGCGATAAAAAATATTGATATGAGGTTCACTGATATAAGTCACGCCCTCGTCGTACACCAAGCTCGTGTACCAATTATCGGATTTCGGGATTGGTTGCGAACTCATGAGGGGCCTCTTAACCGCGTCGTTACGGGTTTTATCGGAAGATCGGTGCTCGGTATGCCGCGAGGACCTCGTGGACCGAAGACTGCGCTGGGTTCAGGAAACAGATACAGCAGTATAGGATAGAGAATGGTGGGTAACCCTAGCGCGGCGAGCAGCGAGAGGTCGAGACCGCCGGCAATATTGCCGAGCCAACCGACAAAATGTCCCGGAATATTGACGGTGAGTAAAGCGAGTGTCGCCGAGATCAGCCAGGCGCTAATGCCGGGGATATTCCAACCGCCGCGAAACCAGTATGGGCCGCCCACTTGACCGCGATTAAATACTTGCATCGCTGCTGGTAAGTAGAAACCGCGTCGTACCCAGTAGCCGATCATCATGACCATCATCCAGGGTGTCGTCATGACCACGATGAGCGATACGAAGGTTGTGATCGCGTCTACTAAATTAAAGGCGAAGCGGCCCACGAAAATTAGAATGCAAGCGATGGCGCCAATCAGTAGGGTGGCTTGTGCGCGAGTCAGGCGGGGGAACACGCTAGAGAAATCCAATCCCGTGCCATAAAGCGAAGTGGTTCCAGTCGACATGCCGCTAAACGTGGCGAGTCCGAGTAGCGGCAGCACGAATGCAGCGGGCGCAATGGCGAGCAATCCACCGGTATAGTCGGCTTGTGCGAGATAATTCGGAGCGAGCTTGGCAATAATTGAAGTGCTCATGAGTCCGAAAGTGAATGGCACTAGACTGAGTAGTTGCGCCACAAACGAGGCGGCTAGGAGCGACTTACGCGAAGTATTTTTAGGTAGGTAGCGGGTCCAATCTCCTAAGAATGCGCCGAAAGAAATAGGACTAGATAGCGCAATTAGGGTTGCACTAATAAATGCTTGCCAGAACGCTGTACCGTGCCAGCTTAGCCCTGCGCCTACAAAATGGCCGTCAAAGTTAGGATAGAAAACTATAAACCCTAAAATGAATAATGATGTGGATGCGAGCACGGCAATTTTGTTGACCCATAGCATCAAGCGAAAGCCGTAAGTGGACACCGCTAATACCGCTAGCGCGAATCCCGCGTAGGCGAGTGCAAAGCTAAATTCTGAAGGTTGGACTCCCGCCAAGCGCTTCAACGCGCCCATCACGGCGTCACCGCTTGACCAAACACTGATGGAGAAAAACGCAATAGCGGTGAGTAAGCTTAGGTAAGAGCCCACAATACGACCGACAACCCCAAAATGAGCGCTGGACGAGACCGCGTTATTGGTACCGTTAAGGGGTCCGAATAGCGCCATAGGTGCTAGCACCAGTGACCCTAGTACAACTCCAAGGGCTGTTGCCGTGATTGCCTGAACGAACGATAGTCCAAATATGATCGGGAATGCACCGAGTACCGCTGTTGCCAGCGAATTGGATCCACCCCAAGAAATCCGAAAAAAATCGAATACGGTTGCGGTTCTGTCGGAATCCGGAATCGATTCGATTCCATGGCGTTCAAATTCAGTGCTCACCGCGACAAGTTATCGATAGGTGGTGATCATTGCAAGCGAGTTAGCGCTAGACTAATAGGTGCAACAAAGGAGTACCTTTAAGTATCATGAAAATAGCGCTATGGCAGTGTGAAGGATTTCCGGGCGACAAAGAAGCCAATTTAGTGGCCTTGGAGAGTACCTCCAAAGCGGCTGCAGCCGCGGGTGCCTCGATATTGCTGTGTCCCGAATGTTGGCTGTCCGGCTATAACATAGGCAATGCCGCCGGTGCGTTGGCTGAGCCGCGCGAGGGTGCCTCGGCCCTGCGCATTGGTGCATTAGCGCGACGGTATCAACTTGCGATAGCATACGGTTATGCTGAACGGAACGCCAGTGACCAGGTCTTCAATTCTGTGCAAGTCATGGGTCCGGACGGCGAGAGCCTGGCGAATTATCGTAAAACTCATTTATGGGGTTCCGATGAGCGTGCAACTTACCAGCCTGGGGCACGGCTCGAGGTGCCGTTTGAATTGGGCGGTTTTAAGATAGGTTTATTGATTTGTTACGACGTTGAGTTCCCCGAGAATGCCCGTAGTCTTGCACTACAGGGCGTTGACTTAATTTTGGTGCCGACCGCGTTGTCCACAGAATTCGCCACTGTGCCGGATATTCTAGTCCCCGCACGCGCTTATGAAAATCAACTATATATTGCTTATTGTAATCATGCGGGAATCGAAAATGGCATGCATTTTTTAGGACGGTCGGTGCTCGCGGGCATGGATGGCCAGCCGCTCGCGAAAGCCGGAGTGAGCGATGCGTTATTGGTCGCGCAGATTAGTCAGCCTGCGCGTATGGCGGCGGCCGCTGCCAATCCATTTCTCAACGATCGGCGAGCCGAGCTGTACACGCCTATGTCGCGCCAGTAGATTTAATCGAATGGAAACTAAGTCTATTGACTACGTGGCAGCGCATGAGCGTCACGGCCGCGTAATAGATCAAGTGCCGTTTTGGTTTGTTGGGAATTTCCATTTCTTTACGGTCGCGATTGGATTTGTGGGTCCGAGCATGGGTTTAAGCTTCGGTTATACCGCCTTAGCGGGTACCCTTGGTATCTTATTTGGCACGATCTTCGCGGCTTTCCATGCGTCTCAGGGCCCTCAGTTGGGTCTGCCGCAGATGATTCAGTCACGTGCGCAATTCGGCTTTCGCGGCGTGGTTTTGGTGTTGATTGGAACGCTATTTACTTTTATTGGCTTCAATGTCGCTGATAGCGTACTAATCGCGCATGGCCTGAAAAGCATTCTGGGTTGGGATGAAAAATGGGTCTCCATTGTGGCACTGGGTAGCGGAGGGCTGCTGGCCGTCTACGGCCATGATTGGCTGCATCGTATTTTTCGATGGTGCTTCGTTGCGTGCTTACCTTTGTACCTCATTCTGACCGTGGCAATTATGACGCATCGCGTGCCGCCTCTACATTTGACTCTAGGGAGTTTTACTTGGGTGGCGTTTATTGCCCAATTTGCGGCGAGCGCCAGTTACAACCTGAGCTATGCGCCTTCCGTGTCAGACTACTCGCGCTACTTGCCGCGCAGGACTAGACCCAGTGCGATTATTGCCTCGGTATTTCTAGGCGCTGCTTCATCGGCGATTTGGCTGATTATTCTGGGCGCTTGGCTGGCGACTCGTTTGGGAGCTACGGACGGCTTGTTGGCACTATTCACGGCGGGCAATGCGATTTACGCAGGATTCGGTGTTGTTTTGGCGTTAGCCGCCGTGACCGTATTAGTGGCCACGATGGGCTTGAATGCTTATTGCGGCATGCTCACGGTGGTAACAGGACTGAATTCCTGGTCCGAAACTCCGCCGTCTTCGCGCTTGCGAGTCGTCACGATCGCGATGCTCACAGGCATTTGCATCGTGATCACTTCTTTTATCAGTGAAAACTCTATTTCTCTAGTGTTTGCAGTGCTGAACGTGATGTTGTATCTACTAGTGCCCTGGAGTTCCATTAACCTGGTGGATTATTTCTTGGTGCGCCATGGACGCTACGCGATTACAGAACTATTCACGCCTCACGGAATTTACGGGGCCTGGGCTGCGCGCGGACTCATCGCCTATGCGGGCGGCTTCTTGGCTTCGCTGCCGTTTGTAGTAGTACCGGATTTCTACACGGGTCCCGGCGCCCGAGCGCTCGGCGGCGTTGATATCGGTTGGTTAGTGGGATTAGTCGTTGCCGCGATTTTGTATTTTATGCTGTCACGATCCTTCGATCCCCAATCGGAGGCGGCGGCGATACTAAATAGTGAGCGCTTACTTGATTGATTATTACTGATCGCTGGCCGATGCTAGCGCTATGAGCTTTACCACTGAAATTTATCCGGGCGTTTGCCCTGAACCGCCCCCGGCGACCGCGGGTTTTGGCTTTAATCATTCGATGCTACGGGTTAAGGACCCTGCAATAGCCTTAGATTTTTACACGCGATTGCTCGGTTTAAGGCTGTTGCGCAAGCTTGATTTTCCGGAATTCAAGTTCTCGCTGTATTTTCTGGCGTATTTGCCGGTTGCGAACTCGCCGCCCGATGACCCGGGCGAACGGACCACCTGGACGTTTTCTCAAGCTGGCGTGTTGGAACTCACTCACAATTGGGGCTCTGAGAAGGATCCCGCATTTAAATATCATGATGGTAATGCGCAACCGCAGGGCTTTGGTCATATTTGCATCTCGGTGCCTGATCTGGATGCTGCCATAGCTTGGTTTGATCGTCATGCAGTACCGTTTGTGAAACGCCCGGAGCAGGGGAAAATGAAGGATGTGGCCTTCATAAAAGATCCCGACGGGTATTGGATCGAGATAATCGAACCTGCGCGACTGAAAGCGCTGGGCCGCGCATGAGGTTAGGATTGCGGCCTGCGTTGTTGGGTGCGCTCAGCTTATGCGCAATCTCTACATCGTTACTAATCGCGTTCGCGCAAGAGAAAGACGATTTAGATGCGGGTGCAAAGTTGGAGGTAGCGGAGTATCACATAACAAGGCTATTGGTCGAATTTTGCCATCGCGCCCGATGGTACAGCGGTTTGTGGCGCGGATACCTATTTCGAGAAGCATACGCGTGGCAAACGTCAAGATTATCTGGTGGTTCGTGATGCGAGTACCTTAGATGTAATTGATGAGATTTTCTTGCCCAATGGGCGCTTGTTGATTGTGACTAAAAAGTACAATTTTGGTGTAACACCGGACGGACGCTACGGTCTTTCTTATAACTTAGCAGCCTGCATTCAGTGTGGAACGAACAGAGCAGCAGCGTAGCTAATACTTCTTCTACAATTCCCGATGGTTCTTATTTTACGTCACTCAACCCATACACGGTGAAGCAGACGGCATTGTTTGCAGACGGGCCACTCAAGTTAGATGATCACTGGAGGGTGGCAGCAGGCCTGCGCTGGTATACGTATAAGAATGAGCAAGATGAGCTCTCATGGGGCTACGATGCGCCGTATCCCTCGCGAGCGGTTGCGCCCGTGTTAGTTACCACTGCCGCAAATCGGGGCTTTAACCCGCGAATTAACTTGTCGTACGAGCCTGATAAGGTCTTGAATCTGTACGCAACAATTTCAAAAGGATTTCGCCCCGGTGGTGCAAATCAGATTTTGCCCTTGGTCTGCCAGCCGGGGTCACTCTCGTTTGGTCCCGAATTTTAAGGTCAACGCGAAATTATCCGACGCATGGAGCGTTTCCTTTAGCGGTGCATGGACGGATTCTAAGCTTACGACTCCTAACGCATCGTATACGAACTTCCTGACGGGTGTCGCTACTCGGCCGGATGGCGTAACACCACCCTGCACCGTTGGTAGCAGTTGTACAGTACCTATCATGAACGTCGTCAAGGATACCGCTAGCTTGACACTAACGTATTCGACCGAAGTCCTAAGTGGCTACAATCTCACGGCAAGTACTGCGGATTCGTACACCGGCACATCACATGACGTGGCGTACTACTTCGATTATCAGCTCCCTTCCTACAGTATCGCCAACGCGCGAGTTAATCTCGCTCACGATAACTGGTCGACTAATTTGTTTGTCGATAATCTGACGAACAAGGTTGCATTAACGACCGCGAACAACACTAGCTTTCAATTCAATATTCCACAGTTGGTACGTTATTCAACCAACCAACCAGCCGCGGACCGCGGGAGTGCAAGTTAATTACAAGTTTTGACGCGCGGCGGATTTACGGCGCTGGGTTTATCAGTACAGGCGGGGAGCCAAGCTCCCCGCCCTCAGTTAGTCGCTGCACTGCTTAAGCGTGCGTCGTTCCGGTTACGCTACCGCATAGCGCAACTTCGCCGTACATCCCAAGCGGTAAAATTTCCGTAGCTCGCGCAGCAGCGCTTCGATGTGTAGCTGCCCACGTTTTACGAAGCGCCGCTCCAGATCTTGGCAGTAACGGGCTGCGCAACGATGCGCCGTGCGATAACGGTGGAATTGTTCCTGATCAAGGCGCTCGTCAAAGCGTACTCGATCGAAAAGCCGAGCATGTACGTGACGAGGATACTCGCCACCTTGTTGACCTGCCACTAAAAAGACCGTAACCGCAAATTTGTCCACCTCCGCCTGGGTTTCCAGTTCAAGCAATGAAACCGGTACATCGCCATTTAACCGCCAGGTCGAGTAGACGAAATGACTGACTCCTTCAAGAGCGGCACAATAGTCTGAAAGATTATTTTCCGTAAGCGCGTTAAAGGGATTCCCTTGTTCTAGTCGTCGCAACAGATCCTCATCCAGGTATAGCGACACGCCGACCCCGTCCGAGGTTTCCGCCAACAATAACTCTTCGTCGCACGCAGGTTGAGTATCACTGCTCTTCAAATTCATTAGTACGCGACGGTCCGTTAGCAAAAAATCATAGACATCGTAGTCCAAGTCAATATCGTAAAGGCGAGCGAGCAAGGACTGTAAGCCCTGCAATACCATAGCCTTTAATGCTCCTGCCACGAGCCGGCTTGCTTGACCGGTTGTATACCGAGTTTTCCTAATATCTGATGTGATCGTTGACTACCCGTTTTTAACCAAATCTCATAGTGGCGCAAAATATCGATGTCAGAATGACGGTACGACATTTCACTCACTTCGTTGAGCGCGTCGACTAATTTCTGGAATTTTCTCGCCAATTCGGCGTAGACGGCCGCAATACTAGGACCGGAACGCTGCATCGTATCGGCCAGCGACCCGTAAGCTCCGCCGCCCATTGCAATGTGATAATCGATGTCGACCAAGCGGCGCGCAAAACTGCGTGGGAAGAACCCGGCAATGAATAGCGATACATCTCCCAATCGCTGTAAGTTGCGTTGGCGCGCGACTTTAGTGGGTGCATCCACCGCGTCGGCCAACATGTGTGCTAACGGCTTGATTCTTGGACCGGCTGGCGTGGGTTCGTATAAAGCTTCTGCACGCGAGAAGACCGTGAGCAAGTTCACGATATATTGTTCGACTTGTTCGCCGATATTGAGGCGTTGGTGAACGCCGGCCTCGTGAAAGGCATCGCGAAAAAATTCTCTTAGAGAACTGACAGCTACCAGAGGTCCCGCAGACATCGCTTGCATGTTTGACATCCTATATGGCTGCCTCCACCGTATAAGTAAATGCCAGGCAATAAGAAGTGACGCAGTACTAGGAATCGCTCATTGATCAGAAATTGATTGAGAATAGCGTTAAGTACCGCACAATTTCCCAGCAATTATGATTCGTTACTCAGCGTTGCTAACGCTCGGCCGTACGCGCATCAATACCCAAGCACCGATCACCCAAACAAACGCCACATAAGGCCAGAGGCTGTTGGGATACGCGGGCACTGGATACAAGTTGCAATAATGAACTATGAGCAACACGATCGGACAAAAAAACAGGCGATTGATCACAATGGTTTGCGCTCACGCCAAGCTTCAAGCGTTTCGGCTGCGCCGACAGCAATGTAGATCAGAATCAATGCGAGCACGCCGATGGTGCTGGTATAGCTATAGTAATTGCCTGAACCGGCAAAGGGTGCCCACAGCAGAAATGGAACGGCAATTAAGATGGCTGCTATCGTGACCGATAGCGCTGGGGTGCCGTGTACTTCATGCACTTTAGCGAGCTTGGCTGAAAGTCCGCCGCGTGACAATGCAAACAGAATTCGCCCCGCCGCCGAAATGCCGCCGATCATGCCGGAGAAACAACTGGCGGCAGCGGCCAGGTCCAGAGCTATTGCCAAATGTGGCGAGGCATAGCGAAGCGCTAAATCATTCAGTGGTGCCTGAAATTTAGCGAGATCCTTGATGCCCTCCGGCCCGAAGCCGATGACTTCGCAATAGGCGACAAACACCAAGAATATGCCCGAGCCTATTACGGTACTAAGCAGCGCGATTGGGATATTGCGCCGTGGGTTGATAGTTTATTCACCAAGGGTCGCCGCACCCTTGAATCCGCCGAAACTCAAGATACTGAACACCATGCCGAAACCTAATCCTGACCAGCCGTTATAACTCGTAGAAGGCGTAAGACTTGTCACGAGTTGTGCGGCACCCGGGTGAACCTTGTGCAGAATGCTGACCCACAATCCGACAATCGAAAGTATCGCCGCGGCTTCCAGCCCCAACATGAGTCGCCCTGCAAGTTTCATATCGCGGTAGGCGAGCCACCAGGCCGCCAGCACTGAGGCGCTGGCAATAGCGATCCACCATGCTCCGATGCCAATGGAAAAACTACTTAGTGCGGCACTGGTAAAGCTGCCGACCAGGGCGGCAAACCCGGTTGTAAGCCCAATGTAGGTCAACAGCAACGCGCTGCCAGCTACGAAGCTCGCTCGTCGGCCAAACGTGTTAGTGATATAGGCATATGCCGATCCCGCGTGCGCGACACGGTGGGTGAAGGCAATGAAGGACAATGCCACCAACGCCATCGCGACCATGCCAATAGCAAATGTCAGCGGTGCGGCGGGACCCGCGTATTGCAACCACCAAGGCGAGGTTAAAAGCGACGGTGACCGTCAGAGAAATAATGGAAAGCGATAATCCAATGGCTTCCGGCAGACTTAAACGCGCGACCAAATTACCCAAAGAACTCCTAATTTCACCACATCATAAAGGGCGCTACGTCCGCGTCGGACACTAGAACACAGCTAGGAGAGTATATGCACGATAAATAATTTCCGCCGTGGTCATTACCGGTGATGGGCTGCAACGCTATGCGGGGCGCATGCTGCATTCGTGAGGGCATACGCCACGGTTATCGTAGGCGTTATACTCAGATGAGAAATACAAGACTGGTAGCGATTGTGATGCTGATAGCAACAAGTGCCTGCGCGAGTCTTAAAATGAGTGGATATTGTTCATGATGTGCGTACTCCATTGAATTAAACTGATCGAATGACTCACACATTGCGCTACGCGACATGGCACAACAAACACAATGCCTGACCGTCTGTTAAGGAGAACTTAACGTGCCTTGGTGGATTTAGCAAAAAGCGGATGAACAGATCGCATGGAATGCTCGTCCACCGACTATTGATGACTCGGCGGGTCTGATGGTGGCAGCGGAAGAAGGTCTTGGCTTTGCGCTTGCGCGTTGGGCCATGGTGACGCGCTCCCTACCTAAGGACACTCTGTGCTTGGCAAGCAAGGAGGCCATGCCCCACGGCTCCGCGTACTATTTTTTGTATGTCCACGGGCCTACTTAGATCTACCTCAAGTGGCACGATTTCGCGAGTGGGTTGTCGCCGCGGCTCGTGATTTTCAGGGGCTCGAAATGATTCACTCTGGAAAATTGGTGGCGGAAAAAAAGCACCAACCCTCGCGTGTCACGCGTCCCGCTTCGGAGTTGAGGTCCAAACGGTGACAAACCTTTTAGTTGTTTGTGTTAAAGCTTTCCGATTGCGAGAAATCCAAGTTAGCCTTTTCGACGTTGCCGCACGAGTTCCTCGACGTCAATCAAATCCTTGCAAGTGCCTGCATGCTGAGTGAGTTCGCCCATGCACTTACCGTGGTTTGCATGATGCTACATTATGGTAATTGCTGCGCAGTGCAGTGTGTCGGAGCCTTTAATGTTGCGAGCCTTGCAAGCTCTGGTCCAGCGCCACGACCTCGGTGTCGGTGATCGAGTCCGTGTATCGATTGCCGAAATGCGTGCGTATGTAGTTAATCACGGCAGCAATTTGTTGGTTGCTTAACGTCGCGGGCGGTCCGTCGAATCCGATAGCATGCTTGGCACCAAACGCTGGCATATTGCGCCGCCCCATCAGAATCGTCAGCGCCATAGACTGCCGCGATGCCAAGGTGCGGTTGCTCGCGAGTGCCGGAAAATGTCCGGCTCCGACTGCACCCCTAGCCCCTTGCATATGACACCCCTGGCAAATTTGCTCATAAATTTTCTGACCATCAGTCGTACTCAAGGTCGCGGGGTCAAATATTCCGGCGGTGTCGGCCTGCGCCGGCGTGCCGAGGAGCGCCGCGAGCGCTACGATCGCCAATGCAAGCCCAACAGCGGCGCTAGCTCTAGTTGAGTCCGTAACGGTCCGACATACTGTGCGCGCATTCATACGCCAGCTCCGGACGCGTGGGCACGCTGGTGCAGCCGACCGATCGCGTCGAGCGCCGAGGTGACTGCGCCTTCTTGCCATGCCGGCAAGTAAGAGGCGTGTTCACCCGCAAGGACTATGCGCCCGTCGAAACCGCACAGATTATCGTAGTGCTGGGCGCGGGTCGCCTCTGACCACAGACCGTAGCACCCCATCGCGAATGGCACACGATGCCAAGCGACCGCGATTCCGTTGTCAAACTCCTTGCGATATTGCGGATGGATATTGCTGCCGTATTCAACGGCCTTCGCAATGCGCTCCGCCGCGGTCATCGATGTGAACTCCATTGAATTGAGCATGTCCCAAATATACGCGCCCAGCAACACGCCTTTGCCGTCGCTGAAAAATCCGCTGCTCGGATAACTAATCTGCCCGATCGGCAGATCGGTATAGGTCACGCCGCCGTAGATCTGCTCGTCTTCTTCCCAGAAGCGGCGCTTGAACTGCAAACCGACTTTAACCGCCGTACAATAGGGAACCGCGCCGATCGCCGCAGCCATTTTGGCGCCGACGTTGATAGGAATCTGGCCAAGGATCGACAGCGGAATCGTGCAGATGCACCAGTCGGCCTGCGCAGTCTGGTGGTTGGACCCGCCAGCAGTATCCACATAGGTGGCGCGGACTCCCTTCTCGTCTTGATGAATGTCGACGACCTTAGCGTTATAGCGGATCAATGGCGCAAGCTCGCGTCCAAATGCTTGGCCCACCTGGCCCATGCCACCGACTGGCTGGAACATCGTAGTCTGAAAATCGTACATTTCGCCGAACGGTAGTGCGGCCCAGAGGCCGGAGTTCAACAGATCGCTTAGTCCGATGGGTTGAGAAAATGTCGGCCGCGCGCTGAGGCCGCCACCGGGATCTCGGTCATAGCCGCGCCG
The DNA here is from genome assembly GCA_043784265.1 of Gammaproteobacteria bacterium. Taxonomy (GTDB): domain Bacteria; phylum Pseudomonadota; class Gammaproteobacteria; order Steroidobacterales; family Steroidobacteraceae; genus Bog-1198. Next base: position 27,818 of record JAYVYN010000048.1, on the reverse strand, counting down.
GTCATTGCTGGTCGCGCCCTGAATATATCTAAAATTATTATCGAGCCCGCCCCAGAAGCGCAGCGAGTCGAGCAGTTTCGCGCGATCTTCGGCGGTTACCTCCGCATCGAGGGCGGCACTTCGAGTGGTCTTGGCGAGAAGTTCGGCGACATGACCATGGTAGTCGGCCTTGACGGTGCGCAATCGCTGCGGCTTGCCACCGAAAGCTTTGCGGCTATGCACGTACGCGTTGTGATTAATTTGCACGAAAGGCTCAAGCGCAACACCGAGCCGCTTGCAGTAGCTAAGCATGCCCCGATGGTGATGCGGTAGGCGCCATGGACCGGGATTGATGTAATGACCTGGATCGAAGCGGCACTCCTGCGTGTCCCCACCCAACTCTGTATAGGGGTCGCCGCCCCGCAGCGTCCAGTTGCGGCCACCGGCCCGGTCGTTGTATTCGAGTACTTGAACATGGTAGCCGGCGTTGCGTAATTCGTAGGCGGCCGTGAGTCCTGCAATACCGGCTCCCAGTATGAGGACCGAGGCACCCTTCGGTGCGGCGCTCAACTCAATCGGTGCCGTGAAATCGGATTCAGCGGCAAAGCCGAGGCTGTGCATTGCCTGGTACATCGTCGTGCTGCCGGCGCTTAAGCCGATCATGGTCAGCAATCGACGCCGCGAAATCGATCTCCCTGAATCTTTGCGCATGCGATACCGTCTAACGTTTGATGCACCAAAGCATAAATGAAACTCTATAGATCTACCAGTGGTAGCCGGATCGGAGTGGCTGCGCCATTAGCAGCAGCGACTTGGAATTGACAGGCTGAGGTAGTAATCCGGTAGTACGACTATAAATTACTCGACGACCGGGATCGGTGGCACGCGTAGCGCTTAAATCAGCGCCCCGGTTATTGGCTCCTACAGGACGCCAAAGCGCGATTTAGCGAGCTGGTACATAAGGTACGCAGTGAGGGGCCCCAGCATGTGACCGTGCACGGCCGCGACGAAGTGGTCGTCATCGCCGTGGAGGAATTTCGTCGTCTCAAAGGCGCAAAGACCGGCCAAGCGTTAATCAAGGCTATTCAAGCATCGCCTCGTCGTGATATTGATCTCGCGCCCTCCGTACCGCTATGCCTATGCGTGGCGTGAGGCTGTGACGAGTTGGCTACTCGATACCATGTACTCTCTGAGCTGCGCTGTCCAAAACCCAACCGTAAGGTGCTGACATTTATCGGAGCACAACCCCTCGATTGTCTGTTCATTAGTATCTTGACCTTAGCGGAAATTAGATTCGGGATCGAATTGCGACCAGAAGTGAGTTTGCGTGCGGCTCTCATTGACTGGTTGACGCACAAAATTCGCCCAATGTGTGACCAACGCGTGCCGCCAGTTTCGCAGGACATCATCTTACCGGCGTCAATCGATTCTGCAAGACCTTAAGTCCTTGTATGTCGCCTGAGGTTAGCTTCCGACTGAACGTTGCATTGAGATCATCGGTGAGGCTGCAGGTGGCGTCTCGCCGGTCTGGCGAAGTCCCATCCCGTTGCTGCCGGCAGCCAGCAACAACATTGCAGCTGCGAATTTATGTCGCGGCGGTCGCCTCAATCTTCAGCAACCATTTCTCGTCAAGGATGCCAGTGATAGTCACAGTAAGCGCTGGCATATACGCACCCCGGAATTCTTGTCGAATTTCACTATTCGTCACCACAAATTCACGTGACGACAGAAATATGGTGACCTTGGCAAGATTTAGTGCGGTCATGTTAGCGGCGGCAAGCTGCGCAAATAGGTTGTGCCATACAAGTATCGCCTGAGTAGTGAAATCCGTTGGAATATCTCCGGTTATTGACTCTGGAATTTGCCCGCTGATGTACAACAGCCGCTGAGCACCCGTGACTTCGGTTGCTTGGGAATAACTTCCGGCAGCCCGACAGATGTCTTACAGCTATGCATCATGCACCGATCGTGAATCGCCCGGTGCCTCGGCCCGGTCGCTCATTCCGTAGTCACGCAATGCTATAGCGACGCGCAGTCGATAATCAGCAAATATGTGCTTTCGTACTGTCGCTTGAATGTTTCGGTGGACCTCAAGATTGCGTCAGCGTCGTACCGAGCCTTCGTCTTTCCAAAACGATGAAGACAACACTTTACCCGGCACGGTCAGGCTTTCTAAACGTTCAATAGATATAAAGCCAGGTATTCCGTCTAATTGGGGTCGAAGGATCGCGGCGGCGTCGCGATAAGACTGCTCTTGATTGCTATGTGGCTGCGCCTCAAAGATCACGGCGATCATGACGCCGCCTGAGCAGCAAATTCGTGACGATTGAGGGTACTGTCAACCGCTTCAAGAAAGGTGCACTCCTCGCGTAATATAAAACGCTGGGTTTGCGCGCGCAAAATTTTCCGGTGCGCTTAAGTCTTCCTTCAGACGTTTTCGATAGGCCTCGTAGCTCGCTAGCGATTCAAAATAAATGATGCCCCAAGCGATATAGTTTGTGCCTTCAGGGGGCAGGAAATAACCTAGTAGGTGACCGCCACAACGGGAAACAATTTGGCTCCAGTTGTGAGCGTAAGCCGCGAAGGCCGCGCGTTGATACGGGTCGATCTCGTAACGAATAAAGCAGGTGATGGTCATTGCGCGATCATAGACGCTTGCACTCCTGTGATAGTTCGTCTACCGTCGAACCCTGTAAAACGGTCCGAACATTGCGAGAATTGCTGCTTTGCTTGGCGACTCAACACAGGCGGTGGTGTTGACCGCCCTAATGACGGATAGAGCACTCACAGCGACCGAATTGGCGGCAGTTGCGGGGGTTACCAAGCAAAGGATGTCATCACATTTGTCGCAATTGCTGAGTGCATCACTAGTCACGGTGGAACAGCAAGGGCGTCATCGCTACTTTCGGCTCGCCGATGCCGATGTTGCTGGATTGCTGGAGTCGCTCATGGGCGTAGCCTTTCGCACGGGAGTCGTTCGTTTGGTTGCAAGCCCGCGTGAGCCTGCGCTGCGCCGAGCGCGCATGTGCTACAACCATCTTGCCGGCGAACTCGGCGTGGCAGTATTCGAGGCACTTCTCCGTCAAGGGGTACTGCAAACGACTCGCAAGGATATTCAAGTAACCGAACCTGGAGTGAAATGGTTCGCGCGTTTTTGACATTGACATGGAAGCCGTTGCACGACAGCGACGTATATTTTGCCGAGCGTGTTGGGATTGGAGCGAACGTCGACATTACCTGGCGGTATGCCGCGCTGTTACGCGCCGCTAATTAGAAACGCTAAGCCGCTCGCACAGATGCGCCCAACAGGCGGGAATTTCGGGTGAGGTTGTCGGCGCGCCCACGGCCATGAGGGCGTCGGCTGGTGATACGGCACCTTGCGGACTTCTGATCATCGCCTTCACTCCCGCGACGGCGGCGACTTCGTTTTGTAATAAAAAAACTTGTTGTATGTAGAACCAACGATCGTCCCAACCAACGGTTCTGGTTTCGATGGTGTAGCGCTGCCACGGGAGTAGCGGTTTGCGATACTCGATCGAGACACGACCCACCAAGGGAAACCAGCGGCGTTTACGCGCCACGACATAGAACCCTGAGCGTATTAACAGATCGACTCGGCCGAGATCCATAACCGAGAGAAATCGACCATTGTTCATATGCCCCAGAGCGTCCAGATCATTGGGTAATACCGTCAGTGTAATTCGACTGGGTCCCAGGGCTGGGACTAGGGGTCGCTTGTTCGCGGTAATGAATAACCAAATTAGTCTAAAGTAAAGACTCAACGCGCGGCTCCTGTAGACACCCTATACCGGACTCAGGGCTGCAACCAGTCGCGCCTTGAGTCCCGTATCGTTGGCGGGTTGATACGCCGCTGAAAACGTATCGAGCGCTGCGAGCGCAGCGTTGAGTTCGTGCTCGGGGAGTTCAAAACTATTAAAGCCGCAACGTGCCATAAAAAATACTTGGTCCTGGCGCACATGGCCGCTGGCGCGCAGCTCGCCTTTAAATTGCAATTGTTCGCGCAGTTGGCGCGCTTGAGTGTAGCCGCGACCTTCGCTGGGACCCGTAAAATGCGCGCCGATGAGCGCAAAATGCGCCAGGTCGGGAGCGAGCTGTTCAACTCTGTGAGCGGGTGCGAGCACGACGCCTAACGGGCCGCGGTAATGGATCCAGGTGTCGCGCGCCGCGACCCATTGCTCGAACGGAATAATTAACCCCGTGCCAGGGTCAGCCGCAGTGTCTTCCCAGTGTTGCCAGTCGTCGTTAACGACGACGCGGTCACGCAGCAATAGGCGTGGCATATACTCTTTCCTTGAAGGGTTTGACGCCGAGTCGGCGTACGGTGTCGAGGAAGCGTTCGTCGACCTGTCGTTGTTCGACGTACACGCTAAGCAGCTGTGCGATGGTTTCGGGGACCGCAGCCTTGGCAACTGATGGGCCAATGACCGTGCCGAGTGAAGCATCAGCACCGGCCGATCCGCCGATGGTGATTTGGTACCATTCTTGACCGCCTTTATCGACGCCGAGAATGCCAATGTTACCGACATGGTGATGGCCGCAGGCATTCATGCAGCCCGACATTTTGACGTCGAGTTCGCCTAGGTCGTAAATATAGTCGTAGTCATCAAAGCGCTGGTTGATTTGTTTGGCGACATCAATAGAGCCGGCGTTGGCGAGGCTACAAAAGTCTAACCCGGGGCAGCAAATCATATCGGTGAGTGTGCCGATATTGGGGGTCGCGAGTCCGAGCGCATCGAGCGCCCGCCAAAGCTCAAAAGTGTGTTGTTGCTCGACATCGGCGAGCAATAAATTCTGCGTGTGCGTGACGCGGACTTCACCAAAACTATAACGCTCGGCTAAATCAGCGATTGCATCCATTTGATCAGCAGTGGCGTCGCCGGGCGCGATGTCGGGCTTCTTCAGTGAAATATACACTGCGCGATAGCCGGCAATTTTATGCGCGACTGTGTTGTAACGGTACCAAGCACGAAAAGCGGTCAGTGCGTCAGTAGCGGGGTCGCTGTCGGGTAATTGGCGATAGGCGGGCGCTTGAAAAAAACCACGCATGCGTGCAATGGTGGCCTCGTCGATGCGCAAACTTGAGTCGCCCAATTGCTGGTCACCCGTCTGCTGATCGCAAATCAATGCCCACTCATTTTCCACGCGGCGCCTAAATTCATCAATGCCTAGCGAACGCACCAAAATTTTGATACGCGCTTTGGTGAGATTATCGCGTCGTCCTTCAAGATTGTAGACCCTTAAGATAGCTTCAAGATACGAGAGTAAATGTTCACGCGGTAAAAATTCGCGGACCACTTGTCCGATGATGGGTGTGCGGCCGAGCCCGCCGCCTGCGAGTATTTCAAAGCCAGGTTCGCCGGAAGGTCCGCGCACGATGTGTACCCCGACATCGTGTACTAGAGTCGCGGCGCGATCTTGTGGCGCGCCGGTCACTGCGATTTTAAATTTGCGCGGCAAGTAGGTGAATTCAGGGTGAAAGCTCGACCATTGGCGAATGATTTCGCACCAGGGTCGCGGATCTTCTAATTCGTTAGGCGTCACGCCCGCGAGGTGATCGGAAGTCGTATTGCGGATGCAATTTCCGCTGGTTTGAATGGCGTGCATTTCCACGGCCGCAAGTTCAGCGAGAATGTCAGGTACTTCCTCAAGCTTCGGCCAGTTGTACTGAATATTTTGCCGAGTGGTGAAGTGCCCATAACCGCGATCGTAACGCCGAGCGATATGCGCTAACGCGCGCAGTTGGCGCGTCGACAATAATCCATAGGGAATGGCCACACGCAACATCGGCGCGTGAGTTTGGATATACAGGCCATTGCGTAGGCGCAGATGTCGAAATTCTTCTTCGCTTAAGGTGCCGTTTAAGAATCGCCGGGTCTGATCGCGAAATTGTGCAACGCGTTCGTCGACCAAGCGCTGATCTATGGCATTATATTGATACATATCTTCATAATTTTACGGCTAACTGAGGGCGAGCTCCAATAACCACGGGGCATGAGCTCATGTCAATTCTAACCTCAAAACCGTGATTGGCTCGACATTGTCGAGCGACGCTTTGGTGCAGCATGGAGACCGTGATAGCCCAACAAAACCCAGTATTGGTCGCACCTGATACTTTTGAAGTATCGGCCGAGCCCATTATACTAATCGCTGAGCTGCACGGCGCGTTGGCGATTTGTTTACATGATGAGGGTCGAGCGATTGGGGGGCTATTGCACCTACGTTTTTTGGGAGATAGCGGCCGTCTGTCGGATGCAACTGATAACGCCTTAAGCTCGGTGCTGAGCGTGTTGGACCGATTTAAGCGAGCAGTGCTCGGAAACGGCACTAAACGCGATGAAGTACAGGCGCGGATCATTGCCCATGCTTTGCCGCCGCTCGCAACCGACGCGCCGAGCGCTTCGCTGGTGGACTTGATTCGGGCGGATTTCGCGGACGATAGAACCATCTGCGGTAGCCAAATACTGCGCCGTGCTGAACCTGTCAGGGTGAGTTTTGCGCCCGTGACCGGCAGGATTAAAGTGAGCCGTGAGGATGAGGCCGGTCTGCGGCTGCGTTGATCTCGCTGCACGCGCGGCACCCGCTACGGGTATTCTAGCGCCTTAAGGTCTTTTTGAATCTTGAGGTGTGAGGTGCGAAAACTAGTCTATTGGAGCTTCAGTTTGCTAAGCCTCGGTGCGCTTGCAGGCTGCGCGACCCAGCCCGAGCCGACTGAGGTTGCCATGGGGCCGGGCAGCGTGGAATTTAGCGGCCACTGGATTTTGAATGGGGCCGATAGCGATGACCCACAACAATTAATGTTGGGCCTACTTAGAAAACAGATTGGTGCGACTAGCGACACCGCAAGCGATCCCAGTGGTGGGCAAGGCGGCAGCGGGCGGCGTGGTCGCGGAGGTGGCCAAGCACGAGCAGGCGGTGACGACCCCCGTGCGCAAGAGCGCTCAGCTCCGATGCCACCGGTTGAGGTCATGAGCGCGGCCCTGCGCTGGCCCGGTAAAATTCTGGATATTACGCAAGTTGATACGATGATCACTTTGGTGTCGGATGAGACCAAGCGCATTTGCCAGGGCCCCCTAATAGGACATCGGCATTCAAATAAGTCTGCCAATGATCCGCATCGAGCGTCCGAGAACGCTGATCGGGCGCTGGCATGCGGTTGGGTGGGAAAGTCTCTATTAGTGGAAGCGAACGGTGCTGATTCGGAGCATCCGATTTTACAACAGCGTTATCGGCTGTCTGCGGATGGTGCACGGTTGGTGGAAGTTGTGAACTTTGGAGGTCGAATGGGCGCCTTTACGTTGTCGCGGGTGTGGGATCGTGGGCGTTAAGCGTGCTTAAGAGAATTCGCGTGGTAAAGAAAAAGCCGGGCGTGGCCCGGCTTTTAGAGGTCCCCATGCCGCATCACGCAGCGCTTGTTGCGCGTCGCTGTGATGGTCAGTCTTCTTATCCCACCCTTTGCGTCTGAGCAACACTTTGCGCCTAAGGCCTTTAATATGCTAGCAATATTCCCGAAAAATCAAAAATATCTGTAGTATAAAAACCACAATTTGTAGGAGGTTTGCCATTGAAAGCCACTCTATCAGCATCGTCCGCTAGCGCGGTGCGCACCCGGCGGGCGTACTTTGATTGTCAGTTTGGGCAATTACATGTGCGTACCGCATTCCCGGGGACGGGCGGATTTGATGAGCAGGTAACGCTCGTGTGTCTGCACGCGACGCGAGGTTCAGGCCGTAGCTTTGAGCCCATTTTGCAGGGCTTGGCGGCAGAGCGTTCGGTGTATGCGCCGGACTTACCGGGATGCGGTGAATCAGATCCCTCCCCGCAATCGACGGTGGCGGAGGCCGCTACTGCGGTATTGGATTTTGTCGGTAATTTGCGCTTACGCCGGATTGATCTGTTGGGATTGGATCAGGGCATCGAGGTACTCCGCTTACTGGCCGAGCTGCGTCCGGAACTGCTGCGCCGCTTGGTGCTGGCGGGCAGCGCTGTGAGTACGCCCACGCTCAAGCATGAGAATTTAGTGCTGCAATTAAATGCTGAGGATATTGGCACACAGGTCAAACCGATTCGCGGGTTCTTGAATCGCTCGCAATGAACTGCCGACTACCATGCGATTAAACAAATACATTAGCGAAACCGGCCTGTGTTCGCGCCGTGTAGCCGATCAATGGATTGAGGCGGGGCGCGTAACTTGTAATGGCGTGCGCGCGGTGTTGGGGACGCAAGTGGGCGAGAGCGATGCCGTGTGCGTCGACGGCAAATCGCTAACGCATCGTGAGCAAAAAATTTACCTGGCGCTGAATAAGCCCGTGGGTATTACCTGCACGACTGAAACGCAGGTCGAGGGCAATATCATTGATCTGGTGGGACACTTGGAGCGTATTTTTCCGGTTGGGCGCTTGGATAAAGACTCGGAAGGGTTGATTTTATTAACCAACAACGGCGATATCGTTAACGAGATACTGCGAGCGGAAAATAATCACGAGAAGGAATATGTGGTCACCCTGGATCGACCCATTACTGATCTCGGTTTGGAAATGTTAGCGAGCGGCGTGAAAATCATGGGGGTGCTCACTAAGCCGTGTCGGGTGGTGCGCGTGAACCATTCGAGTTTTCGGATTATCCTGACGCAAGGACTTAATCGCCAAATTCGCCGCATGTGCTCGGCATTAGGCTACCGCGCGCAGCGCTTGCAGCGTGTCCGCATTATGAATATTCACTTGGGCGCTTTAGGCTTAGGCAAATGGCGCAATTTAACCGCTGCCGAGCTTGCGGGGTTGCTACCGCGCTAGGCTGAGGCGTGAGCAGTCCATCGGTCTAATGGCGCGCTTAATATTAGTCAACGCTTTAGAATTGCGCATTTAGATTGCGCCACGAGGCAACCTGGTCCACTCTAATTGCGTAGCCGAGACAAAAACATAAATCTCAAAGGCCGACGAGCAGACGATCCAATGAACAATATCGATCCTCATTCCGCTGGTACCTCTGTCAAGAGCGGTACACGCGCCGTGTTTTTGAGCTATGCCTCGGAGGATGCGCGCGCGGCCGAGCGGATCTGCATCACCTTGCGCCTCGCCGGCATCGAAGTGTGGTTCGACCGCAGCGATCTGCGCGGTGGGGATGCCTGGGACAATGCCATTCGTCGCCAAATCAAGAATTGTGCGCTGTTCATTCCGTTAATTCCCACGCGCGCGCCGAGGGTTATTTTAGGCTGGAATGGAAGCTCGCTGTCGATCGCTCCCACCTCATGGCGTCGGACCGCGCGTTTCTGGTCCCGGTGGTCATCGATGATACGCCGGACTCCGACGACCGGGTACCGGATCGGTTCCGCGAACTACAATGGATGCGCCTGCCGGACGGCGAGACGCCGCCCGAGTTTGTGCAACACATATTAAAATTATTGTCGTGGCCCGAAAGCATTCGCCCCACACCGAGTTCCGCTGCCGTAATCGCGAGCAGTGAGCGTTCCGAGGCGACCCACTCTGTGCCGGCAACGCCAGCAGCGAAGCGCTCGACGCTGCCCCGTTTGGCCGGGCTCGGCGCTGGCGTGCTAATCGTGGGCACCGCCATCGCCTGAGGTATCGCACACCTGCACGGCAAAAGCGCCGCGATTATGCCCTATTCGCTGGAAGATCGCCGCCTCACCTTTACGGTGCTGCCCTTCAAGGCGCCGGCCAACGACGTGCACGGCGCGAAAGTTGCCGAGGCAACTACGGAAGAGTTCACGGCGCGGATCGAAGACGACTCACTCTGGGTGCAGAACACCCCTCGGCGCAGTATCGACGAGGCAGTCGGTAAATTCAGCGACGCACGGGACATCGCCAAGGCGCTCAATGTACATTTTTTGATTCGCGGCGCTTTAGCCAAGATCAGCGGCGGCTATTCGCTGGTCATGTCCCTCGTCGACGGCGGAAGTGAACGCATTCTCAAGTCCGAGACCGTGGAAATACCCGGCGAGGCATTCACCCCGCGATGGCACTCAGACATCGCATACGTTGAGGGCGACCTGGGTTTTGAGGCACTTAAGGCGGAGGCAAAGCGCGTAGAGGACAAGCCGGTCGACGCGCTGGATGTCCGTGATCTCACCATTCGGGCGTACGTATCTTGGGCAGGACATTATGGTGCGGAAGCCAAGGGAGCCTACGCCAATGCCAGCGTGCTCCTGAAACAAGCACTCGCCATATCACCCGATGATCGCGAAGCCACTTGGGTTACCGTTGATATCAACCTATGCGATTGCGTCATGGCTTGGTCGCAGGACGTCGAGTCGCAGAAGCGCATCGGCGCGGCGGCGCTCGACAAGTATCTGCGCATGGATCCCACTAATACAGACATGATTGGCGAGAAAGTTGCTTTGTATGACTTGCGCGGGAAACATGAAGAGGCTCTGTTGATCACCGAGTCATTGCTGCAAAAGGACCCGGATGATCCCTGGACTTTATGGAGCAAAGCGCTGGAACTCTTGAAGCTGCGTCGAGCGCCCGAGGCGCTGCGCATCATCGATATGCTGGTGGCGCGAATGCCCAACCAGCACAGCGCGCTGGAAGAATTGGCTGCCAGTATTCACTATGCCGTGGGCGATTATGCCGCTGCCGCACAGTTGGCGCGCACTTCCAGCGCTCGGATGCGCGAGGATCAGTTGCGCAGTCCTCTCAACGGCACGGTCCGCTTGACCTTGGCCGCGTCGGAGGCACAATTGGGTCATCTTGATCGAGCTAAGGCAGTCTTGGCCGACTTTTACGCCACAATGCCAAAAATAAAATCTATTACTGCCATGAAAAAATGGGTCTGGCCTACGTCCGCTCTGGCCGGCTATGAGCCGCTGTACGACGGCTTGAGGAAGGCTGGTGTTGTTGAGTAGGCGTGGCCTCAGCGTGGGCGGACCCTGCGGGGAAAACCAAGAAGGTTACGCAACCTGGGGTCGACGATGCGACTAATCACTTAGACGTTTTCACGGTGCTGCGCGCTGATTCGCACGAAGCTGCCGCTAAGTTATTTGAGAATCATCCACATTTTGCCATTTTCCCTGACGATTCCGTGGAGATCATGCCTGTGCTGCACGTCTACGGAAAAGCGGGTCTGGCGCGTCTTCAGAGCGCTGTTAACGCTTCTATCAGTAACTGCCCCACTGGTGTCTTTTGCATAGCGTTTCCGCTGATACCCCCGCTATACCGGAACAGTCACCGCGACATTCGCTTCGCGCCTGGAGTGCGAGCGCATCAATGCCAATACAGGAGCTCCGGATTTATTTTCACTGGGAGTAAATTGGACTTTTTGAAGTACCCTGCTTTTCTGATATCCGCCGTCTGGCGTGCAATCTCGAGCGCTAAACATTCGGAAAATTCTAGCCAAGGCTTGTTGGGACGTAGGCATTACCTATTTTTTTTAGGGTTAAACAGCGCGTATCGCGGCGGGAGTTACGCCTTCGGACCACTTTAGCGCGCTGTTATTTCGCCAATTGGGATCTGCGGCGTGCTCTGCTAGCCAAAGATAAAAATCTTCGGTTTGTGATTTCCAGTAGGTGGCATTATATAATAAGTCGCCAGTGCTCGACTCGATTGTAAATCGTTGTCGAAGTCCGAAGCTCATGAAAGCTGGAATGCATTTGATGAGGGGTGAGTTTTCGGAGAGGATATATTTTTGCAGGCCGATTTGTAGGCGCAATCGACCACCTTGGCCAAACACACAGATGTTCGGTTGTCCGGGATGTATGTAGGCTACGCCGTGTACCAGAGCGGGTTCATTTTCATAGGTGTCCCAGGTACCGGCGAGCGCGTGCCATTGCAACACCATGCGATGGCGGCGAAAATCAATAACGGCGACGGTGGTGGCGTTATCCAGAGACACGGGAAATTAAAAAACCTTATCCTTGGCGTTTGCATCGCTTATGACATTAACATTGGGAAGGTCCGCGAAGGTTTCTTTCACTATGCTGGCTGTCAATAGTTGCGGCAATACGCTCGGTGTGTTGTCACCGGGCTTGGCGTTGTAGACCACATAGAGCGGTACACCGGCGCGACCGAAAGCGGTTAGTGCTTGGGTGATGGCGGGATCGCGGCTGGTCCAGTCGCCTTTCATCAGCGTGACGCCCTTATTGTGAAACACTGCTTGCACCGCGCTATCGGCGAAGGCGTTGCGTTCGTTGACCAGGCAGGTAAGACACCAGCTCGCGGTAAAATTAATGAGCAATGGCTTGCCGGTGGCCACAAGTGCGGTGACGCGAGCGGCGTCATAGGGTTGCCACTCATCGGTTGAGTGGCTGCCAGTGGCGCCCTGGCCAGAAAGTCGCGTGTTCGTGCCGGAAACCCCGGTGCCCGCGGCGGATGACGCGTTGCCCGAGGCACCCGCGCTATCGGCATACTTAAGCGGGAGCGCGATGGCGAGAATTAGCGCTACGATGGTTGCGAGTAGGCTTGCGAGTCGTGATCCGCCAGTGCTTGTTTTGGATTTTTGGTAAGCCCAAGCTGCTAGGGCTACTAAAATGACACCGGTCAGTGCGGCAGCAAGCCCGATGGAGCTTTGCTGGGCAAGTACCCACAATAGCCAGGCGGCCGACGCATACATGGGGAACGCGAATATTTGTTTGAGCGTATCCATCCATGCGCCGGGTCTAGGCAATGCTCGACGCATCCAGGGCGCGAATGACAATAGAACATAGGGCAAGGCTAGCCCTAAACCGAGGGCTGCGAATATCAATAACGCGACGCTATGGGTTTGGGTGAGTGCGGCACCGACTGCTGCCGCCATGAAGGGCGCGGTGCAGGGGGTGGCGACCAGGGTGGTGAGGACTCCGGTAAAGAACGAGGCGCGATAGCTATCACCTTTGGTTAGACCATCGCCCACGCCGGCGAGGCCACCGCCGATTTCGAACACGCCGGAAAGATTTAATCCGACCGCCAGCAGTAGGTACACCATCAGCGTGACGAACAGCGGTGACTGAAGTTGAAAACCCCAACCGATTTGCTCGCCGCCGGCGCGCAAAGTGAGCAGTACTGCCGCGAGGCCGAGCATGGAGCTAATGACACCTGCCGCGAATACTAGGCCTTTGGTGCGCACGGCGGCCGGATGTTTCTTGGCTTGTTCGACTAGCCCGATGGCTTTGATGGACAGCACCGGAAAGACGCAGGGCATTAAATTTAAGACCAGGCCACCAAGCACGGCGAGCAGTACGAGAGTGAACAGACTCGTGGCCGGGACGGCGGAGGAGGTGATGATGGGGATGTTCGACGCCGTGCTGGGCGAGCTGTTCGATGCCGTGCTGGGTGCGAATCGCCGGGTCGCTGCACCCGCGCTCGCCGCGGCACTCACGCCACCGGCAGCGTCGGGCGCCGCGGTGAAATCGGCGGCGATTTCTAGCGGTACCGTGAGGGTGCCATTGTTGCTGCGCTCGGTGGCGAGTAATAGACCGCGGACTTTGCCGGTCTTCGGGGATTGGTAGCCGGGCTTGGTGCGCAGTTCGATGGAGTCACTGGAGCGCAAGTCACCCGAGCGCGTGAGTGTTTGTGGTGCGGCATATTCGATAATGCCTTCGTCGTAGGGGTAAAAGCTCAGCGCTTGGATTTGCGAAAGAGTTTCGCCCCATTCGCTCCCTAGCTTAATAATGAATTGGTGGTCTGTAAGGCGCGCGGTGGTGGGGGCGGGCGCGGGAATCGCTAAGGCGCTGCGTGCAGCTTTAAAAAGAGGCGCTGTGGTTGGATCGATGGCACTAGCGCCAGCATTGCCGCTAGTGGGGAGAGTGATGTGCAACTCGACATTTTCGGGGATACACACGTCGGAACAGACTAGCCAACTGGACTTTGCGGTAAGGGTTAGGGTTTGAGATTTTAAATCTTGGGGCGCGGTAATGCGCACCAAATGTAGAGCGTGTTTGGCGTAACCGTAGTTGACCAGCGGGGCGATTTCAAAACGTTCGGGGGTGGTCCAGAGAATTGGTTCGGGGTGAAAATTGGCGGGTAATGTCCAGTTGATTTGGGTGGCTCGACCGGAGTCGCCGGGATTGCGCCAGTAGGTGTGCCAGCCGTCGCGAATGGTAAGTTCAAGGCCGACCCAAAAGGGTTGCCCGGGGGTGATGCTTTGAGTTTCGCTAATTAGGCGCGCTTTGACGTTATCGGTGGCGACTTCGGGTCCGGTGTTCGCGAAGCAGGTACTTGCGAAGGCCACGAAGCCTGTGAGGGCTAGCAATAAAGGGCCAATTTTTAAGGTGCGCATACCGCTATTTTACCGAATTCGGGAGGAAGGTTTTAAGAATACCGCTTAGCGATGCGATGAGATAAGGTAGTTGCCCCAACTTAAGCTGTGTTTATGCAAGAAAATTACGTCGAAAAGATCCTAAAAGCCAAGGTTTACGATGTGGCTATTGAAACACCCTTGGAGGTGGCGCCGCGGTTGTCGCGAAAAATAGACAATCAGGTGTTGCTCAAGCGTGAAGACCTGCAGCCTGTGTTTTCGTTCAAAATTCGCGGGGCGTACAACAAGATTGCGCATTTATCATCGATCGTGGCGCAGCGTGGCGTGATTTGCGCCTCGGCGGGTAACCATGCGCAAGGGGTGGCGCTGGGCGCGCGCACGCGGGGAATACCGGCGGTTATTGTTATGCCGGTGAGTACACCGGATATTAAGGTGCAGGCGGTGGCTGACCTTGGCGGTGAGATTATTCTGATGGGTGATGATTACGATCAGGCGTACGAGCATGCGGTGAGCGTGGGTAATGCGCGTGGTTTGGTGTTCGTGCATCCCTTCGATGATCCGGATGTGATTGCCGGTCAAGGCACTATCGCGATGGAGATTTTGCGCCAGCGACATGGTGATGCGATTGATGCGATCTTTGTGCCGATTGGCGGTGGCGGATTGATTGCGGGTATTGCGGCGTATGCGAAATCTTTGTATCCGAAGATCAAGATCATTGGGGTGGAGCCGGAAGATGCGGCGGGGATGTTTGAGTCTTTGCAGGCGGGTAAGCCCGTGACTTTGGAGCGTGTGGGGATGTTTGCCGATGGAGTGGCGGTGCGACGCGTGGGTGAGGAGTGTTTTCGCTTAGCCAAGCAGTACGTGGATGAGGTGCTGCTGGTGACCACAGATCAAATATGCGCGGGGATCCAGGATATCTTTGAGGATACGCGTTCGATTGTGGAGCCGGCGGGAGCGTTGGCGGTGGCGGGGATTAAGAAATACGTGGCGCGTGAAAATTGTACGGGGCGTACTTTTGTGTCGATTAATTGTGGCGCGAATATGAATTTTGATCGGCTGCGCTATATTGCGGAGCGTGCGGACGTGGGGGCGCAGCGGGAGACTTTGCTGGCGGTGGAAATACCGGAAAAATCGGGGGCATTTTTGAGTTTTTGCGAGTTATTGGGTAAGCGCAGTATTACGGAATTCTTGTATCGCTATGCGGATGCGGGCGCGGCGAAAGTGTTTGTGGGGTTGGCGCTGACTCAAGGGAGGCTTGAGCGGGATGCGGTGATTAAGACCATTGCCGAGGGCGGGTTCGCTGTGAGGGATATGGCGGATAACGAAATGGCTAAGCTGCATGTGCGTTATATGGTGGGGGGTCAAGCGCACGGCCTGTTGCATGAACGGCTATATCGTTTTGAGTTTCCCGAGCGCCCGGGTGCATTATTAAAATTTTTGCAGGCGGTGGGGACGTCGTGGAATATTAGCTTGTTTCATTATCGTAATCATGGCTCGGATTGTGGGCGGGTGTTGGCGGGGATCCAGGTGCCGCCGGCTACGCTTGACGATTTTTTGTTGCACTTGCATGAGTTGCATTATCCATACACGGATGAAACGGAGAATTTGGCGTATAAGATTTTTTTGGGCGGTAGCGGCGCGGCTGAGTAATATTAGGCATTAGGAGATTAAGCAATGAGTGATTATTTATGAGCGTTAAGAGACAACCCATCGAGTACTCGGATGCCACGCCTGAGGTGCGCGCGGTTTACGATGATATTATGCTAACGCGCAAGATTGATTGGGTTAACAATTTTTGGAAGGTACTCGCGCATGATCCGCCGACCTTGCGGCGGATTTGGACCAACATCAAAGAGGTGATGGGTCCCGGGGAGCTTGATCCCCTCACGAAGGAACTTTTATATGTGGCGGTGAGTGCCTCTAATGGCTGTCGCTACTGCATCGCTTCACACGGTGCCGCTGCACGTAAGAAAGGTATGACGGAGGGGCAGTACTCGGAGTTGTTGGCGATCGTGGGTCTGGCTAACGAAACTAACCGATTAGTCACGGCGCTCGATGTAGCCGTCGATGCCCGATTTCTTTAACTCTAAGATGTGCTTTCAATGAGCGATTTCGTTATTCGAGACGGGGTGTGGCAGGCTTTGCAGGATTATCGTCTGCCTGAGTCGCTGGGCTTCGCGTTAGTTCCGGCGCCAGTGATGTACAGCGTGACCTATAGTCATGGCCGATGGAATCAGGGCGAGCTTCTGCCCTATGGTCCTATTGAGATATTGCCCGGCGCACGAGCACTGCATTTTGCGGAACAGGTGTTCGAGGGCATGAAGGCGTACAAGGTTGGCCGCGCGAGCCCCAATTTGTTTCGGGCCAGCGTTAATTGCGCGCGCTTTCGCCGCTCTGCCGAGCGAATTGCGATGCCCGCCGTACCGGAGGAATTGTTCCTTGAAGGCCTATACGCCGTGGTGGGGGCATGCGCCCCATTTATTCCTGACAAGAGCGGTCAGTCCTTGTACCTGCGGCCTTTCCTGTTGGGGACGGAGCCGGGCTACGCGTTACGTGCTTCGCAGACAGCGCGATTGCTGGTGATCGCAAGCCCTGCTGAAGCGTATTCGGCGGGTACTATGACAGTATTGATCGAGCGACAGCAGGTACGGGCCGCCGCCGGTGGCGTAGGCATGGCGAAAGCCGGCGCTAACTATGCCGCGTCGTTGCAGGCCTCGACTCGTGCGGCAGCGCTCAATTACACGGTGGCTCTGTGGCTTGACCCGATTGCGCGGCAAAATATTGAAGAGTTGTCGGGGATGAATGTGTTTGCCGTTATCGGCGAGGAGTTGCACACCCCGGTTCTAAACGATTCCATTCTACCGGGCGTGACTCGCGATTCGTTGCTAGTGCTGGCACGTGAGTTAGGCTGGACCGTGGTTGAGCGTGCGATGCCGATTGCAGATCTGCTACGGCAGATAGTCAGTGGTGAGTGCAGTGAGCTATTTGCGTGTGGCACGGCGGCGATTGTGTGTCCGATTAGTATGATCGGTGATGATGATCGTCAGTATCCGCTTGCCGTGATCGATGCGCGGGCGCGGATTCTGCGCGAACGACTGCTTGAGATTCAGGAGCGCCGCGCGCCAGATCCTTATGGATGGACCACTGATGTGCCGCCGTTTGCTACGCGTATAGACTGATATTTTTTAGGAGATCACGATGAGAAAAGTATTTGCAATCGCCGCTATCGGTGTCAGCGTGGCGCTGGCAACGGCGGCCACTGCGACGGCCGCTACCGCAGCTGCTGCACCGAGCCTCAATGACGTATACGCCACGCTCGCCTCGAAGAAATTCGTGGACCTGACGCACGCGTTTGGTCCTACCACGCCGCATTGGAAGGGTTTCGGTGAAGCGAAGGTTGTGACGCTGTATTCGATCAAGAAGGATGGCTTTATCGTCCAACAGTTCACCCACGTGGGACAATGGGGCACGCATGTGGATCCGCCCGCCCATTTTCACGAAGGCCTTCGCACCGTCGATCAGATACCGCCCTCGGAGATGCTGCTGCCACTCGTCGTGCTCGACGTGCACAGCCAAGTGGCCAAGAACCCCGATTACACCTTAAGGGTTGAGGACATCAGCGCGTGGGAGTCTAAGCACGGACGGATTCCGGTGGGTGCATTCGTGGCAATGCGCACGGATTGGTCGAAGCGTTGGCCCGATAATGCCGCGATGCAGAATCTAGACGGCGCTGGCGTCGCGCACTATCCGGGATGGAGTAAAGATGTGCTTAAGCTACTCTATGAAGATCGCAAAATTACCGCGTCGGGTCATGAGACGACGGATACGGACCCGGGCCTCGCGACCAGCAAGGACGACTACTCGCTTGAGAGTTACATTCTAGGACTAAATCATTATCAAATTGAAATGCTGGCTAATCTGGATCAAGTCCCCGAAGCGGGAGCTCTGGTTGTAGTTACGTGGCCGAAGCCTGCGGGCGGCACGGGATTTCCAGCGCGCGTGTTTGCCATCGTTCCTTAAATGACTTATTCCATTCGGCGTGTGCCGCGCCTTGAAATGCGGCGGGTACGTGACCTCAATATGCGCCTGACGTATTGGGGCCTTAAGGCCTTTGAGCCGGCTGCATCTTCCGCTCCCTTGGTGTTGCTGTTGCATGGCTTCCAGGATACCGGCGCTACGTTTCAATTTATGGTGGACCAATGCGTGTCTGATCGGCCGCTCGTCGCGCTTGATTGGCGCGGTTTTGGCGGGAGCGAGTGGCCTAGCGATGGATATTGGTTTCCGGATTACCTCGCAGATCTCGACGCCTTGTTGGATGAGTTGTCGCCTGAGGCGCCGGTGTGTTTGGTGGGGCATAGTATGGGCGGCAATGTGGCGAGCTTGTACTCGGGTGTGCGCCCTGAACGGGTACGCTGCGTGGTCAATTTGGAAGGGTTTGGGATGCCGCGCACGCAGCCAGCTGATTCACCGGGACGACTGCGCCGTTGGCTCGACGAAATTAGAATCGGTCACACCTTTAAAGAATATGAGTCCTTGAGTCAGTTAGCCGAGGTGATTCGTTTTCGCTATCCACGCTTTCCGCTCGGTGTCGCGGAATTTGTGGCGGCGGCTTGGTCAAGTCCGGTTGAGAATGGTCGGGTGCGATTGCTGGGGGATCCTCGGCATCGGCGAGTGAATCCGATTTTATATAAGCGTGAGGATGCGGAGGCCTGTTGGCGTGCCGCGAAGGCTCCTACCTTGATAGTGCTCGGTGAGGAATCGGAAATACTGGAGAGATTTAATATAGGCGGTGATTTTGCCGCGTTTCGTAGCTTCTTTCCGGCGGTTGAGATCGCCAATATTGCCGCAGCCGGGCATATGATGCACATTGAGAAACCTCGTGAAGTCGCCGCTTTGGTGGAAGCCTTCTTAAGTGTGCATGGCTGATCTTAGGAGAAAAAAATATGAGACGACGCTATGTCACCGCAGATGTGTTTACCACCCAAATGTTTGGCGGTAATCCGCTGGCGGTAGTGCTGGATGCGGAAGGATTATCCACCGCGCAGATGCAGTCGATTGCATTGGAGTTTAATTATTCGGAAACTACTTTTGTGTTGCCGCCTAAGAACGCAGCGCACACCGCTCAGGTGCGTATCTTTACGCCGCGCGCCGAATTGCCGTTCGCGGGTCACCCTAATGTTGGTACCGCGTTCTTGCTAGCCAGCCAAGAGCATTTCCCGATGGCTGCGCATGTACAAGAATTCTTATTTGAAGAAGCCGCTGGAATTGTGCCGATGAAATTGCTGTGGGTGGATGGCGTGGTGGTGGGCGCGGAGCTGCGGGCGCCCGAAGCCTTGTCGCGTCGCTCCGTGGTCGCAACGCAGCTGGCGGCGGGTTGCCTGTCGCTTGGCCTAGAAGATATTGCGGTGCAGGTACACGAGCCGCAAATAGTCTCAGTGGGACTACCGTTTTTAGTGGTGGAACTCGCGTCGCGTGCGGCGCTCAAAAGAGCAACACCTAATTTTACAGCCTGTGCGGAAGTGTTTCCAAAGGATGGTGCGGATGCCGTGTTCGCGTATACGCGCGATGCGGCCTCGGCTGGGGAAACCGTATTGCATGCGCGTGTGTTCGCGCCTACGGATGGGGTGGTTGAAGATCCAGCCACCGGCAGTGCGACGGGTGCGACGATTGCGCTGCTGGCGTCGCTTACGGGTGGGTTGGTGAGCGAGCAACATTGGCGTATTCATCAGGGCGTGGATATGGGGCGACCCAGTCTATTAATGGGTCGCACGGTAAAAAATGGCGCTCACATGGATGTCTATATAGGGGGACGTTGCGTAGCGGTCATGGAAGGGCGATTCGAGCTGCGGGATCTCGCTCCTTAAAGTGTGGCAGATTTATGTTCGAGTGATCGGCCTATTGGCGGCTGAGAAACGGCTGGCGATTTTTCTAGCGATCACCAATTTAGCGCTCGCCGGAATATTGATGATTGAGCCCTGGCTATTTGGGCATGTGGTTGATGCCTTGGTGGCGCGTTCACGTCATGATGCTCAGGTCTACATAGCGCTGTGGGCGGGCTTTGGATTGCTGGGCATCGCGGCCGGCGTGTGGGTGTCGCTACAAGCGGATCGCTTGGCACATCGTCGACGGGTGGCAGTGATTACGCAGTTCTTTGAGCACGCGGTTGCCTTGCCGCTCTCGTTTCACGGCGAGCATCACACCGGACGACTGCTGCGGATCATGCATTCCGGGAGTGGCAGTCTATTCGGAATTTGGCTGGGATTTTTGCGCGATCACTTAGCGACTCTCTTGTCTATTGTCGTGATGTTACCGGTCGCGCTGGCCATGAATTGGAAGCTTGCCTTACTGATGAGCACCTTAATGCTCAGCTTTGCCGTGTTCAACACCCTCGCCATGCGGCGGACGGAAGGGGCCCAGATGCAGGTGGAGCGCTTGCATCAGGAAATAGCGGAGCGCACCGGTGATGTGTTGAGTAATGCGCAGATCGTGCAGAGCTTCACGCGCCACGAAGTGGAAGTCGACGATATTCGTTCTCTAGGTCAGCGGGTTTTGGCGGCGCAGTATCCGGTGCTGCGGGGTTGGGCTTGGCTGTCGGTGGCGACGCGCGCGGCGAGTACGCTCACCATTGTCGCGATATTTTTGCTGGGCGCCGAATTGAACGGTCGCGGTGAGATCTCGGTGGGCAATATCGTGACCTTCTCCGGGTTCGCGATGAGTTTGATTGGTCGATTGGAACAATTCGCAGGCTTCATCTCGGGATTGTTTCTGCAAACTCCTGCTTTGAAGGACTTCTTTAGCGTGTTGGATACGCCCTCGGCGTTACGTGAATTACCGGGAGCCGCAGAATTGCCGCCGGCGACCGGTGATGTGGTGTTTGATAACGTGTGCTTCGGATATACCGAGGCGCATCCGGCTTTGCGCAATTTAAATTTTCACGCACCGGCGGGCGCGACTATTGCGTTGGTGGGGCCGACGGGCGCGGGTAAGACGACCGCGTTAAGCCTTTTGTATCGTGCTTATGATCCGAGTAGCGGCACCATCCGAGTGGATGGGGTCGATATTCGTTCGGTTTCCTTAAATTCTTTACGCCGTCAAATTGCGGTGGTATTTCAAGATCCAGGACTTCTATATCGTTCGATTGCGGATAATATCCGCCTAGGGAATCCGAGCGCGAGCCAGGAGTTGCTGGAATCCACCGCACGCGCCGCTGAGGCGCATGATTTTATCGTAGTTAAGCCGGATGGCTACGCAACCTTAGTGGCGGAACGCGGTCGATCTTTGTCGGGCGGCGAGCGGCAACGGTTGGCGATCGCGCGGGCGATGTTGAAGGATGCACCGATACTAATTCTCGACGAGGCCACGAGTGCACTCGATAACGCCACGGAGACGCGTATTCAACGAGCGCTTAGAACCCTCGCTCTGGGGCGGACGACCTTTGTGATTGCGCATCGATTGTCGACGGTGCGTGACGCGCACCAGATACTCGTGCTTAAAGAGGGTCAGATCGTGGAGAGCGGGCGCTACGAGGAATTGATGGACTTGAATGGGCTATTTGCGGAACTCAATAGTCAAGGCAAATTTGTCGCGGATGCGGTGGAGGAGGGTGTGCGCGCGCAGGATGGGGGCGATGGTTAAGAGCTAGGCGCGAGGCCGATCAAGTCGCGGCGTTGCTCCGTCGCGCCTCCAGCAGCATCAATGCAATACCCATCATTTGTCCGGGCGAGTAGTGGAGACGCACAGCTGAGTTTAGGTGAGCCGATGAACGCTAGCAGAGACGATAAAGAAAGTGGCGCTGTATGCCGTCGGGAGAGTCGGCTGGTGGGATTGGAAGACGATCTTTCAATCGCTGATTAGTGAGTAATGGCGGTGACATGGAATCACAATCGCACCCGTTTTAGTTTTTCACGTTGGCGCTGCGATATCCGCGGAATATGGATTTTGAGGAGTCTTTTACGGTGTCGTGAATGAGCATCAAAACTCCATTTACATGCACACCAACGTTATTTATGGGAATTCCTATAATTTTATTGAATCAAGCATTTCACGACATAATATCGCATCAATTTGCAAAGTCGCCGCGCAGTATGAGGCCGGTCGTCGACCGCCAACGACTCTACAAACCACACCTGACCAATCTTACCTAGTTCGCCAGGCTCGTTGAAAAGCTGTATTCGTCCGTCCATTGATACAATGTTAGACCACGTGCCAGCGCAGCGGGCCGACATTGGTGGCACGCGCTTAAGGCACCTCTCCTGGTGTTTACGCTAAAAGCGATGCGCTTTCATTGTGCACCGAGTGCTTGATACAAACCCGCAGTGTCCGCGAAACGCTGCGCCAGTACCTTGCTTCGATCGACCGTGGCTTGCAAGCTCTGGCGCTGGGTCTCCAACAAGTCCACTCGGCTAATGCCTCCCAAATCAAACCGTTGTTGCGCTATATCCGCATTCTCTTTGGCTGCGCGCGCCGCCTCATCCCGAGCCTGCAGTTCGTCGGCGTCATGTTGCAGCGCCCGCAACGTATCGGCAACCTGCTGCAATCCTTGTAGAACAGTTTGCTGGTAGTAGGCTAGGGCCGCTTGATAGGCCGCTTCCGCGGAGCGCTTACGGGCGTGTAATTGTCCGCCGTGAAACAGTGGTTGAGTCAGAGCCAGGCCCGCATTCCACACGTTGAGGCCCTTAACCAAATCCGCCACACGAGTACGCTCACTGCCCGCGTTTCCGGACAGCGTGATTTGCGGGTATAGATTCGCGCTGGCAACGCCGACGTTGGCACTCGCCTGTGCCAGTAGCGCTTCCGCGGCGCGAATGTCGGGACGTTGATGTGCCAATGCGGACGGCAGGGTTAGAGGTAAGTCCGTGGGGAGCACCAAGGAATCTAAATTTATGGCACCCGGGTCAAGTGTGCTCACGCCGGCAGTTGCAACCGGCGGTGTACCGGGTGCGCGACCCATGTAGATGGACAGCTGATGATCAGCCTGGGCCATTTGCTGGCGCAGCGGCGCTAGCATCGCGCGCGTCTGCTGATTTTGAATGCGCAGACTCAATAACTCGACCCGCGATACCCCACCCAGCGCGACCCGCTGCTCGGTGACGGCTAGTTGCTGGTCTGCGGCGGCGAGCATACGTTCCACCAGCGCCAATTGCGTGGCCGCAGAGGCGCGGCGAACAACCGTTGTCACCACGTTGCCGGCCAAGGTTGCGCGTGCTGCCGCCAATTGGAATTGCTGGTAGTCGATTTGCGCTGCGAGTGACTCCAAGGCGCGTCGGTTCGCGCCGAAGAGGTCCAGATTGTAAAACACGCTCACGGAAGCGTTGAATAGGGTGAAGGGCGGCGGCTGTTTGATGTTGGGAATGCCGAAAACGGCCGGGTCGACTTTCTCGCGCGCACCCGACAGTTTAGCGTCGATCTGCGGCCCTGTAGTCCCGCCAGCCTGCGCTGCGTAGTCTTGCTGTGCTTGGACGACTTTCATTCGCGCCTGGGTGAGCGTCGGATTATGATCCAGCGTTTGTTGCACGAGCTCATTCAGAGTCTCAGCGCCAAAAGTTTTCCACCACTGGCCATCGATCGATTCGGCACTGCGAAAATGTTGCGTGCCGCCTCCTGTGCTCATCGAGCCACTGGTTTCACGCGGTTGTGGTGCAACGGTGTAGTTGGCGACGCTAGGGGCCAGTGGCGTAAAGTTATTCGGGCCGACGCAGCCGAACAGGGTCATGCATACCACGGCTATCCATAACGCTCTTATGGTCAAGTCCTTCAATCCAGAGTGCGCCGGTAAAAACGCACTGCGATGGTCATCACGATCGCTATGCTGAGTAATAACGGCCATACGTTGGGCCAAAGGTCCCATCCTAAATTGCCCTTCAGCAAGATTTCGCGGATC
Source organism: Gammaproteobacteria bacterium (assembly GCA_043784265.1). GTDB lineage: Bacteria > Pseudomonadota > Gammaproteobacteria > Steroidobacterales > Steroidobacteraceae > Bog-1198. The sequence goes on along the minus strand of JAYVYN010000048.1, from coordinate 3,754 downwards.
AAGCGATTAAAATAGGTCAGGGGCAAGAGGTTGCCGATGAATTGTGCCCACTTCGGCATGCCAGCAAACGGGAACATGAAACCCGACATGAGAATATTCGGCAAAAAATAGAACATCGTCAATTGCACCGCTTGCAATTGATTCTGTGCGACCGATGATAGAGTAATGCCGATAGCCAAATTAGCTGCGACGAATAATAAGGCGGCCAGATAGACTTCAATCACGCTACCCACGAACGGCACGCCAAATACGTAGCGCGCTGCTAGCAATATAATGCTCACTTGAACTAAACCGATCCCCACATAGGGAATTATTTTCCCCGTCATGACCTCAATGGGCAGCACCGGCATCGCGAGTAGGTTCTCCATAGTGCCACGCTCACGCTCGCGAGTAATCGCGAGGCCCGTCATCATCACTAAAGTCATGGTCAAAATTACGCCCATTACTCCGGGTACAATGTTGTACTGGGTTAACCCTTCAGGGTTATACAGCTTATGCACTTGTACTTCGAAGGCCGGGCGCCCTGCGCTGAGGCCAGAAAGTGCACCGGTCAAATCTCTTTGCAGCACCGATTGCGCAATTGCCGGCAAAGCCGCAATTGCGCTGCCGATCGCGGTCGGGTCGGTAGCATCCGCTTCTAAAAGCAATGACGGATGCGCACCCTTGACCAAATCGCGCGTGAAACCCACCGGGACGTTGAGTACAAACTGCACATCGCCGCGTGCGAGCGCTCGCCGTCCTGCCTCTTCGCTGGAGAGTGTCGAGACGATGTCGAAGTAGCTGGAATTGCGCATGGCTGCGAGGAAGCTTCGAGTGAACTCGCTTTGATCGGAGTTAATTATGGCCGTTGGCAGGTGTTTGGGGTCACTGTTGATCGCAAAGCCAAACAAAGTCAATTGCACGATGGGGATGGCAACCATCATTCCAAAGGTAAGGCGATCGCGCCGCAGTTGCAGGAATTCCTTGCGTACGATACCCCACCAGCGCGCCACCGAGACTCGCGCCACGGGCCTCATCGATTGGCTACCATTTTGCTTGTCTTGCCATCGACTGAGCGAGCCATCATATAAATGAATACGTCTTCCAGACCCGTATCGAGTTGCTCCACCCGCAAGGACGGCTCAGACTTTCCCAACTCATCTAGTGTGCTGCGCAGGACCTTAGCGTCGGGGCCGCTGACATGCAACGAGGTGCCGAATGCGACGGATTGCGCCACTCCCGGCAAGCCGCGTAAACGATCCGCAAGTGCCACCAGATTCGTACCGAATACTGCCCAGGTCGATAAATGCTGCGATTCGATTATTTCAAGCGCAGTGCCTTGCGCCAGGAGTTCGCCATAAGCAATGTAGGCGAGCTTGTGACAGCGTTCAGCCTCATCCATGTAGTGAGTGCTGACTAACACCGAGATTCCGGAGGCTGCAAGCCGGTGTAGCTCCTCCCAGAAATCACGGCGTGCGGCGGGGTCAACGCCCGCAGTGGGCTCGTCGAGCAGCAGTAGCTGCGGCGTGTGCAACATGCACGCCGCTAGTGCCAAGCGTTGTTTCCAGCCGCCCGACAACGTCCCGGCTAATTGATCGGCCCGCGACTCTAGCCCAAGTTTTGCGAGTGCCGCCTCGACGCTCTCGCGGCGCTTCGGCATTTCGTAGAGGCGCGCCACGAAGTCTAAGTTCTCACGAATCGTTAGGTCGTCCCAGTAAGAGAATCTCTGGGTCATGTAGCCCGCTCGGCGTTTGATGTCGGCGCTTTGCGTAATGATGTCATAGCCTATGCAGGTACCACTGCCGGAATCGGGAGTCAGCAATCCGCAAAGCATGCGTATGCAGGTGGTCTTACCGCTGCCATTCGGCCCGAGAAAGCCGAAGATCTCGCCCGCTCGTACCTGCAGCGACACATTTTTCACCACGTGTTTGGTGCCGAAGCTCTTGTTCAAGCCCTTGACGTCGATCGCAAAAGGCGCGGTTGCCGGCACAGGCGCGTCGCTCGTCATGGGTGCAGACGGCTCACTGAAGGGTAACCGCCACTGGTTGGCCGGGGCGTAGCTTGGGGGCGTCGCTCAGTTGCGGGCGCGCCTCGACTAAAAATACTAGCTTGGCGCGATTCTCGTTGCTGTAGATAACCGGAGGGGTGTATTCGGACTGCGCAGAGACAAAGTTCACGGTAGCCGACACTTCGTCGCTACAACCATCGCAGCGAACTCGTACCGCTTGGCCGATTCGCAGCGAGCCGATGAGAGTCTCCGGTACAAAGAAACGTACTTTGACATTCTCCGGCGGTAGTAGACGCACCACCGGACTGCCGGCGGGCACCCATTCCCCGGTGCGGTACAGGGTGTCGTACACCAATCCGCCTTGCGGTGCATGTATGGTTTTTTGATCTAGCTTCCATTGCGCCTGTGTCAGGGCCGCCTCTGCGGCACGCATCTGTGCACTGGCGGCCTCGATCTGTCTGTAGCGGCTTGGCATACGCGCGACCGTCAACTGCCCTTGCAGTTCGCTTACCCTTGCTGCGGATATTGCAGCCGTGGCGCGTGACTGATCAAACTGAGTCTGTGAAATTCCGCCGATTCGGTATTGTTCTTGGTCGCGATTGAATTGCGCTGCTGCGCGCGCGGCCTCCGCCTGGGCCTGCATCCGTTGCGCCTCGGCTACCTCGATTTCCTGTGGGCGTTTACCAGCGGCAAGATCAGCTCTTTGCGATTGCGTCGCGAGCATCTGCTCCCGCGCTTGCTGAACTGCGGCGACTTCGTTGATGGAGTCGAGTGCGAACAACAAAGTACTCGGCGATACGTTTTGGCCGCGCGTCACCGTAAGTCGCTCCAGTTGACCGGGCTGAGAGGAGGCCAGATAAACGAATTCGCCTTCAATGTAGCCCTGGTAGGTATTGGGCGGTGGCCGATTGCAACCGGCGCACAGTAAGGACAAGAGCAGCAACCCCGCGTGGCTTTCCAGAGTCGCGAATATGCGTTGCAATTGGCCTTTAGGTTCCTTCATCATTACCCCGTATTATTGATCTATTCGCCGAACACAGAGTAGCGGGTCAAAAATTCAAGCGCATTGGCAATTTGCCTGGTGCCGCCATTATGACATCTGCTGGTGCTCAGTTTAAGTGCAACAGGCTTCTGCAATCGATGCGAGCACAAAACGCTGCAAATTAAGCGATTCCGCCTTCGACCCGCCTCTATGCCGCGTCGTAGACGCGCTACTTATCAGGTTTTTCTGTTCCATTTCGCCTCGAATCCCAATTTCTGCACCATTTGTACGGCAATGTCTGGGCAGTCATGTCCAAACTGGCTAAACATTGTGAGGTGGCGAGAAAAATAGATTCGAAAAATAAGGCTGCGGTCGCGGTACGACCGATTGAATCTCTAATTCATGTCATCCGTGGACAGAAGGTGATGTTAGATAGCGATCTAGCGGTGTTATATGGAACATAGACAAAATCCTTGAATCGCTCTGTTCGCCGCAATCTCCACCGATTCCCGACCGATTTCATGTTGCAACTCAACAAGGACGAGTCTGCGGCTTTGAGGTTGAAAATTGAAACCTCGCCCGCGGCCGCCGTCGATATGCACCGTCTGTATTTACCGAGTTGGGTGTAGCAATGCGGTCTTCGGTGCTCAACAGCGAACAAGCTGTGCAAATGAACATGACGATTATGCGGGCGTTCGTTCAAGTGTGCGCGCTGATGGCCTCAACAAAGACATAGCTTCGCGAGTGGAAAAGCTTGAGCACGGACACAATTGCACAGGATCGAT
>JAYVYN010000047.1:0-5335 GCA_043784265.1 Gammaproteobacteria bacterium | reverse complement strand
CTAAATGCCGGCGACACGCGCACGGCGACGTCGCCGAAAATCAATCTGCGGTTCCTAGTGGTCACAGCGACGGCGACTCGGTCGTGGTTTTTCAGTCCGAGTACATCGGCGTCGGCTGGACTCATGTGTACATGGCGCAATGCACAAATTACGCCGCGGTGTAGTGTCACGCTGTCCAGAGAGCCTTTGATGGCAATACCTGGACTGCGAGCAAGGTCGCCCGACTCTCGCAGCGGCGCGTCGATACCCAACTCGATTTCATCGGTTCGTGAGAGCTCTACCTGATCTTCCGAGGGCGGCGGGCCGACGATGCGGACATGGAGCAAGCGGCCCCGCGGCCCAACCAGTGTGACAGTCTCCTGCGCTGCGTATTGCCCAGGTTGGAACAGTGGCGAATGAACACGCAAAAGATAACCACGACCGAACAGTCGTTCGACGGTCCCTTGGGTCAGATGCACGTGCCGTGCGGAAATCGCCACGGGGATTAGCGCCGGCACCGGTTGCACATGCGTTGCCACGCGTGATACGGGATTGTTTCCGACTATCATATTAAGTTACTCAACGCCTCTATGTTCATATCGATCTCACTGCCGATTTGCTCGCAGATAACGCGAGCATCATCCGCATGCCAATGCAGTAGAACGAGCTGGTGCTCTGGAGCGATATTTTCATTTTCCTGTTACTTACCCAACCGTCCCAGTTTTTGCTCGGTGGCAGCCACTAACTGAGTGGTAGCTATAAAACTATCCGGATTTAGGGAAATCGAATCGATGCCGGTTTCCACCAAGAACGCCGCGAAGTCCGGATAGTTACTGGGAGCCTGGCCGCATATGCCGACTTTGATGCCGCAACGGTGCGCACGTTCGATGACATCGACGATCATGCGTTTGACGGCGGGATCGCGTTCGTCGAACAGCTTGGCGAGTTCCGCAGAGTCCCGATCGACACCTAATATCAGTTGCGTCAGATCATTGCTGCCGATCGAAAATCCGTCGAACCGCCGCGCAAAATCTTCGGCCAGAATCACATTGGACGGAATTTCACACATCACGTAGACCTGCAAGCCGTTCTGCCCGCGTCGCAGACCATGGTCCGCCATGACCGACAACACGCGATCGGCTTCTTGTGGCGTCCGACAGAAAGGCACCATGACGATCAAGTTGCTGAAACCGATTTCGTCACGAGCCTTGCGGATCGCTTGGCATTCGAGCGCAAATCCGTCCTTGTAATGAGCGCTGTAATAACGGGATGCGCCGCGCAGACCGAGCATAGGATTTTCTTCGGATATCTCAAACTGAGCACCACCGATCAAATGAGCATACTCATTACTCTTGAAGTCGCTCAAACGCACGATGACGGGATTGGGGTAATGCGGAGCGGCGATCTTAGCAATGCCACATGCCAAGGTATCGACGAAGTACGCCTCTTTGGTGGCATATCCGCGCGTCAAGGCTTCGATCTGGCGTCGCGCTCTCGGATCGGTCAATTGATCGAAGTGCACCAGCGCCATCGGATGAATCTTGATGATGTTGTTGATGATGAATTCCATGCGCGCTAGCCCAATCCCCTTGGCGGGCAAGCGCCACCAACGGAAGGCGGCTGCCGGGCTCGCGATATTCACCATCATGGCCGTGCGGGTTGGCGGCACGTCGTCGAGATTGACCTCTGTCGTCTTAAATTCCAGAACGCCGTCGTACACATACCCTTGCTCGCCCTCGGCGCAGCAAATCGTGATCGGCTGTTTGTCCTTGATGAGCTCGGTGCCGTGTAAGGTGCCGACAATCGCGGGCAGCCCCAATTCACGGCTGACAATGGCCGCGTGGCTTGTGGCACCGCCATAATTGGTAATCAGGCCAGCTGCTTTTTTCATAATCGGCACCCAGTCAGGATCGGTGGACTCGGTAACGAGAATTGAACCCTCGCGGAACTTATTGATATCTTTTGCGCTATGAATCATGCAGGCGTTGCCGGTGGCAATGGCCTCGCCGATGGCGGCACCGGTCACAATAACCTTGCCTTTCTTAGTGAGGCTATAGGTTTTCAGAAACGTCGCGGACTTGGCGGACTGCACGGTCTCAGGGCGCGCCTGTACGAGAAAAATCTCGTTGGTATCACCATCCTTGGCCCATTCCATGTCCATAGGTCGACCGTAGTGCTTCTCGACCGCCATCGCCCAACGACTCAGTTGCAAGATTTCTTCATCCTTCAACACCAGCGTTTCACGCTCGCGGTGCGTCGTGTTGACGTTGCGCGTGCGAGCGCTGCCACCGGCGCCATAGATGAGCTTTTTCTCTTTCGTGCCGAGAGACCGTTCGATGATTGGACACCGATGTTCATCTGCGAGCAAAGGCTTGAAAACTAAGTATTTGTCGGGATTGACAGTTCCTTGCACGACGTTTTCGCCAAGCCCCCACGCAGCGCTGATGACGACAACGCGGGGAAATCCGGTTTCCGTATCGAGCGTAAACATCACCCCCGATCCGGCGCGGTCAGCACGGACCATTTTCTGAATGCCGATGGAAAGCGCGACTTGTAGGTGATCAAATCCGTTGTTCTCCCGGTAAACGATGGCTCGGTCGGTAAACAGCGAGGCATAGCATTTACGGCAGGCGCGCAGAACCTCGGCTTCTCCGCGCACGTTTAGAAAGGTTTCCTGCTGCCCTGCAAAGCTTGCTTGCGGTAAGTCTTCCGCTGTGGCGCTGCTACGAACGGCCACTGCAAGGCCCGGCGTCCCGCAGCGCTTCGCCAATTCCTTATAGGCGATGCGAATCGACTCGGCGATCAACTCCGGAAACTCTGCCTCCCCGACGACCCGCCGCATTGCGGCGCCCGTCTCGGCGAGCGACTCCTTGCCATTGTGATACGCATCAAGGTGCTTGCGAAGCATTGGCGCAAGCTTATTGGCCTCGATGTAGGTTCGATATGCCGCCGCAGTGGTGGCAAATCCCGGGGGTACGCGAATGCCGGCGCTCGAGAGCGTACGGATAACATCGGCCAGGCCGGCGTTCTTACCGCCCACACGACTTACATCGCTGGATTCGGGTTGCTCGAACCACACGATCGACTCAACGAGCGCTGGAGCCGAATCCTTGATTGGTACTGATCGCGGTACGGCGTCATTCCTGCTTTGAACTGCCATTGCCGTCTCCCGTCGTTACAATTGCTGGTCACTATGGCGCGCATTCGACACCTAGGAAATCCGGATATGTACGTAGGTTTTGATGGTGAGACACCATCCGCCGAATCATGATGAGCGGGAAATCGGCAGAGGCGCGCGCAAAGCGCGACCCCCCACTTGGCGCAGAGACGATTAACGTCCCCCCGAGTGACTGGGACCTGACATGCGGCCGATGACAAGAGCCATCGTTGGATTGGCGCGCCATAGTCCTATTCGGATCTGCGAAGATGGAAGCAGGAACGCTGGGCGGCGTCAGGACACATGACGACACCAGCGCCCGCAGGCATGTGGTTGACTGCCTCGTCAACATTGTCGACGCCGGTACTCGCTGCCAATGAGCCGTGTTCAACTGTGAGTTACACAGACATCCTTTCACTTGCTCCGAAAGTTCTTTTGTGAAGGCTTGATGCTATTTTTGTTGCCTCTTGCCACAGCGCAGTCTGCCGCGTCCGCGCCAGCAGCTCTTTCGGCGTTTTGCCGCAATTGCCAAAATACGGCGAGAGTACGTTCGGCTTTATAATCTCGATGACGATATCTTTCATTCACTGGATCGTACGCAATAGCGACGTCCTCATTAAGCGCTGTGACGGAACTGAGCTCACCGAGTCGATCAACGGGTCGCTTACCGCCCAGCAACCCGTGAGGGCGGCGCCTGTTGTAGTCGAATTGCCATTCTTCAATACGTTGCCTAATTTCTGGGGCAGGAGGCTTTTGCCGAGCCCAAAATTCCTGGAGGTCCGTCATCTGAGAGCACTCAACTTTGCCGTCGAAATGCGGTGACCGTGGCGAAATGCGCCGAAACATAATCATGTTATCGTTAAGCCAACTTTGTACTTTCGCGTGAAATAATTCGCCACCCCGATCGCTCTGGATCCGTTGAATCGGGAACGGCATCTCCTCAACAACGCGAGCTGGGAAATCCAGCGTATTCGCTCCGGCGGCCCGTGTGTAGCCTCCGAGGACCCGAAACCGAGAACAGTCATCGACCGCCGTATACTGGTAGACGCCCGGAACAACTTTCATGGTGCCCATTTGCACTCGGTCCACTGGGATTGAACGGCTGTAACGCTTCACTGTGTGAATTCGTCGTGCCTTGCGCAGCGGTGGCATGAGCGCCGCGTGGAGAACCTTCTGCACGCTAGTGAGGGATAGTTCTATATCGTGAAGCAATCGAAGTTCGCTCTGGATACGTCTAGCGCCTAAGTTTCAGTCCTGGCGTAATGTAAAAATTAATTCTCGGTCGGACCCCAATATCTTCCGCAGTGGAGATCGAAGTGGCCGTCGGCTCTGCTCTACAGTTCAACCAATACCCCGATCCAGAGCAACGGCGAGCGAATCCAGCGTCAAATCACCTCTTTTCAGCGCCAAATTCTCTGCCGTGATCTCCGCGCTCACCGCACGTATACGTTCCATCTCGGCCGCTCTACCTCGCCTCCAGATCATCCTTACGCTGCGCATCACACTTCAGCGCCACCGATAAATGCCGACGGTGCAAGCCCGTGCCGCCAGCCAGCCGCCTCCCGGATGATTCTCTGAATCCGTTGGCCAGCTTCTTGAAGCTTGCCCTGCAATATGCTCGACAACAAACAATAGGACGCGCTACGCCGAGCGTGTGCTGCTCCCTGGCAAGGATCTGCCGATCCAATATTCGCATTAAGCGTAACTAACGCCAGGCATAATTGTTTGCAAACCACACGACAAGATTAGGACTTGGGTCTAGACCGGAAGGGGTGTGTATTGCCACCGCGATAAGCAGCAGCATCGCAGCCACGATTAGCATTAGCCAGAGATGTCGCACTTTTGGCGTCATCGAATCGTCCGACTCCCTGACCGAGCGGCCAAACCCATATCTCTCTTCCTTAGTGGACCTGGGTAATTTGATTTGTCGCCCCAATTATACTGATCTTGTCTAGACTATTACGCGATGTATGGATATACGTCGATGGACCCACCGATCCATTCGCTTTCGCTGGCGTCCGCAAACGCATGGTACCGACGAGGAGATGGTGTTAGAGGCGACGATGAGGCCGAGGCGATCATCACCCACAATTTGGAAGACGTAAGGGCATTGTCTATTCGGGGTTGTTCTCATATCGCGTCGCTGGCGATGCACTCTATGCGCCGCGTGGTCCATGCCTCGGTGCCCTGACGTGGCGT
>JAYVYN010000046.1:0-5686 GCA_043784265.1 Gammaproteobacteria bacterium | reverse complement strand
GGACTGGTTCCGATATCACCGAACACCACCGCGAGCGCCGCAATACAAAGTGGCGCAACACGTTGACTGGAATGGTCTTCGCTCAGCATTTTAAGTTTTAGGTGGAAGCTATAGGGCCCACCTATGTGGGCCCAATTTTGGCTGGGGGACTAGGATTCGAACCTAGGTAAACGGTGTCAGAGACCGTTGTCCTACCGCTAGACGATCCCCCAATACTGATCGCATACCGGAAGACGTATTCGCTTAACGCTTGGAGAACTGGGTTCCGCGGCGCGCCTTACGACGACCCACCTTCTTTCGTTCCACCTCACGCGCATCACGAGTTACAAAACCAGCCTTACGCAAGGGTGATCTTAGGGTCTCATCGTATGCCATTAAAGCACGCGTGATTCCGTGGCGAATCGCGCCGGCTTGACCGGTGATCCCGCCGCCCTCGACATGCGCACTGATATCAAACTTGCCTTCAAGTTGCACCGCACCGAACGGTTGCTGAACAATCATTCGTCCGGTTTCACGGCCGAAAAACTCCTCAATTGTGCGACCATTAATTACGACCTTGCCGGTGCCTTGACTCATATAGACCCGTGCACTCGACGTCTTTCGACGACCCGTACCGTAAAAAGAAGGCTTAGCGGCATTTGCTGCCATTTTTGTTGCCATTGATTTTATACCTTGCGATTAAAATGCCAGTGCTTTGGGCTGTTGTGCTTGATGGGGATGGTCTTTGCCACCGAATACGTGCAATTTCTTGAACATGCGCCGTCCTAAGGGACCTTTCGGCAACATTCCTTTAATAGCAAATTCAATGGCCCGTTCGGGGTGCTCTTTAAGAAGCTTGCCCAATGAAATACTCTTCAAGTTGCCCACATAGCCCGTGTGCTGGTGATAGAACTTGTCGGTCAGCTTAGCACCGGTAACACGCACCGCACCGGCATTTATAACAACTATATGGTCGCCCAAATCTTGGTGCGGGGCATAATTAGGCTTGTGCTTGCCCTTAAGGCGATGCGCAATTTCCGAAGCCAAACGGCCCAGAGTCTTGCCAGCGGCGTCAACTAGAAACCAATCGCCACGAATTTCGTCGGGCTTTGAGAATAGGGTATACATGGAAATACTCAGTTATCGCGTCTTGGATGAAAGGCGCGAAAGTGTACAGAAGCCCGGGTTCAGTTGCTAGTGTTAGTATAGAGCGGTGAAAACTCGCGAATATAGCCGTGTAGATCGATTTTTCGGCGCAATTGACAAGGCAATCAAAGTCTTAAGCGTCCAAAGCCGCGCGGCCAGACCAATACCGATCAGCTTAACCAGCCCCCCGCAATCCCTTGATGAGTCGGCCCGACTCACTTCCAGCCGGTTCCTCAGGGTCAATCATGCCGGTGAAGTGGCGGCACAAGCCCTGTACCAAGGTCAAGCGCTCACGGCACGCAGCCCCGCGGTGGCAGCTGCCCTGCACAAAAGCGCTAATGAAGAATTAGATCACCTAGCCTGGTGTGAACAAAGAATTCGCGAACTGAAGGGTCGCACCAGCCTGCTAAACCCTCTTTGGTATGCAAGTTCCTTCGCCTTAGGAGCTTTAGCCGGGGCATTCGGCGATCGGTTAAGTCTAGGCTTCGTTGCCGAAACGGAAAATCAGGTGGAAGCGCATTTAATCCGTCATCTAAAGGCACTGCCGGCGGAAGATGAAGCCAGTCGCGTTATTTTAGAACAAATGACCCAGGATGAGATTCAGCATGGATCGATCGCGACGGCTTTAGGGGGGAAACCGTTGCCGGAATTGCTGCGTAGGGGTATGCGTTTGGCCTCAAAAATCATGACCAAGACCTCGTACTGGATCTAGAGAATTGCCTTAGTGCTTGCGATTCCTGGGGTTATGTAATAAAACGTCGGCTTAGGTTAAACAATTCGTCTAATTCAAATAATTCGGGAGACACCATGGAAGAAGGGGCAAAAGCCTTAAGCGATATCCCAGCGATCAATCGTTTCTTGAGCTACTGCCGGATACGGACAGTCCCTTCCAAGACCGTGATCATTCACGCGGGTGACCTGCCGGACATCCTGTATTACATTATCAGCGGCTCAGTCGAAGTCATGATCGAAGACGAAGATGGCAATGAAATGGTGCTGGCTTACCTCAATAAGGGCCAGTTTTTTGGTGAAATGGGTCTTTTTTACGAACAACCCACGCGCAGCGCTTGGGTGCGCACGCGACAGCAATCAGAACTTGCTGAAATGACTTATCCCCGTTTTCGGCAAATTGCGGCGGAAAGCCCCGGCTTGATTTTTGAACTGGCGACTCAGCTAGCCACTCGACTAGATCGAACTAACCGAAAACTCGGTGACCTGGCGTTTGTGGATGTGACCGGCCGCGTTGCTCACGCCATTATGGATTTGTGTAGCGAGCCGGACGCGATGACGCACCCGGAAGGGATGCAAATCAAAGTAAGCCGTCAAGAATTATCGCGCTTAGTCGGTTGTTCGCGTGAAATGGCGGGACGGGTTCTCAAGGTACTAGAAGAACAAGGTCTACTACGCGCGACCGGGAAGACCATCGTAGTATTTAACGCCAGGCCCAAGGTCAAAACCAGACCGCTGGTGGTTCCAAAGACGGGCACTGCCACCTCAGTGTTGGCTAAGGGGAGGACCGCGTCAATTGCCAGCGATGATGATGACGATGAAGAAGAGGATGACGACGAATAACTAGGGCGGACGGATAACGAGCCTCGCGCTTACTTAAGCTGTCGCTCCCCTACCGCTTTCAATTTGTGCTCGCATGGCGGCTATAGTCTTAGCGTAATCAGAGCTATTAAATATGGCAGATCCGGACACGAAAGTGTCGGCACCCGCTGCCGCAATTTCGCGCGCATTCTCGACTTTAACGCCGCCGTCAATTTCCAATCGAATATCGCGGCCGGAAGCCTTAATTCGAGCGCGCGCCTGCTTGAGCTTAACGAGTGCTTCCGGAATAAATTGCTGGCCACCAAAACCAGGATTGACCGACATCAGTAATATCAGATCGATTTTATCGATTACATGATCCAGCCAGCTCAGGCTAGTCGCGGGGTTAAAGACTAACCCCGGCTTGCAGCCTGAATCTCTGATTAGCTGAATAGTGCGATCGACATGTTGGGTGGCTTCTGGATGAAAGCTAATATAAGTTGCTCCCGCTTTAGCGAAGTCGGGTATCAGTCGATCCACCGGCGAAACCATGAGATGCACATCAACGGGCGCTTTAATACCGGCCTTACGTAGAGCTTCACACACCAGAGGACCAATGGTGAGATTGGGGACGTAGTGATTGTCCATGACATCGAAGTGGACCCAATCGGCACCCGCCAATAGTACGTTTTTTACTTCTTCGCCTAAACGTGCGAAATCCGCAGACAAGATCGAGGGTGCAATAATAATACTCATACCAATATTTTATCATTGCATACCGCGTGCTGTGCGGATTGTCTCGTAGGCCTCCTGTATACGCTGGGTTTTTTCTTTGGCAAACTGCGCCATAGATTCGGGCAGGCCATTAGCCACTAGCTTATCCGGATGATGTCGACTCATTTGCCGACGATAGGCACGAATTATCTCTTTATCGGTGGCATTAGGCGCCACTTCCAGCTCCTGATAGGAGTCAGCCAATCGCGTTTGCGAACTCTTTCCGGAACGCGACTTGAGGGTAGCCTCTAAATGATCAAAATATCGGATAGGGATGCCAAGCTCACCCGCGACGCGAATCAAAACCGCGCGAGCAGATGGTGAGAGACCGTTGCCTGCCAAGGAGGCTCGCAATTGCAGCTCCATAAACGCGCCTAGAAGGTCGACCCGCGCGCCGCATCCCTGCCTTAGGCGCGAAAGTCTGCCCTTTAAATCGTAATTCGCTGCTTTACCGACTCGAAAGCAATTGATCGCCGCAGCGATCTGATCAGCCCCGAGGTTTAACTCCCGCATAAGTCCGCGCGCGGCGTCAATCTCAGCCTCAGATACTCGACCATCGGATTTGGCCACATGCCCAAAGACCTCAAAAGTCGTTTTAAAAAAAAGCTCAGAAATGGATCCACTACTGGCAGAACGACTTGCGCTCCAGTTTTGATCCAAGAAATGACCCATTGAGGCACCCACGAGAGCTCCCCACACTGTGTGCGTGGTTAGCAGCCCAATAAGCCCACCTAATAGTTTGCCTGCCCAAGTCATTCGCGTTGACCAATCCCATCGGCACAGCGACAATCGCTGGCCGTACTTTCGCAATGTTATCAGTCTGCCTACCCCAACATGTCACTGCATTCCCAAACACCGCTGTTCGAATCCAACCTTGCTAGCCTCAAGAAAATTCATCAAGGCAAGGTACGAGATATCTACGAAGTAGATTCTGATCATTTATTGATCGTAACCACTGACCGTCTCTCAGCGTTCGATGTAGTGCTTCCTGATCCGATTCCCTATAAAGGCCAGGTCTTAACAAAAATCTCTTTATTTTGGTTTGAAAAGACCCGCCACATAACGCCCAATCACCTCGCAACCCTTCGCATGGAGGACGTCGTATTAGACGAAGCAGAGCGGAAACAATTGACAGGGCGATCCATGGTTGTAAAAAAATTAAAGGCATTGCCAATCGAGGCAGTAGTTCGCGGTTACTTGATAGGCTCAGGCTACAAGGACTACTTACAGCATGGGTCGGTGTGTGGGATAAAACTTCCTAAAGAACTTAAAATAGCCGATCGCCTACCCGAACCCCTGTTCACCCCAGCGTCAAAAGCACCCGCTGGACAGCATGATGAAAATATTAATTTTGACGAAATAGTTACTTTGTTGGGCCGGCAACATGCCACGGAAATTCGGCGTGTATCGCTGGATCTATACGATTTTGCAGTAGCGCATGCGCGTGCGCGTAATATTATTATTGCTGACACAAAATTTGAATTCGGGCTTGACCAGAACGGCGATTTGAGTCTCATTGATGAGGCATTAACGCCAGATTCCTCGCGTTTTTGGCCGATGGCATCTTACCGTCCGGGCATAAGCCCCCCCAGTTTTGACAAACAATTCGTGCGTGATTATTTGGAATCCTTGCCTTGGAATAAACAACCCCCAGCCCCGCACCTTCCACCCGAGGTATTACAACGGACGAGTGACAATTATCGCGAGGCACTTAGACTCTTGACCGCCTAAGATGCTGCGCTGGATAGAAGCTCTAGAAGACGGGCTATTCCAAAAATCGCGTACCCTATCCCCACCGTGGGGACCGATATTGCGTCAAATACGCTACCCGGTAGCCATCATTCGCGATTGGATCACGGGCGAGATTAATGTTCAGGCGATGAGCCTGGCATACACCACGCTGCTGTCCCTTGCTCCGCTGCTGGTATTTATTTTCTCAGTGCTCAAGGGTTTAGGTGCGCGTGACGATTTACGTATCGTCGTGTTCGAATTCTTTCGCCCCATGGGTAGCGAGGCCGCTCAGTTGACCGGAAATGTCATGCAATACGCTGATAATTTACGCGGCGGCATTGCAGGATCGATAGGCTTAGCATTGCTGATGTATAGCGTGACGACGACCGTGCAAAAAATTGAAGCCAGCTTTAATTTTGTGTGGCGTGTTTTAACGCCCAGAAGTTTTGCGAGGCGCTTCAGTGGATACTTAAGCGTTATGATTGGTGGCCCCGCATTGATCGCGGCCATATTGGGACTATTGAGT
>JAYVYN010000045.1:0-11778 GCA_043784265.1 Gammaproteobacteria bacterium | reverse complement strand
TGGTCTATTTCTAATTCTCATCGCGTATCTATGTTTTGCCATCGGTAGCTCTTTTTTCGTGAGTCGTGGTGCGCTATCACAGTCGTCGGCACCGCATTTAGATTTTGCGAGGGCCGTCTACGGTCCGAAGGCGCGTATTTGGTTTTCATTATTAGCCGTATTAGCCTCAGCTAGCCTTTTAAATACCGTGCTGGCGGCGGTACCACGCATGCTTGCCGGCATGGCCAATAATGGCCAGGTATTCCCTGTTTTCAAATACACCCACCCACGCTATAAAACACCCGTGATTGCTATATTGTTTGTAGGCGCATTGCCGCTGCTGGGTCTGGCCTGGTCGCACGGGGATGCGACTGCCATTTTACCCTTAGTCATTGCCTCATCCATTACCTGGCTACTCGCCTATATGCTCGCGCAAGTATCATTATTGGTGCTGCGCTATCGACACCCCCGTTGGCATCGGCCGTTCCGCGTGCCCCTATTTCCGCTGCTCCCCATTGCCGCCATCGGCGGCATGGCCTACGTATGCCTACACGCTGCACCCACACCCGAAATGGGACCGCAGATCGCGCAATACACCAGCGTGGTGCTTGTGCTGTTCTCAACTGTGGGCGCCCTATGGGTAAAGTTCGTGATGAAAAAGGGTTTGTTCCAACCCGTCACACCGGTTGAGGATATTGCGCATGGTAGCCACAGCCATTCTTGATACGCTACTGGAGCAAGAACAAGTGTTGTTCGCGACGCGGCACTCTCGCAGTCAACAATTATTTGTCGCCGGCCAGACAAATTATCTTTACGGCGCGCCTTCCCATTGGATGCGTCGCTGGGCGGGGGGATTTCCGCTCTACGTCAAACACGCACAAGGCGCGCACATAACCTGTGTCGATGAAATTAACTACATTGATTTCTGTCTAGGCGACTCCGGCGGCATGTGCGGTCACGCATCGCCCGCCATCACAAGGGCAGTCGCCCAGCAACTCTCACAAGGCGCCACTTTTATGCTTCCGACGACGGATGCAAACTGGGTGGGTGCTGAGCTCGAACGACGCTTCGGCCTTCCTTTTTGGGGTTTCACCACCTCGGCGAGCGACGCTAATCGAGCCGTCATTCGTATCGCCCGCATGATTACCGGACGCGAAAAGGTCTTGGTATTTAACGGCTGCTATCATGGCTCAGTCGAGGAAGCACTAGTCGCTTTGCAAGGCGATCAAGTCGTGATGCGCAATGGTATTCATCCCAATGCGGTGGATCATGCAAGAATTTCTAAAGTCATTGAATTCAACGACGAAGCCGCTTTAGAAGCAGCACTCGCTTCCAAGGATGTCGCCTGTGTCCTCGCTGAGCCCGTGATGACTAATTTTGGACTCATCGAGCCGCGTGCGGGATTCTTGGAGAAACTACACGAACTGACCAGGCGCACAGGCACACCTCTCATTATCGATGAAACACACACGTTCTCTCACGGTCCCGGCGGCTACACGGCTGCTCACGGACTCTCTCCGGATTTCCTAGTGGTCGGAAAATCCGTAGGGGGCGGCATTCCCGTAGGGCTTTACGGCATGAGCCGCGAAATTGCTGAACGCTTTTGGCAAATAGTCCCCAAGGTGAATCCCGCACGGGTTCGCCAAAGTTCGCATTTAGGATTTGGTGGAACCCTCGCCGGCAGCGCTTTACAAGTAGCGGCTGTTAAAGTGGTGCTGGATGAAGTACTGACCCACACTGCCTTCACCAAAATGATCGATCTTGCGAAACGACTCGCGAGCGGCACACGTCGCGTCATCAGCGACGCCAAGCTTCCGTGGTATGTGGCCCAAAGCGGCGCACGGGTGGAAATAATGCACGCGCCAAATCCACCTCGCAACGCCACCGACGTCGCGCGCGACCGTAACGGTGTGCTTGAAGCCCTCGTCCATGTATTTTTCATGAACCGCGGAGTCCTCATCACACCTTTTCACAGTATGATGCTTATGTGCCCAGCCACCGAAGCTGCCGACATTGATCAAACACTAAATGTACTCAGGGAATTCGCTGCACAACTTCGCGAGTCAAAAGCCTATACTTTGCCAAACCCTTAAGTTATTGGAGCGTAAAATTTCTCATGAACGCCATTTTTCCATGAACACCAACGTACTTCCCATACGGTCACATACCGAAGAACAACGACAAGCGAAAGTGGATCTTGCTGCCTGTTATCGGTTAGCAAATCGATTTGGATTCAATGAGGGTATCGATAATCACCTGACGATGTTGGTTCCCGGATATTCCGACCGTTTTTATCTCGCGCCATTTGGTCTGCATTGGTCTGAGGTCAAGGCCAGTCATTTTATGGAAGTCGATTTCGCGGGACGATTACTCGCAGGTGCAGGTTCGATTGAGGATACGGCCCTGTATATTCACGCGCCCGTGCATAGACTTAATCCGAACGCACGCTGTGTGCTACACACTCATATGCCATACGCCACCGCGCTTGGCATGCTGGAAAACCCCCGCCTGGAAATGGCCGTACAGACTGCCCTTGGATTTTATGATGATATTTCATACGATGCTGATTACCAGGGACTGGCCTACGACGCTGGCGAAGGCGAGCGCTTGGCACGATCACTAGGCACTAAATCCATATTAATCATGCTCAACCACGGCGTACTAGTGGTGGGTAAAAATGTGGCGCAGGCCTTTGAGCACCTATATTTCCTTGAACGAGCCTGTCAGGCACAAATCTTGGCACTATCCACCGGACGCCCGCTGCGAATAATTTCCGAATCTGTTGTGCGTGCAACCGCAGCCCAATTTCAATCAGGTTCTAAGGTTGGAGGTTTTGACCGCGCAGAATTGCATTTTGCTGCCTTGAAACGCATGTTAGATCGCAGCGAACCGGATTACGCGACCTGATTACCCGGAGTACCCAGGTCGGGCGCACCTGGAACGCGGCTCAAGCGGCACGCAGCCCCTTTGTTCTGCTGCTCGCGGCCGTTTTATTCATTAACTACGTAGACCGTGGAGTACTACCGACCGCTGCGCAATTAATGCAAGCGGATTTGCGGCTCACTAAAACCCAACTCGGCGAGCTCATGTCGGCATTTTTTTGGGTTTATGCCTTCGTGCAAATCCCCATCGGTTGGCTCGCTGAACGCTATGGAGCCGGGCGAATACTGGCGAGCGGACTCATCGTATGGGCATGCGCAACGCTTTTGCTAGGAATCAGCTCCGCATTTCCCGCGCTGATTGCTTTTCGGATGCTACTGGGACTTGGCGAAAGCACTGGCTTCCCTTGCGTCTCGAAACTTCTCGCCACTGCAGTACCGGTCGAAAGTCTTGGATTGGCTAACGGTATCGTGGGTTGCGCCTACACTCTAGGACCTGCATTTGGCACTTATTTTGGCGGGATGCTCATGGCCCAATACGGATGGCGAGCCTCGTTCCTAGCGTTCGGCGCGTTGTCACTGCTATGGTTGATACCCTGGTCACGGGTTAGCGTGCCTAAAGCAGTGGCCGCGCAAAATGATACCCCTATGCCGAGTTTGCAACGCATAGTGTCCGAACCGTCCCTATGGGGAACCGCGTTAGGCTTATTCTCAAGTAACTATGCGTTTTATTTTATGTTGTCCTGGCTGCCGTTCTATTTAGTAACCGCGCGCGGCTATTCAACCGTTGAAATGGCGAAACTTGCTGGTAGCGCCTATGTATTAACGGCGCTGAGCTCATTGTTCGCCGGTTGGGCAATTGATCGATTTATTAGACAGGGTGGTTCCGCCAATTTCATTTACAAGGCCATCATGGCGGCAGCCCACGGCGGAGCGGTACTTTGCATGCTGGGATTAGCCTTCGGTCCGCGAGCGCTTGCTCTCCCCTGTATCTATTTATTCCAAGCGCTCATCGGCGCGGCTTCTCCCGGTGTTTACGCGATTCCGCAAATATTAAGCGGCGCACCGGCGGCCGGACGTTGGGTCGGAATACAAAACTCTATCGGCAATTTAGCCGGCATTATTGCACCGTGGCTGACCGGTTTCATGGTCGACTACACCGGCCAGTTTACAGCAGCTTTTGTCGTTGCTGCCGCGGTCAGCTTACTCGGCCTTATCGGTTGGATATGGATGCTGCCAAAACTCGCACTGCTCGATTGGAACGCGCGTTCCACCGTAGCTGTATAAAAATCCGTGTCGAAGCTAGCGTGACTAAGCAGTCAAACACACTCGTTTTGGTGGGATCAAGTTTATACGCTGCGCTGCTTACGCTAACTCTCTGCACTATTTTTGGGTCAGCACTCGCACTGGACCGTGCCCATACGCTCAATATCTATGCGTGGTCTGACTATTTTCCAAAATCACTGATCGACCAATTTCAAATTACCAGCGGGATTCACGTCAATCTTGCCCTTTTTGGACTCGCCCGGAATGGCTGAGACCGTATTATCAGCGGGACATTCAAACTACGACATCGTCACCATGAACGCATCCCCCGAACTTGGGCGGGAAATCCCAAAAGGTTTTTGGAGAAAACTGGATAGAGCCCATATTCCAAACTTGCGCAACGCGGATACCAAAATAATGGGAT
Organism: Gammaproteobacteria bacterium; assembly: GCA_043784265.1. GTDB lineage: Bacteria > Pseudomonadota > Gammaproteobacteria > Steroidobacterales > Steroidobacteraceae > Bog-1198. Next base: position 7,230 of record JAYVYN010000045.1, on the reverse strand, counting down.
TACTACAAGCGGTCGATCCGGGTAACCAATATGCAATTCCCTGGATGTGGGGAACGATCGGTATGATATATAACCGGGATAAACTAAAATCACTCGCGCCCAATGCGCCTCTCGATAGCCTCGGATTACTCTTCAAAAAAAAATGGCTAGGTAAAATGTCCGAGTGTGGAATCAACTTACTCGACGCTTGGGGAGAAGTTATGCCCATGGTGTCCCGCTATTTAGGCCAACAGCAACTATCTACCGACCCTGTCGCATTAGCGGCTGTAATCACCAAACTTAAGGAAATTCGGCCCTTCATTCGACGCATCGCCTCTTCGGGTTACTACGAACAACTCGCCGACGGCGAGCTATGCTTAAGCATCAGCTACTCCGGAGATGCCATTATTGCACGTCGCATGGTCGTAGGAGGACACACTAACCTCCACATCGACTACGCTTACGCTAAAGAAATTGTCCCGTTTTTATTGACAACCTGGTTATTCCAGCCGACTCACCGAATGCAAGCGGCGCTGAATCCTTCATTAATTTCGTAATGCGACCGGAAATATCAGCCGAAGTGACGCGCTACATTGGCTTTGCCACTGGAAACGCCGCAGCGATGCCACTTCTGGGGCCTTCGATAAGAGAAAATCTCGTGATCTACCCACCCACGTCGGTGCGGGACCGCATGACACTTCAACCAAGATATACTCCCGAGCAGACCTTAGTTTTTTCGCGAGTATGGCGACAGTTTAAAGCAAATATGCTGCCATTAAGCGCTCTACATTAGCGGATACGCACATGACTGAGAATAAATTCACCGGCACCGATCACTACGTCGCCACCGATGATTTGATGACGGCCGTTAATGCATCCATTACTTTATCTAGACCGCTATTAATTAAAGGCGAGCCAGGCACCGGGAAAACACAACTAGCACTGGAGCTAGCCCGCTCTCTTGATCGCCCACTACTTGAGTGGCATATTAAGTCCACCAGTAAGGCGCAACAAGGTTTATACGAATACGATGCCGTATCTCGACTGCGTGATTCGCAGTTAGGAGATGCTAAAGTTCACGATATTCGCAACTACATACTTAAGGGTCGATTGTGGGAGGCCTTCGAATCTCCAATAGCGCCCGTGTTATTAATCGACGAAATCGACAAGGCGGATATTGAATTTCCTAACGATCTATTGCGCGAGCTAGATCGTATGGAATTCTATGTGTACGAGACGCGAGAATTAGTAAAGGCATTGCATCGGCCCATCATACTTATCACTAGCAATAACGAGAAAGAGCTTCCGGACGCCTTCCTCAGGCGCTGCTTTTTCCACTACATTAGATTCCCTGACGCCAGCACAATGACCAAAATTATTGATGTCCATTTTCCAAATCTTAAGAAGGAGTTACTAGCCGAAGCATTAACGGCCTTCTTTCGCCTACGCGAAACGCCGGGGCTACGCAAAAAACCCTCCACCTCCGAACTGCTAGATTGGATTAAATTATTGGTCGCCGAAGACATCTCACCCGAGGCATTGCGTGCGGATGATTCAAAAAAGTCACTTCCACCGCTATTCGGTGCACTGCTCAAGAACGAGCAAGATACGCACTTAGTGGAACAGCTGATATTTCTGCAACGCCGCGCCGGCCGGTAGTGTTGCTTGCGGCAGGGTTACTCGCAGCAGTGCTGCTCGCGGTAGTATGTCCGGATGTGGAATTAGCAAACTATGTTGGTGCAATTTTTCTTTAACCTGCGGGCGGCGGGAATCCCGGTAAGCATAGGGGAGTTCCTATCGTTGCTCGAGGCACTGCATAAAGGAGTGGCATTTTGCTCGGCTGGGGAATTCTATTTTCTTGGGCGTCTGTCGCTTATCAAAGATGAACGATACTTTGATCGCTATGATCAGGTCTTTGCTGAGCATTTTGCAGGTGCCGAGCGTTTGTTCGAGAAAATCTTCGCCGATGTGCCGGAGGATTGGCTGCGATCCATGAGTGCACGAGTATTCAGTGAGCAAGAAAAGGAAACGATTGCCGCGCTTGGGGGTTGGGATAAATTGATGCAAACCTTGCGAGAACGCCTCAAGGCGCAAAACGAGCGGCATCAAGGCGGCAGTAAATGGATTGGCACGGGCGGTACTTCGCCTTTTGGTGCCTACGGCTATAACCCTGAAGGGTTACGAATGGGTCAAGAGGGGTCAAAGCAACGCCGCGCGGTAAAAGTTTGGGATGCACGCGAGTACCGCAATCTCGACGACTCGGCCGAACTTGGAGTCCGAAATCTCAAAATGGCCCTTCGCAAATTGCGCCGTTTCGCTCGTGTCGGAGCAATAGACCAACTTGATCTAGACGGCACCATCAACGCCACCGCCCGCAACGCAGGCTGGCTTGATTTGAAAATGATTCCCGAACGCCGCAATGCGGTGAAAGTATTGCTTCTATTCGACTCAGGCGGCTCGATGCATGATCACATCCCAATCTGTGAACAATTGTTCACGGCGGCACGCACAGAATTTAAGCATATGGAATATTTCTATTTCCATAATTTTATCTATGAATCCTTGTGGAAAGATAATAGGCGATCTACCGAGCGATTCGCCACTAATCAATTGCTACGAACCTTCAATTCAGACTACCGCGTCGTGATCGTCGGAGACGCGACCATGAGCCCGTATGAAATCACTCAGGTAGGAGGTAGCGTACAACACTGGAACGAGGAATCGGGAGCGCAATGGATTCGGCGGCTGATCGCACATTTTCCACATATAGTATGGCTCAATCCGGAACCTGCTGTCCGCTGGGACTTGACGCCTTCTATCCGAATGGTCCGCGAACACTTAAGTCAACGCATGTTTCCGCTCACCATAGCGGGTATCGATCAGGCAACCAAGGAATTGCAGCGACGAGGGTTAGTCGATACGCTTGGCAAATAGGTAGAATGGCATTCTATGAATCCATTTAGTCTCGATGGCAAAATAGCCTTGATCACTGGCGCGGGCAGCGGAATCGGCGCTGCTATTGCGACAGCGTTCGCGGCAGCAGGCGCGCAGGTCATGCTCGCGAATCGATCCATTGGACCCGCTCAGGAAGTCGCTACCTCGCTCACCCAACTAGCCTATCAAGCTAGGGCAATTCCGTTCATTGCTACGGAAGCGGGATGCAGGGCCGCGGTTGCGAGCACGGTGGAAGCGTACGGTGGACTCGACATCGTGGTGCATAATGCCGGAGGCTGCCGTTGGACAGCTTTATCTGAGATGACCTCTGAAATACTCGACGACGCGCTCACGCTAAATCTTAAATGCTGTTTTTGGTTATGCCGAGCGGCGCTTCCCTCTCTCAAAATACGCGGCGGGCGCTTACTCGTCACCTCCTCGGTGACCGGCCCGCGCGTAACGATGGCTAAGGCCGTGCACTACGCGGCCGCCAAGGCTGGCGTGAATGGTTTCATCCGTGCAGCGGCGCTAGAATTGGCTGAGCATAAGATTACCGTCAATGGCGTTGAACCAGGCTTTATTGCCAAGGGCCGCGGGGTGTTAAATGAACCTTGTACGCGTGCACGCATCGAGCATTATATTCCGCTTGGGTCAATGGGCGAAGCGAATGACATCGCCTATGCAATGCTCTATCTTGCGAGTCCCGCGGCATCGTATATTACCGGTCAAACTATAGTGGTTGACGGTGGTGCCACGCTACCGGAATCGGGCTTTGCAATGGACGAGTTACATTCGGAACGACACCCATGATCATCGCGCGCAGTATTCTGATCATAGGCACAGCCGACACGAAAGCCGATGAACTATTGTTTATGAAACAGTGCATCGAGCGTCGAGGCGCGAAGGCACTCATTATGGACGTGGGTGTACTCGGCATTCCGCCGTTTACGCCTGATTTCTCGAACCACAATGTTGCAGCGGCCGCCAACACGAGTATCGAGGCCATCGTGGCACTCGGTGATGAAAATCTCGCTATGGCTAAGATGGCGCTCGGGGCCGTGCACCTAACACTGCGACTGCACGTTGAGGGTAAGGTTGATGGCATACTTGCACTTGGCGGCACTATGGGCACTGACTTGGCACTCGATGTCACTGCCGCGCTACCCCTAGGGATGCCTAAACTGATTGTCTCGACCATCGCCAATTCACATCTGATTCCGGCGGATCGGCTGGCTCCGGATTTGATGATGATGCTGTGGGCCGGCGGTCTGTATGGATTAAACAGTGTTTGCAAATCCATTCTAAGTCAGGCCGCAGGAGCAGTGTTAGGTGCGTGCGAGACGGTCGTGAAGCCTCTGGTGCAAAGACCCATGGTCGCCATCACTTCTTTAGGTAAATCGTGCTTAAAATACATGGTTACGTTAGTTCCGGCCTTGGAGGCGCGCGGCTACGAGCCAGTGGTTTTCCACCCGATGGGCATGGGCGGGCGCGCGATGGAGGCGCTGATTGTGGCGGGAAAATTTGTTGCCATCTTCGATCTGGCGCTGTGTGAAATCCCCGCCGAAGTATTCGGTGCACCAACCACTGCGGGCCCTACGCGTTTGGAAGCAGCAAGTCGCCTGGGGATTCCTCAAATTACCGCTCCGGGTGGCTGCGACATGATCGACGTACAGACCTGGCGTGAACTTCCCGCCAAGTATAGAGAGCGTAGTTACCACGCGCACAATCGTTTAATCGCTTCGGTGCAAATGAATGTGTCGGAACGTCGGCGTACGGCTACGGCAATTGCTGAAAAGCTGCGACTCGCTAAGGGACCGTGCGCATTTCTGATGCCCTTGCACGGGATCGAGGAATGGGATCGGGACGGCCAGGGCTTGCATGATCCCGAAGGCCTCACGGCTTTTAGCGATGAAATTAGACGCTGCATGAAGGCGCCAGTCGAACTGATCGAAATTGCCAGTCACATCAATGATCTCGCCTTTGCCGAAAAGGCACTTGAGGTGTTTGATCGTTGGGTGGCAAGCGACAAGATACCGCACGGCGCGATCGATTGACGATGCAGCTGACGTGATCGACGTCGATCGGTTCGGCGTATCGGTGCCGTGCAAGGCAGTACTACGAGAATATGAGCTCACTGTTGACAACTTTTGGGTGCGCGCGAAGGCGTTGCTATCTTGAGCCTTCCAATTTCTAATGGAGTTACTCAAATGAGTGCGAAATTCAAAGTAGGTGATCACGTGCGCTGGAATTCAGAAGCGGGCCACGTGAGCGGGAAAATCACCCAGGTGCATAAGAAAGACACCAACTACAAGGGTTACACGCATCACGCGAACGCAGACGATCCGCAGTATGAGATCAAGAGCGACAAGACCGATCACGTCGCGATGCATAAAGGATCGGCGCTGCACAAAATAAATTAGGCGATGTCACCGTCGAAGCGCTCGCAGCGACGGCATTCGATGACAGCACCAGCTTGGATCGTACAGAGCGAGTTGATCTCTGCGGCAGCGAATACGGACTGCATTGAGAAGTTTATCTCGATTAAGAGGTCACTCTTGCATAGCTTTCCGTACTACTTTCCGTAACTCCGGAATGACGGCCTGTTCGAACCAGGCGTGCTTGCGCATCCAAGTGACGCTCCTCCAACTAGGATGCGGTAGCGGGAAGAATTGAGGGCGGTACGCGGTAAACGCTTTGACGGTCTCCGTCATGGAACCCATCCGCTGCGATCCTAGGTAATACCGCTGAGCATATTGACCGACCAAAACCGTGACCTCTAGATTGGGAAGATGCCTAAGTAATCGTTCGTGCCAAAGCGGAGCGCACTCCGGGCGAGGCGGCAGATCGCCGCGGCTTGCTCCGGCACCGGGATAACAAAAGCCGATCGGCAGTATTGCCACTCTGTTTCGGTCGTAGAAAACCGAGCGGTCCAGCTTCATCCAATCGCGTAATCGCTCGCCACTTAAATCGCTCCAGGGAATCCCGCTCTGATGCACTTTGCTCCCCGGTGCCTGACCGATGATCAACAATCTAGCGCTGCTCGCTAGCTGCAAAACCGGTCGAGGACCCAACGGCAGATTAGCCGAACAAATTTTACACGCACGAACTTCGCGCAATAGACGAGTCAGCGACATTACGTCAGCTCTGACGTCCTAAAAGAAAGCCCCGCAAGGCAACGGCATCGTTATGAGTCTCGTCGTGAGCCGAATAGATGAGGGTGACGGGACCGCGTCTCGCCATGGCCCGTAGTTTGCCCAGTTGTTCGCGGTGCTCATGAACTTCCACGGCGTAGCGATCTCTAAATCCCTGCCAACGAGCAGGCTCGTGACCGAACCATTTTCGCAGCGCCGTGCTGGGCGCGAGGTCTTTGGCCCATTGGTCGATCGCTGCATCTACTTTCTTAACCCCGCGAGGCCACAACCGATCAATTAAGATCCGGGTACCATCGCTCGCGGCGGGACTCTCGTACGCTCGCTTGAGCCTAACGTTGGCCGCCTTGATTTTCGTACCCATCTGCATCGCTCCGAAGTGAGAATGAGGGGGTTGCCGTTCTGAGAACGATGTTTACCCAATCCTGGTGTCAGAGGGCCGAGCGGGTGGAATCACAATTCCCCCGTTCGCGGCAATCGCCTTCTCGAACTCGAGCTCCGCACGAAGACCTTCGAGATCCCGATGCACGACCGCGATTGCTAACTTCCGACCGTCTAACCGATAGGTGATAGTGCAGTCTCTGGCGTTCAGTGACCCCTCGATCTCGGCGCTGTTCCAGCGTTCGGCGTGACCGACGTAGCCTAAACCGAAGTCGTACTGTTCGGTCCAGAAGAACGGGACATACTCGAAGCGTTGGCGCCGACCAAGAATGTTGTACGCCGCAATCTGGCCCTGGCGCTCGGCAACGACCCAGTGTTCGACGCGAATTCGCTCACCAGTGAGCCGGTCCGGCCAGCGCGCGATATCGCCGGCAGCAAAGACGCCTGAGACGTTCGTCTCGAGATATTCGTTTACGGCGATACCGCGATCAATCGCCAGGCCCGCGTGCTCTGCCAAGGAGATCGCCGGCCGGACACCAATCCCAACGACAATAAGGTCGGCCGGCAGGATTTCTCCATTCTTCAACGTCACATTTTGTGCGTCGATTGAGGTGGCCGTCGTGCCAAGATGAAATGTCACTCCATGCTCCTCATGGAGCTTGCGCAAAAAGCTCCCGACTTCCGGCCCGAGAATCTTCTCCATCAATTGTTTCTCGATCCCAACGATGTCGACTTCGATATTCCTGGCGCGAAGCGATGCTGCCGCCTCAAGACCGATGAAGCTCGC
>JAYVYN010000044.1:0-5770 GCA_043784265.1 Gammaproteobacteria bacterium | reverse complement strand
GGCGGATTTTTGACGTAGGTGGATTTCTCATCCCAGGCGTAAATCTTCCCCAACGGAATTTTGATGCTGTTCCAATGCTCATCGCCCCGAAATACATTGGCATAGCCTTTCGCAAACATAGCGGAATTGACTGAAGCGGCAACCGCATCCGCTATGTCCGTCGTCGACGGCCAAATCTCCTTCAAGTAAACCGGATGACCGTCCTTACCTAGGCCCAAGGGTTCGGTGGTAATGTCGATGTTGAGGCTGCCCGCCAGCGCATACGCGACAACTAAGGGGGGCGAGGCCAGAAAATTCATTTTTACTTCGGGGTGAACTCGTCCTTCGAAATTTCGATTGCCGGACAGCACGGAGGAGGCGATCACATCGCCAATCTTTACCGCTTCTGAGATCGCCGGTTTCAGAGGCCCCGAATTGCCGATGCACGTAGTACAGCCGTAGCCTACGGTATAAAAACCTAACGCTTCCAATTCCTGCAAAAGTCCGGCCTTCTGCAAATAATCAGTCACTACCCGCGAACCCGGTGCGAGTGAGGTTTTGACCCACGGCATTGATTTGAGGCCACGTGCGTTGGCATTGCGGGCAAGTAGGCCAGCCGCTACTAGTACTGCTGGGTTGGAGGTATTCGTGCAACTCGTAATCGCTGCGATCAGCACCGCGCCGTCTTTAACATCAAAATTGTCGTTGCCAATTTTTGCGCTGGCAATTCCAGTGGCAGTCGGGTTTTTTTGTGTCCGTTCTTCGACCATTTTTTTAAGACTTGATTGATAAGCAACTTTGGCTGAGCGCAACGGTACGCGGTCTTGTGGTCTTTTTGGCCCCGCGAGTGAGGGTTCGACAGTTGCAAGATCAAGGGTAACTACATCGGTGTAATCGGCGGGCGTAGCTCCGTCCACGCGCCATAACCCTTGAGCCTTGGCATAAGCTTCCACTAACGCGATTTGTTGTGCGGGCCGACCAGTGAGCCGCAAGTAACGGATAGTTTCTTCATCGATTGGAAAAATGGCGCAAGTCGAACCAAATTCGGGCGACATGTTGGCAATAGTCGCACGATCTGCCAGTGGCAGACCGCTAAGACCATCACCAAAAAATTCTACAAATTTATCAACCACGCCTTTCTTGCGTAAAATTTCGGTGATTGTGAGGACCAGATCGGTAGCGGTAGTGCCCGCGGGTAGGGTCCCCGTGAGTCTAAATCCGATGACTTGAGGAATCAGCATAGTGACGGGTTGGCCTAGCATCGCGGCTTCCGCTTCGATGCCCCCTACGCCCCAGCCTAAAACTCCTAAGCCATTCACCATGGTTGTATGCGAATCGGTGCCAACCAAAGTATCTGGATAGGCTAGATTATTGTCCGAAAATACCACGCGGGCAAGACGTTCAATATTTACTTGGTGAACAATTCCAGTATTGGGCGGAACGACTTTGAAATTACTGAAAGCAGTTTGACCCCAACGCAAAAACATATAACGTTCAGCGTTGCGATTAAATTCAATTTCATTGTTGTGACGCAAAGAGTCGGCCGTGCCATATTCGTCTACCTGTACGGAATGATCGATCACTAACTCGGCCGGCGCCAACGGATTAACCCGCCCTGGATCACCGCCCAGTCGGACAATCGCCTCGCGCATTGCTGCTAAATCTACGATGCACGGCACGCCAGTAAAATCTTGCATAATCACGCGCGCCGGGGTAAACGAAATTTCGTAATGAGGAGCAGCCTTAGGGTCCCATTGCAGCAGCGCTTCGACATCCAACTTTGTTACGTTAACTCCGTCTTCAAATCGCAGGAGATTTTCCAGCAGTATTTTGAGCGAAAAGGGTAGCCGATCTACGTTGTGCGCTTTCAGAGCGGCAAGGCTTAGTATTTGATAAGCTTCAGTACCTAATGTGAACGTTGATTTCGCACTAAAACTGTCCATCGTGACTCTCCAATGAAAAATAAGGCCTAAAAAAAAGATTATAGTCGATTGGCAATCACGCCGCCGCCGATGCAACGTTCGCCCAGATAAAATACCGCATATTGGCCGGGCGTGACCGCGCGCATGGGTTCCCGCAAGGTAACGTTGACACCTGCGGACGCAGTTAGCTGAATCTGGCAGGCTAAATCTAATTGCCGATAACGTGTTTTTACCGTGTAGTTCATGCTTGCGCCCAAATCGGGTGTGGCGCCTATCCAGGTGACTTGTTCGACGCTAAAGCGCGTCGACAATAACAAGGGATGATCTTGTTCTTGAACGACGACTAGTGCATTACGCGGTGCATTTTTTTCGGCCACGTACCAAGGTTTGGCGGGGGCACCCACCGTGCCTCCGACCCCTAATCCGGATCGTTGGCCCAATGTATAAAGATGCAATCCGCGATGCTCGCCGAGGATTTTCCCGCTGGCTGTTTCGATTGGGCCGGGATTGATAGGTAGGTAGCGACTTAAAAATTCTGCGAAAGGGCGCTCGCCAATAAAGCAAATGCCAGTACTGTCCGGCTTATCGAAGACCGGCAAGCCTGCGGCGTGAGCAAGGCTGCGTACCTCCGTTTTAAGCAGTTCGCCTAGTGGAAATAATGTTTGGCGAAGGGCTGTTGGCGCAACACTGTGTAAAAAATAGCTCTGATCTTTACTGGAGTCGATTGCTTTTAAAAGTTGTGGTTCGGGTGCATATTTGACTCGGGCGTAGTGTCCGGTCGCTATCCAAGCACCTCCTAAGCGGTGAATATATTCCAGGCAATGCCCAAACTTAATTTCTCGATTACAAAGCACATCCGGATTGGGTGTTCGTCCTGCGGCATATTCCGACAAGAATTGAGCGAACACATGCTCGCGATATTCAGCTGCGAAATTGACTCGATGCAGCGGGATGCCTAATTTTTCGCAAACACGACGCGCATCTTGATAGTCATCGGCTATCGTACAGTAGCTGTCCTGGTCGTCCCAATTGGACATGAATAGACCTTGTACTTTAAGGCCGGCTTGTTTAAGGAGTAGCGCGGCGACCGCAGAGTCAACCCCGCCCGAGATACCGACGATGACGGTATCAGTGGGGTGGGGCGCGTAAGGATTAGACATACGCCAATTATAGGCGCGCGATCGCGCCCTGCCCTGGCTATTACATAAGCATTTGGCGTACTTGCGATTCCTGAATGCCGGTTTGCCATACCTCGTCGAAGAAATTGAGGTAGTGACGTGCCCGGTTTGGATCGTTCATATCCGCAATCCCATTCCAACTATTGATCCGTTGGCGGTACACCAAGGCTTTATCGTCAGCCACCATGAAGGCACCCGCAGTGGCCGAATAATCTGGACTCATGGTTCGCAAGTCGATGCAGCTAGTTAAGCGTCTTGCTAAGGCCAAAAAACGATTGTTATCGACCAGGGCTCGCGAAGGGTCGGCAATTAAGACGCGCACCTTTGCATAAGAGCGTGCCAGCACCAGGCGTTTGATTGCATCCAGAAATGGCTCTTCCGCATAAATTAGAGCTTCTAGATCGTAGGTAAAAATTGACAATAAGCGCTGAGCTGATTTGGCGACTTTTAGACTGGCTTCGCGAACTTCCGGTAGGCTACTTAGAATAGTGACCGTATTTTGACTATTCTCTAAGGGCGAGAAAGTCGAGATAACCTGCGTTTGCACCATTTTGAATCGCCTCGGGTACCTATTTAGTACAGACGCTATAGTATCGTTTGTGTCACTTTGCGACGTGCTAACTACGTCACGTTTATTGCTAACAATTACCTAACAGCTCCTTAACGATATGCAAATACTGGCGCGAGACCAATATAGGCTCCAGGAGTCAATTTGAGCAATCGGTGTTTTTCGGCCTCTGGAAGCGATAGAGACGCAATAAATTCGTGCATAGTCGTGCGATCCATCGGTTTACCGCGCGTAAATGCCTTGAGTGCGTCGTAGCCATTAGGGATGCCGTGGACCCGCATGACGGTCTGCACCGCCTCACCGAGCACTTCCCAGGCACGGTCTAGATCTTCACCTAGCCGCCCGGGGTCTAGTTCGATATTAGCAATTCCGGTTTGTAGTGATTGATAGGCGAGCGCCGCGTGGCCGATTGCCACGCCTAAGTTACGCATGACGGTCGAGTCAGTAAGATCCCGTTGCAGTCTGGAGACCGGCAGCTTATCGGCGAAGTGCCCGAGCAACGCATTTGCCAATCCGAGGTTACCCTCGGCGTTTTCAAAATCGATAGGGTTAATCTTATGCGGCATTGTCGAGGAGCCCACCTCATCAGCTACGAGGCGTTGTTTGAAATAGCCGAGCGAAATATAGGTCCACATGTCGCGCGCGAAATCCAGCAAAACAGTGTTGATCCTCATCAATGCATGGCAATATTGCGCGATCCAATCATGCGGTTCTATTTGTGTGGTGTGAGTATTAGCGAGAAGTCCCAGCGATTCGATAAACGCGGAACTTATTTGCGGCCAATTAACTTCCGGCAAAGCCACAATATGTGCGTTGAAATTGCCGACTGCACCGTTCATTTTCCCCAGTATTTGTACAGCATTAAATGACAAACACTGCGTATTTAAGCGCGCAGCAAAATTGGCAAGTTCTTTTCCGACCGTGGTCGGTGTTGCAGTCTGACCGTGGGTTCGCGCCAACATGCCAACTTTAGCGTGACGTTGCGCAAGCTCATCCAATAGCGCCACGATACGGGAAAAGAACGGCAGCAATATTTGACTGCGCGCATTTTTTAACATCAGCGCATAGGCTAAATTATTAATATCTTCGGAAGTACACCCAAAATGCACCCACTCAAGCGCTTGTGCCGATGCGCCGCGTTGCTGTAATTCTGCCCGTATCCAATATTCGACTGCCTTGACGTCATGATTAGTCCGCGCCTCGATGGCCTTAATGGCTGCAACATCGGTATCCTGAGGATTGGTTGAGAGGCTCTCAAGCCAACGGTGTGCCTCCAAGGGTAGGGCGCAAATTGCTTGTGCGGCAGGTCCCAACTGTAAGGCCAGTAACCAGGCGCACTCCACTCGGACGCGTTCCCGCATTAGGCCTGCTTCGCTAAAAATAGCCCGAACCGGGGCAAGCTTTGCGGCATATCGGCCGTCGAGAGGCGATAGGGCCTCAAGTGTCTGATTAAGCATCAGAGTATAATATCGCAATTGACAGGTAGCATCATCTTGCAACAATCCATTGACTTACAGCAGATTCAGCGAGTACTCGCCCCCAGTGCCAGTGGTGCTACTGACGAGGAACTATGGTTGGCCGGTGCAGCACCTGAGCTCAGCGAGCTATTACGTGCCGCCATGCCCGCAAGGCGGACACCAGCCGCGGTTCTAGTGCCGCTGATTGAGCGCGAAACTGGCATTTTTGTATTGCTCACTCAGCGTGCGGACTCCCTTAAGGATCATGCAGGTCAAATTAGTTTTCCGGGCGGGCGAATCGAAACTACGGATAAGGACGCCTGGTCCGCTGCCTTACGGGAGAGTCGCGAAGAAATTGGATTAAGTGAGCGATTTGTACAGTTCGCAGGTTTTTTGCCCGATCATATTGTCATTACGGGATTTCGAGTGACGCCGGTGGTGGGATTCGTGAGTCCTGAATACCGTTTGCAACTCGACGCAGCGGAAGTTTTAGATGCATTCGAAGTGCCGTTGAGTTTCATTTTGGATTCCAAGAATCATCAATCGCGGCAACGCACTATAGGAGAGTTAAAGTTGGAGGTTTACGACATTCCATACGGTGAACGAAATATCTGGGGTGCAACGGCTGGGATGTTAATGACCTTACGCAGTCTACTGATTGCTGGC
>JAYVYN010000043.1:0-2912 GCA_043784265.1 Gammaproteobacteria bacterium | reverse complement strand
CATAATGTAAAATCAGACTTCTCAGAATCGGTTAGGCGATTACTTCGGCCATTGGTAAAAATAATGATGCGTGAGGGGATCACATACTCGGATTTTGCCAGCATCGCCCGTATGGCGTTTGTTGAGTCGGCTACCTTTGATTTCGGTTCGGTCGGAACTAAGACCCCCGCTTCCGCTGTTTGTGCGCTTGCAGGCATATCATCTAAGGATTTAGTAAATACCCTAAATGAGATGGATCAATTTGATGCATCACAGGCATCAACAATAGGAAACCCGTACGCTGTTGTTTTGCATGGTTGGTATAACGACCGCGAGTATGTTGGTCCCTATGGGTTTCCCGTGGATTTGCCGTTTGTTGGAAATGAGCTGAGTTTTACCGCTTTAGCAGAGCGATACGCACCGAATGTTTCACCTGAAATTGTATTGCAAGAGCTAATTCGAATGGAAGCTGTTAAGGAAGTCGGTAACCAAGTATGGAAGCCGCTTAAGCAAGAATTTATTGATCCAACATTGAATCCCGAAAATCTAAAAAGAATGGCAAGCCTTGTGGAGTCTGTCCTTGCTACTCTCGAAAACAATACTCGGGGCGCGCAAGATGGAGAAGATTTATTTGAACGGACCACGATCGTTGATTTGCCTCTGACACGCTCGCAGCTCCATGCCTTACAAGCGTTTCTGAAGGTGGTGGGGGGGCAGTTTATGCAGCGCGTCGATAGTTTTTCTGCGGTTGACCTTCAGAGGCAGGATCCAATTAGGGTGGGAGAAGTCGCGAATTTACGCGCCGGTGTGCAGTGTTTTCTATATGTTGAGCCAAAACCGGATTGGACGAATTCTCGTGCAGGAATCGATTTTAAGGTTAATTGAGTCAACAGCAAGTTTCTAACTTTGTTTGGAATGTAATCAGGGAGTGCGACTAAGTGACCAGAAATTTAGTAAGAAAATTTTCAAGGAAAGTCCGAGGAGTAACACTCGCCGCTGGCTTCATTCTAGGTTCAACTATTGGCGCAAATATTTTCGCCGAAGTGGCCGGCGCGTCAACCGAGGCAACCGCAAAAGCGTTTTCACTTGATCTGCAAGTGTTTGGCCTGGTTCAGGCAGTAGATTTGCCGCATGGGACGATATTGGTATCAGGTCAAAAAATTTCGCTAAATACAGGAACAAAATATTCTCAAGATGGATTGCTAATTAGTGATATTGCTCGCGCCCCCAAGTTGATTGAAGTCGGGGACACGGTAGCAATCTACAGTGCTGCCGGGTCATCGGCCATTTCCATCGATCGTATATCTAAGTCATATATCCCCGGATCGACAAGAATATTTGTAAAGGGTCGTTTGACATCAGTGGATCGGACGAAGGGCTACGCAAAGTTAGACCAGCTAAATGTTGATCTAACTGCCGCAATGGCGGACCCAGCTAGCGTGGGTCTTGTAGAGGGACAGATAGTAGCCCTCACGGGTATTCAGCCGGTAACCGGCGGAATTATGCTTGCGGACACCGTAAAGCTTTCGTCGATTGTGGGCACATCCTCAATTGTCGGAACGTCGAGTGCTAAGCCGAGTTCAATTGTAGGAACGTCCTCAATTGTAGGAACGTCTAGCGCCAAGCCGAGTTCGATTGTAGGGACGTCATGAACTGTGGGTTAATTTTGGTTGGCCGCTTATACGAAGTTCTCTCTTTTTAGGAATTGAACAGTCTCTTTGTATGATCTTTTAATCAATCTGATCAGTCAGCCGCGTTTTCTTTGTGGATGTCATGCGCGAAACTTTTGATTTACCCGAATTGGCCCATGCAAAGACAAATAATCCGATTTCCCCCTTTCCTTTACCGTTTGATTTTTTTAGACGACGACCTTCAATCTGGCCGTCAACAGAGTCCATGAATGCCGAACTTTGATCTTTAACATCCCGCATTATTGCTGAAAAATCTCGAACGTTCAGTTCTGGTACGTAACAGTTGCGATCCAAAAGCATTACGCGTGAATCGGTCGCAGCAGCAGAGTTTCTTCGTGAAGTATCTAAGTAACGTTGAATAACTAGCGCTGCTCTGGGGACCTCTATCCCCGGCAACACAAAAACTCGATTTGTTGGCAATAAATTGCCAAGTAAGTCAGTGCGAATACTAGTTGAAAGTCGCAATAATTCCATGGCGTTACGATAAGTTGTCCGAACGCGTGAAGCTCGCACCAGGTTCGCAATCGAGTATCTCCCGAAAGTAGGGGATAAAGGCACGGGCTGGCCAAGCTTGTCGAGAAACTTAGGATTACCGTACCAAGTAGCAACGATGATACCCATGTCTTCGTAGGTAATAATTAGTTTCTGAAATCGCCCTTGAGCTGGCGTAAATCCCTGGCCGTTCATAAGATGCCTTAAATGCTGTTTTATCACTCCTTCGGATATCTTATGCTTACGAAGAAAAGCTATTACAGAATCAAGTAAGACAAAGGCTGATTGCTCTTTGATCAACTTGCGATTGAACGATTTAGATGTTGCCATCAGCTTTCTCCCTACTACTCTTTTTAATCCGCTGGAAATTCTTTCTCAATAGCCGGGATGCTAACGAGGCCCGTTCGCTATCTATGTTGTCTGACGGCGCTTGGAAATAGTAAGCTGTGACGCCAGCTCGGCATGATTTTTGGCTAATACCACGGGAGCTATTTGAAGGTCTTGCTCGTGCTCCTTGATGTCGTGCTCGCGCCAATAGTCGGTGAGTTTGTTGCGCGTTTCCTGCCCGGTCATACGCTGCTGAATCCACTTGTCGCTGCGACCATGCTGCTGCCAGGTCTGGCGTGCACGTTCAAGCGACAGGGCCGGATCGGCCATCTCCTGCATGCGCTCATAGCCCACCTTGGCGAGCCAGCGTTTGATGGGCTCGGCCTTGGGGCTGGGGACGGACTGCACCAGGCGCAGCAGGGT
>JAYVYN010000042.1:0-21704 GCA_043784265.1 Gammaproteobacteria bacterium | reverse complement strand
GCATGTATTGCTACACCTGTTACCGCTCGACTTGCATGTGTTAGGCACGCCGCCAGCGTTCAATCTGAGCCAGGATCAAACTCTTCAGTTAATTACACTTAAATACTGAAGCTATTACGATCCCAAACTCACATTCATTCATATCGTGTTTTTAAGGCACGAATGAACAACTGGTCGTTTGGTTCTCGTTATCATCAATTGCACTAAAAGCAATGACGCGAGTCCCCACACAAATTACCTGTTCGAATTTTTAAAGAACAACCCAAGGCAACAAAGGCCCGGGTAAAGACTTCCAAGTATAGCAGATTTTAGAGGCTCGTCAACGTCCGAGAAGTCTCAAAAATTGCCTTTTGCTTAAGAAGGGCGCGCAGTATAGCCCTCGGTTCCAGCCTGTCAACGGATTGTCACAACTCTTTTTTTTACACCACGCGCACAGCGTGCAACGCACCCGACTAATGCAATTGAGTAAGCGTTATTTTCGCGATGGATCGCTTGCCAACCTGCACGATATAAGTACTTCCCAGGGCCAGCGTGTAGGTAAATTCGTTTATTTTTTCCTGGTTAACCCGCACCGCACCCTCGGAAATCTTCCTATTTCCTTCAGACGCGCTCGCAACAAAACCTAGATCCCTTAAAATTGTGTTCAGGCGCACCTGGCCACCGACCTCGCCGTTGCCAGGGCCATATCCGAGCGATTGCTCTACTAAATTCTCCGGCACCACCCCCTTCTGAAAACGCGCCAAAAAGTCCGCCTGTGCGGCCTCGGCCTCAGCCGTCGAATGAAACCGCGCCACAATTTCTGCCGCCAGTTCGAATTTTATATCGCGTGGATTACGTCCATTCTCCATTTCTTTGCGCAGCGCCGCAATTTCGCTCAACGGCCTAAAACTCAGCAGCTCAAAATAGCGCCACATCAAGGTGTCCGATATCGACATCAGCTTGCCAAACATGGAGACCGGAGCGTCGTGGATACCCACAGTGTTTCCCAGCGATTTAGACATTTTCTGCACGCCGTCCAAGCCCTCCAGCAAAGGCGTCGTCAGCACGATCTGCGGCTCCAGGCCATGCGCCTCCTGCATTTGCCGTCCCACTAACAGATTAAACTTTTGATCCGTACCCCCCAACTCCACATCCGCCCGCAGTGCAACGGAATCGTAGCCCTGCACCAAAGGATATAAAAACTCATGGATGGCTATCGCTTGTCCACCGCGGTAACGTTTTTCGAAGTCATCCCGCTCCAACATGCGCGCCACCGTATGTTTAGCCGCCAATTCGATTAACCCCGCTGCCGTCATCGGGCCCATCCACGTCGAATTAAACTCAATCAAGGTAAGCTCAGGATCCAGTATCTTATAAATCTGCTCTTGATAGGTCCTAGCATTGGCAGTTATTTCCACCGGGGTCAGGCGCGGGCGGGTCGCGTTTTTCCCGGTAGGATCGCCAATCATGCCAGTGAAGTCACCAATCAAGAATATGGCCTGATGGCCAAACTGCTGGAATTGTCGTAATTTATTAATTAAAACCGTATGCCCCAAATGCAGATCGGGCGCGGTCGGATCAAATCCCGCCTTGACCCGCAGCGGCGTTCCCCGTGCGATTTTTTTGCGCAGATCCGCTTCATGAATAAGGTCTACCGCGCCGCGCTTCAATTCAGCGATTTGATTTTCTATTTGGCTATGCAAGCTCGTTCCTTACGCAACATTTTTTAAATAATAGACTATTATCCGCACGGTGTTTACTACGCGGTGCCGCATGCCTAAATTACAAGAAGCCACTCTTAAGGGTCTACGGCCCACTCAACTGACCGTAGGAATGAGAGAAGTCAGAGATAAGAAACAGCATCTCCTCTCATTAAATCCGCAAGAAAAGCAGCAATTTATGCAAGATCACCCCATTCCAGCCGTAAACGGTCCCGGCGGCCAAGCGTACATCACCGATCATCACCATTTGGGCTTAGCGGCCATCGAGGCCGGCCTTAAATCTGGATTTTTCGAGGTTATCGCGGATCTCTCTAAGCTGAAACTAGCGGATTTTTGGACCGAAATGAACAAAAATCTGTGGGTTCATCCCTTAGACGTCAACGGCGTACGGCGTCGCTATTTAGCCATCCCCGCTAGTTTAAATAAATTGGTCGATGACCCCTACCGCTCATTGGCCGGTTACGTACGCAACGCCGGCGGATATGAAAAAACACCGACTCCCTTTGCCGAGTTTGTATGGGCGGATTTTTTTCGTCGCAATATTGCCATCGAAGATGTTAAGGCCAGTTTTCAAAACGTATTAAAACTCGCCGTTTCACTCGCCACAAGCGGTTTAGCAAAAGGATTGCCAGGCGCAAAGATAAAAAAATAAATCCGGCTTAAGCGCCTTACGCCACTCGAGGTGGCGTGTTAAGCGATACCAATGAATCAACCCGAACGCAATTTCGACCACTGCCTTTCGCCGCATACAAAGCCGAGTCGGCTCGGCTAAGCATGCTCGTGATTGATTCGTTACCGTTGATCGAGGTAGCCACTCCAATGCTCACGGTAATGTGACGTGCACCAATAAAATTGTGCAGATCAACGCGCGTCGTAGCTTCGCGCAAGTGCTCTGCCACGGCACGCGCTTCCGCCAAACGCGAGTTCGCCAATACCACCGCAAACTCCTCACCGCCCAAGCGACCAAAAAGCGCTGGATGTGCCGCAACCCGTAATTGCGCGGCTACCATTTTCAATGTTTCATCGCCAATCGGATGCCCAAAACGATCATTGATCGTCTTAAAATAGTCAATATCGATCACTAGGATAGAGGTCGGTTCAATCGAATCCCGCAATAATTGATCCAGACGCTCCAACACGGCTCGGCGGTTGGGAACCCCTGTCAGTTCATCGGTCATCGCAAGCGCGCGCATGCGATGACCGCTACGACGTAAATACAACACCAATCCAATAAGGGCCATCAGTAACAGCGCACTAAGCGAAATAACTCCGGTCTTGAATTGAGCCACTCGGTGCTGTTGTTTCAGCACCAGCAAGTTCGCAGCATTTTCTTGGGTCAACAGTTGATTTTCCTTCTCCGTAGTCGCTGTGTCGTACTGAAATCTGAGTAAGGCGAATCGATGATCCAACTGTTCCCGCAAGATCTGCGTGAAATGGCCTTGCGCGAGTCGCTGGTAGTCGTAGGCACCCCGCCAATTGCCAAGCTCAGCGCTCACCATTGCCAATAGGTCAAAGGTTTTTGCCAGCTCTTGCGCTGATTGATTTCGTTTGAATATCTCCAGCGCTTGTAGCAACTCGGATTCACTCTCCTTAAATCGTTCCAGCTGTTCGAGTGCCTCGCCCCGCACGTACAAAATGCGCGCGCGCAACAAAACATCACTCGAACCTTGCAACTTCACGGCTTGATCGAGTAGCCCTAGTGCTAACTTAGGATCATGCTGCATGGTGGCAACGCCCGCCAGACCGCGCAGGCCATAAGCCTCATTCAGCGCAAGGCCAAACTGTCGGCTCAGCACCAGTGACTCTGAAAATGCACGGCGCGCCACTTCAGCTTTTCCGAGCAAAAGGTATGACCGACCCAAATTAGTCAAGGTATTAGCTTGATCGCTCATAAGACCCGCCACGCGTTGCATGTTTAAAGCAGTCTCAAACAATTCAACGGCTTCTTGGTGGTCGCCCATACCGGTGTAAATAATCGCAATATTGTGAATGGTAGTGGCAACGTCCGCAGGCCGACCGAGTTGCTCGTAAAGTGTTTGCGCATGGCGTAAATCAGTGAGACTTCCGGGGTAATCACCATGTACACCACGCATGAAACCTCGATCGGCAACCGCCCCGGCTAACATCTCGTTATCGGCGTTTTTAGTCGCAATCACCACCGCCGCTTCGTAACGCGCCCGAGCGGTTTCCAAATCGCCGAGGCCTTCTGCAGTCTCACCCTGGCAAGTGAGCACGCCCGCCCGTAAGCCGGGTCGTTTCGCATTTCCGAGCAACGCCATCGCTGCTGCACTCTGCTGTTCGCGAGCCTTATAATCCCGGTCAGAATAATAGTTGCACAGAATAAGGTGCGCGCGAATTGCCAAATCAGCGTCAGGATCTTGAATTAGGCGCTGCAACGCCGCCTCGGCATTGGCCTTGGCCGCCTCCGGATTCTTATTCATTTGCTGCTGAGCACGCTCAATAAGGACCGACGGCGTTATCGGGGTTGCTGCACCGGCCCTAAAACAAAAAGCCGCCAACACTATTAACCTTAACAACAACTGAACCAATTTACCTATCCTCACCGGGCTACCATACCGATTGATGCGACCAACCAACGCGAGAATTCTAGACCCACAGCCCAGAAATACAGGTCTATCTGTCCCACACTATTGGAACGACTCCAGCTTTATAACATAATGTTTTTGGGGTTTTGGCGACCATTCCTGTAGGCGCATCGCTAGTCGCCAGAAAAATCGGCATTTGCGAGGTTTTTATGTTGGTAAAGAAGCAAATAATCTACGCAATTGCACTCGGGAGCGCACTTCTACTTTGGCAATGGGTCCAATTTACCGATCGTTTAAGCATAACGATCCCCACCACCCCCGCCACCAGCACACACGCCGCCCGCAGCACTCTGCACCCCACTATCCCCATCATTCCCCAACAAGCTAGTATAGTCTCTTCCCTGCAAGTAATTGTGTCCCGCAATGACACGCTCGACGGAATCTTTCGCCGCCTAGCCCTGAACCCTGCTGACCTCGCAGCAATACGCAACTTACCCGGCATTCGCCAAAGTTTGGATTATCTAAAACCCGGCGATGCTATCAGCCTGACCCACCAAGCCGCGCAAGTGCGCAGTCTGACGCGCCGAGTCAGCGAGACGCAAACCCTCGAAGTGCAACGGGAAAATGCTGGTTTTGCCGCCAAAATTATTGTAAATCCGCTACAGACACGAGTTCGCACGGCCACCACCACTATTCATTCATCGTTATTTCAATCGACAGAATCAGCGGCCATATCTGATCTCATAGCGTTAAAGCTCGCCAATATTTTTGCCTGGGATATCGATTTTGTACTGGATATTCGCGACGGCGATCAATTCACGATAGTTTATAACCAGGTTTTTCTAAACGATCGCTACCTGCACGACGGTGACATATTGGCGGCCGAATTCATCAACGCAGGCAAGCAATATCGAGCGGTCCGTTTCATGAGCGACGCCGGACAAATCGCTTATTACACACCAGAAGGTCAACCCATGCGCAAGGCGTTCCTGCGCGCGCCGCTGGAATTTTCTCGCATTAGCTCAACCTTTAACCCGCATAGGCTACACCCCATCCTGAACCGGATTCGCGGCCATATGGGTACCGACTATGCTGCCCCGAGAGGCACGCCCGTACATGCCGCCGGCGATGGACGTGTCAGCTTCGCAGGGCGACGCGGCGGCTACGGCAATGCCATCATGCTGACCCATGCCGATACGGTGAGCACGCTGTACGGCCATTTAGCGCGCTTCGCCAGAGGCATTCACATGGGTACACATGTACAACAAGGCGACACCATCGGCTATGTAGGTATGACGGGCCTCGCGACTGGCCCGCATTTGCACTACGAATATCTGCGCAACGGCATTCACTTAAACCCGCAGACAGTACATTTATCTGGCGCAGACCCACTCCCCGCCACCTCGCTACAAAACTTTAACGCTCAAACTAGCGCGTTAATTGCACAATTAACGCCGCTTGCGCAATTAAAATGAATGATATCGATTTACATGCAACGCGGCTCTATATCAACCGCGAACTTTCATTTCTTGAGTTTAATCAACGGGTCCTCGAGCAAAGTAAGGACCCCACAATTCCTCTTTTAGAAAGAGTGCGATTTTTGTGCATTTCCTGCGCAAATCTTGACGAGTTTTTTGAAATTCGCGTCGCCAGCCTTAAGGAACTATTAGAAGCTGGAGCGCTGCAGGGTGGCCCAGACGGGCTAACGGTTCCTCAACAATTAAAAGCCATCCGCACACGTGCGATTCGCTTGATGGACGAACAATACCAAGTTCTAAACGATATCCTAATGCCGGAACTCGCTCGGGCGGGAGTGGTATTCTTATCAAGAGATTCCTGGAACGATGCGCAAGAGTCCTGGCTAAAAGACTACTTCGCCAGAGAAGTCGAACCCGTTCTTAGCCCACTCGCACTGGATCCGGCGCGCCCATTCCCGAAAATATTAAACAAAAGCCTTAATTTTGCCGTTGTGGTCAAAGGCGAAGACGGCTTTGGACGTGAAAGCGGTCTTGCAGTTGTGCAAGCACCACGATCCCTGCCGCGACTCATCCGACTACCCGATGAACTTGGAAAACGTCAATTTGTTTTCCTGGGTACGATTATCGAAGCATTTGTATCACGCCTTTTTGCGGGCATGGAGGTACAAGGTTGCTACCAGTTTCGCGTCACTCGTAACAGCGATCTATTCGTCGAACAAGAAGAAGTGGATGACCTACTTCGTGCCGTCGAAGGCGAGCTTGCGTCGCGACGCTACGGCGATGCGGTTCGTCTTGAGACCGCCCACGATTGTCCGCGAGAGATACTCGACTCGTTATTGAGTCAATTTGCGTTGACAAAAGATGATTTGTACCGCGTCTCCGGTCCAGTCAATTTAAATCGTCTCATGGCGGTATATGATTTGGTGGATAACTCAACCCTGAAATACGCGCCATTCTCTCCTAGTATTCCCCATCAGTTGAAAATGGGTGCAGATCTGTTCACGACCTTGCGCGCCGGAGACATATTGCTGCACCACCCGTTTCAAGGCTTCGGTCCAGTCGCGGATTTCCTAACACGCGCGGCTGCAGATCCGCAAGTTCTGGCGATTAAGCAAACGCTGTACCGTGCAGGCAGTGATTCCACAATTGTCGATGCGTTAGCGCAGGCGGCACGCGCCGGCAAAGATGTGACGGTCATCATTGAACTTCGAGCACGATTTGATGAAGAGGCGAATATTGAGCTTGCAACCCGCCTACAAGAGGCCGGTGCGCACGTCATGTACGGTGTTTTCGGATTCAAAACTCACGCCAAATTAGTCATGGTGGTAAGACGCGAAGACAAAGGACTTAGGCGATATTGTCATTTAGGAACCGGCAACTACCACACCAAGACCGCCAAACTGTACACCGACTACGGCCTTATGACGGCAGACGAATCGATTGGCGATGATATTCATGAAATATTCTTGCAGCTAACAGGTCTTACTCGAGTGCCGCGCCTCAGAAAGCTATTACATGCGCCCTTTAGTTTACATCCAATGCTGATCGCAAAGATCGAGCGCGAAGCCGAACATGCTCGCGCGGGTCATCCCGCGCGCATCATCGCCAAACTCAATGCGCTTACTGAACCTACGGTTATTCGAGCTCTGTATTTAGCCTCGAACGCAGGTGTAGAAATTGATCTTATCGTGCGAGGCGTATGTTGCTTGCGGCCCGGCATACCAGGCATCTCAGACAATATTCAGGTTCGCTCGATTATCGGACGTTTTCTTGAACACTCACGCATCTATTATTTTGGAAATGCAGGCAATCGAGAACTCTATTGTGGTAGCGCCGATTGGATGGATCGCAACTTGTTTCGACGCATCGAAGTAGCCTTTCCCGTGGAATCAGCCACGTTGCAACAAAGAATCCTCGACGATCTGAATCTATACCTTAAGGACAATACTCAGGCATGGTTACTTAACTCAGAAGGTCAATATACAAGAAGTTCCGGCGCCAATAGCGTGTGCGCTCAAATGCGCTTGTTGACTCAATATGACGAGCGCGTCGCGCTCAGCGAATAAAATTTAATTTCGTGTATTTACTTATTACGCAATATTGAGCCGAAATCCCGCCTCTCTCAAATAGATGCGTTCCTGCTCCATATCTTCAAGCGTCAGAGGATGCTCTTTCATCCAACGCGCAGGCAAACCTAAGTTCAAGGTTCGACCCTTGACGCTAAGAGAAACTTCCGGCAACGGCTGCGGGCTACGACCGCGGTGCATCAGCACCGCAAGACGTAGTAGCACAATCAAAAACTCCGCATGATGATCCCACGGCGGCACTAACTCCTCGATAACCTCTAAAACCAGCTGGCGTCGATGTCCACCCACTAAAGCCGACAACAGCAGTTGTTCTTCACGCGGAAATCCCGGCATATCTGCATGTTGGAGCAGATAAGCGCTATGCCGGTGATATTTCGAATGCGCGATATCAAGGCCCACCTCATGCAAGCGTGCGGCCCAACGCAATACTAATTCTGCCATGGGTTCTTCAAGGCCCCATTCGGATTCCACTTGTTCCAACAGCGCCACCGCAGTGGCTTCTATGCGATCCGCTTGCAAGCCATCGACGTGATAGCGCTTTTCCATGGCGCGAACGCTTCGTACCCGCGCATCCTCATCGGTGTATCGACCCACCAAGTCGTACAGCAACCCCTCCCGCATTGCGCCCTCGGCCACACGGATTCGCTCAATACCGAAATTTTCAACCACTTCTAAAAGAATGGCTAGGCCACTCGGAAAAACTGGCGCACGCTCAGCATCTACTTCCTCGATATCGAGTTCATCCACATGTCCGGCGGCGGTTACTCGCTCAGCGAGCTTATGTAAATTGGCGAGCGTGATTTTACGATCGTCCGGATAAAGTCGCTTTATTACGTCGCCGATGACGCGCACCGATCCGGAACTACCATAGGCTTGCAACCAGCCCATTTTGCGGTACGCCTCTTGAATAGGCTCAAGCTCAAGTCTCACAGCCGTGCGAGCCCGCTCGAAGCGCTTCTCAGATATTTTACCGTCCTCGAAATATTCAATCCCCAAACCCACACATCCCACCGACAAACTCTCTAGCAAAAGCGGATTAAAGCCCTCGCCGATCACCACCTCAGTTGACCCGCCGCCGATATCAATCACTAAACGTTTGTCAGGGTTCATGGGGCTGGTGTGCGCGACCCCAGAATAAATAAGCCGCGCTTCCTCTAGACCCGAAATGATTTCAATGGGATGACCCAAAGCGGCTCGAGCCCGTTCCAAAAAGCCTCGCTTGTGCCTAGCGCGCCGCAACGCGTTGGTGCCTACCACCCGCACACTACCGGCCTGCATGGCTCGAAGCCTTTGACCAAAACGCTCTAAGCAACGTAGCGCGCGGTCAGTTGCCTCATCGTCTAGCCGGCCGCTATCACCGAGTCCCGCTGCTAAGCGGACCATCTCACGTAGTCGGTCCAATATGACCAGTTGCCCGTGCGAGTGACGCGCAACGACCATATGAAAACTATTGGAACCCAAATCGACGGCAGCCAGCACGTCCGGAACATCAAGTCCGCGACTCATCAGGCAGAGAACGACGATCCACAGCCACAGGTAGTCTTAGCGTTCGGATTGCGAATAACAAACTGGGCACCCTGAAGGTCCTCTTTGTAATCAATTTCGGCACCCATCAAATATTGCGCGCTCATCGGATCGACCAACAACTGTACCCCACGATTTTCCACGCAGAAATCGCCGTCCTCGATTTTCTCATCGAAGGTAAAGCCGTACTGAAAACCCGAGCACCCGCCGCCAGATACAAAAACCCGCAGCTTTAAACTTGGGTTGGATTCCTCGCGAATAAGTTCACCCACCTTACTGGCCGCTGCATCGGTAAATACCAACACATCGGGTGCCAGAGGCTCTAAAGAGGCATTATCAAGGTTTGTCATAGGTTTACTCTACTCTAAAAGACCCTCACGCTACCCCTCATCCGCAGGAGTTTCAACAGAGGCCAGATGTATCAACTTACCATTAATTTGGGCGCCCACCGCGGTTTCAATGACGGTGTAGTGCACATTTCCCAAAACTCGAGCTTTTTTTCCCAATACGACCCGATTACTCGCCTCAATATCACCCTTAACGATGCCGTTCAGCACGATATTCGGCGAAAATACTGAACCCTCGATACAGCCCTGCTCACTAACCGATAGAAACGCCGTATCACTGGCCTCTCCTCGAACATTGCCGTTAATGTAGCCGTCGAGGTGAAAACCACCCGAAAATTCCACATCGCCATTGATCCGCGTCCGCGCTCCGATCAAAGTGTCGATTTTGGCGTGCCTAGTCGGTTTGCGCTTGAACATCTACACCACCCTTAGACGCGATATTGCTATTTGCTTCCGTTTCAACCGACATTCCTTGCGTTTTCCAGACAAAAGCCTGAACGAACCCGTGGCTTCCGTCTCTGCCGCCATGAATCTGGGCGCCAAGACGCGATGGCTCAAACCCTTGCGGCAACTGTATAGATTCAGCGTAATCCTGAAAATAGCGGAACGAGTATGCCAGGCTAACGCGTCCTTTAGGCGACACATCCGCCAAACTTAAGCTCATCGGGCGACCCTGTCGCGAGCCATCGATGCTCAACACGACATTGCCCGCAACCACATTGTCGGGCTTTCCCACCTGGGTTAGTACGAATTTTAAGAGATAGTTCCCAGAACCGCCCTGCGGAAGTATTTGCATTTGCTGTACCTTGACGTGCGTCACACTATCCGGCTGAACTAAACCTCGGTAAAACGATAAATCTTGCGTTAGGCGTGCAATTTGGGCTTGCATATCTCCGAGACTACGTTCTACCTGGTTATATCCTTCACGATCCACGCGCCGAGCCACTTCTGCCGCCTCCAGTTGCGCATGTTGGCGAATATTCTCCGCCTCCAAGGCCCGGATTCGCGAACTTGCCGATAATGCACCGCGCACCGAGTCGATCAAATGAAAACCGGCCGAGTACCGACCCCATTCAAAGGCCGAATAAAACAAGCCTAGCGCAACAAATCCGGATACCCAGAGTAGCAGCGCACGCCTACGCGGCGCATAAGAACGCACAACCAGCTTGCTGAACGACTCCGGCATTGGATAATTCCTGTCATTATTCGCCAACAATTTTCAAAACTCGCGCTATTATCGATCGTCGAACGTCAAGGAACAACTCATGCTCTGGCTTAAAGCCTTTCATGTCATTGCCATGGTCACCTGGTTTGCGGGCCTTTTTTATATTCCGCGACTATTCGTCTATCACGCCGACACTACCGATTTAGTCAGCACTAATCGCTTTAAGGTGATGGAACGCCGGCTATTTATACTCATGAATATCGGGGCAGGCGCTACCTTACTATTTGGCGTCTCTATGATCGTCGCTGCCCCTGGATATTTACAAACGGTATGGCTACAAGTCAAATTACTGCTAGTCGTGGTATTGATCGCATATCATGTACTATGCGGCAAATTCGTGCGCGCATTTGCTGAAAATCGCAATTCTCGGAGCGCTAAATGGTATCGCGCATTCAACGAAGTACCCTCCATTCTTTTGATCGGTATCATCATTCTCGCGATAGTTAAGCCCTTGTGAAGGGCTTAACAAAAACAGTCTGCTAAATCTCCGACCACCAATCAGGGTAAGCCGGTAGCCCATCGGGAAATCGTAATTTACCGAGATCATGCAAGGCTCGAACATACACCCGCCGTTTAAAGTGCACTACTTCGCGCACCGGCGTCCAATAATCAGTCCAGCGCCAGCGGTCAAATTCAGGTTGGCCGGTCGAATCAAAATGCAGTCGCGACTCTGCCGCCAAGAGTTTCAAGAGAAACCACCGTTGCTTTTGGCCGATACATCGATCGCGGATATATTGTCGCGGCAACCGATACCGCAACCACCCCCGAGTAGAACCCAAAACTTGCACGTCGGCTTGCTCTAAGCCAATTTCTTCCTTGAGCTCACGAAATAATGCCTGCTCGACTTGCTCGCCGCGATTTACGCCGCCTTGAGGAAATTGCCAGCCACGCCCCCCTACGCGCCCTCCTAGAAACAACTCCCCAGATTCACGCATCAGCACGATTCCCACATTAGCGCGGAAACCGTCCTTATCAATGTAATCGGTCGGCACCTTAGGCTGCATGCGCATCATTGTTCCATATCAACGAGGTCTTGTGGTGAGAGCTCAAGAGCCATAAGGTATCAGGCCTATGCAAGCTCGACGTCTTTTACCCGCTTTAAGTTTAATCGCCGCACTCAGCCTACTGACCGCGGTTTCCGTGGGTAGCACGTCGCTGTCCTTTAGTACCCTAATAAAGTCGCTAATAAGCGGCGACGACCCCATTACCCGCGAAATTGTGATGAATCTGCGACTTCCGCGCGCGCTCAATGCCTTCAGCACTGGAGGGCTTTTAGCTTTGGCTGGCGTGCTCATGCAGATCCTGCTACGGAATCCCCTAGCGGACCCCTTCGTTCTGGGAATTTCGGGAGGCGCGGCAGTCGCCGCCCTAGGGGCCATGCTGCTTGGCCTTGGCGGCGTAGCAATCGAAAGTGCCGCTGGCATGGGAGCTTTAGGGGCCACTCTTCTGGTTTTTGCCCTGGCGCATGCCAGCGGCGGCTGGACACCGCAACGACTATTGCTCAACGGAGTAGTGGTTGCCTCTGGATGTACAGCAGTCGTCGGCCTCATGTTGAGCCTCGGCGACGAAACCCATTTGCGAGGTATGCTGTTTTGGCTCATGGGCGATTTATCGTTCGCCTCTTTTGCTCCTACCGCGTTCGCACTGCTGGTATTCGCTGCAGTTTGCGCGACCATCGGAGCGCGTAATTTAAATGTCATGGCACGTGGCGAAATCGAATCCCAATCCCTCGGCGTAGCGCTCGTACCGGTTCGCGTCGCATTATTCATCGCTACGGCGGTTCTCACCGCTAGCGCGGTCGTAACGGCAGGCGGCATAGGATTCATTGGCCTTGTCACGCCGCACTTGGTACGGCTTATCGCAGGCAGTAATCATCGTATCGTCGTTCCCGCTTCGGTGCTAATGGGGGGCAGTCTATTGACCCTCGCCGATACTTTGGCGCGCACGATCGCCGCGCCCCGCCAACTGCCGGTAGGGGCCCTTACGGCACTAGTGGGCGTTCCTCTATTCCTTCTTCTGATGCGGCGCGAACGTCGCATTACGGGTTAGCCG
Source organism: Gammaproteobacteria bacterium (assembly GCA_043784265.1). GTDB lineage: Bacteria > Pseudomonadota > Gammaproteobacteria > Steroidobacterales > Steroidobacteraceae > Bog-1198. Next base: position 8,745 of record JAYVYN010000042.1, on the reverse strand, counting down.
GTCCCCACTTGCACGCGATTGCGGCCGAGCGCTTTAGCTCGATAGAGCGCGGCATCCGCATCCGCCAATAAGCGATCTGCGAGCGCTTTTAGATCGGTCTGGTGACGCCCGGGAGATACCGCCGCTACCCCTATCGAGACGCTCAAATGACGGGTAATTTGCTCCGCTAAAATAAACGGTTTCACTGCAATACAACCGCGTATTCGCTCTGCGAGCGTGGCAGCGGCGGCGACTGTCGCCTCAGGCAAAATAATCGCGAATTCATCGCCACCAAATCGCGCCGCGGTATCCATACTACGGATCTGACTTTCAACTCGCAACGCAACTTCTTTAAGGGCATTATCGCCGGTCAAATGACCATATCCATCGTTAATGTTTTTAAAATGATCAATGTCAATCATCAGGCAGCTAATTGAAGCCGCATGCCGTTGCGCACGCGCCAGCTCTTCTTTGAGACGTTGTTGCAAATAGCGCCGATTGTGCCAGCCGGTCAAAAAATCAGTGATCCCGGCGCGCAACAAACGTGCGCGGTTAACGGCGTTCTCCATACATACCGCGGCAACCGCACCCAAATGCGCTAGAAAATCGGTGCCGTGATGTCGTGTAAATCGGCCCGCCTCGATACTGCCAAAGCACAATACACCGGTGACCTTATCCTTGCGCAACAGCGGCACCAAGGCCACGCTCTTTAAATGCCCAACGCCCGCAAAAAGCAAACCATGATTCGCTACTGTGTAAGCCCCGAGCCAGGGCTTATGCAATGCTGACAATTGCGGCGCATGTCCCGTCAGCGAATCAACAAAAATAATCTGCTTGAAATCCTCTGCTCGTTCGCCGCTCGCCGCTAGCAAATGGCGAATTTCGTGATGTGGATCCAGCATCACTACGCCAGTAGCCTCAAGCGAATGGGAATCACGCAGACCATCCACCAAGACACGTAGCAATGCACCCAAACTATCGGCCCACAACAACAACAATTCACGCGATTGAGCACGTTTTAGGATCGCGTCATTGTGCGCCGCCTGGTCCGTCAACTCCTTGAGATGCTGTTTTAATTCTACAATTCCCATCGGCGAATCACTCATGACTGTAGGCCTTACCACAAACAATCAAACGACGCGCGCCGCAGCTCTGCCCTCAAAGTAGCTTCGTCCACGTTGCATAAGGGTCGTGAAATCATCGGCATTCTTAAGCGTTACGGCCGTCACCAATCGCGCCACGGCATCCTGTAGCGCCCGCAAAGATTCGCCCCCATATTCGTTTAGACTTTGAATCTCATAATAGAGATCCGGACTTTCAGCCGCGACTCGGGCCGCAACCTCCATTTGTGAATCAAAGGTCGTGCTCGAAAGACGGGCTAAACGCGGCGCCGCTTCACCACTTTCGGCCAGCGCAGTAAAAAACGCGATATTAAGCGCATGCGATAGCCCCAACACATAGGCAATCAATCGGTCGTGTTCGTCTAACCCCATAACAACGCGCTCGGCCATAGTGGAAGCAAACAACTCTTGCGCCTCGGATAAAGCCGCAGCATTACCCAAATCAATAAAAATCACGTGCCGCCCCGATAATAATTCTGTATCGGGACCAAACATAGGGTGCACAGAGGTCACTCTACAGCCAGCGGCTACTAGTGCATTCAAGCCGGCGCGCAGTGGCGTTTTAAGCGAGCCCAAATCAAATATTAGCCCGCGCGGTGCACGCTGCGCTAATCCCTGCATCAGCGGGACGGTGACACCCAAGGGCGTCGCCAACACGATTAAATCAAAATCTAACGCATCATGTTGCCAGTCATGTAAAGTCTCAAAGCCCACCAGAGGCCCGGCGGGATCGGCAATACACACGCTAAAACCCTGCGAAGCAAGGAATTCCGCAAACCAAGCACCCATCTTGCCGCGACCGCCCAGCACCAGGGCGCGTTTGCCGCTACCGTGCGCTTGAGCTGCGACGCGTGCCTGTTCCTGAGTGGTTAACGACGATTGGATCAGTTGCCGCAGTAGGGATTCCACTAGGTCTGGCGAAACTCCCAACCGACACGCGGTATCGCGTCCGCGCACGATGACTTCGCGCTCTCGTGCAAAATCCCGCGTCGCACGCCCAAGCGAGCGTTTTGCGGCTGCCACTTGCTCGCTTAAGCCCTGGCGTCGTGCCACCAGCTCCACGAGTTGGCCGTCTAATTCGGTCAGGGAAATACGCAATTCATCCAAATTCATGGCATACAACTTACTGTGCCAGAACCCCTACCGCAAGGGATAAGATGACTTGCGCCGCCGCGCCGGATACCATCAGCCTATGAATTCAACATCTCATATCCTACCTCTTCAGGCACTGCCCGAACCGCTACCCATTAATCCTCTGACGCTGGTGCAAGAATGGCTGCAACAAGCCATTCGTGAGGCGCAGCAACCGAATCCAGATGCCATGGTACTAGCCACCGTTGATTCATTCGGACAGCCCTCAGCGCGAGTAGTCCTCTGTAAGGGCGTTATTCCAGAAACCGGCATAATTACCTTCGTAACGAATTACCAATCGCGAAAAGGGCGTGAGTTAGCGGCAAATTCGCGCGCCGCCCTGGTATTCCACTGGGATCACCGCCACCGGCAAGTCCGCGCCGAGGGACAGGTACAACGATTCACAGACAGCGAAAATGACGCTTACTTTAGGAGTCGACCTTGGCTCAGTCGCTTGGGAGCTTGGGCTAGCCAACAAAGCGCGCCGCTCCCCGCCGGTCGTACTCTCGCGCAGCAGCTAAGCGAGGCGGCATTACGTTTTGGAATCCCCTACGCCGGTCCGGGGTCCCCCGAACCGGCCCAAGTCCCGGATATTCCGCGACCCGATTATTGGGGCGGATTTAGTTTACGAGTGGAAGCGGTGGAATTATGGGTCGAGGGACCTTACCGGCTACATGACCGCGCCCGTTGGACACGTTCACGTGAAGCGGATCGAGCGCGCGGCGATGATTGGTCGGTTATGCGTTTACAGCCCTAGTGAGCCTTAAAACCACGGTCACTCAAGCGTTGCTCGAATGTCGCAATTTACAGGTTCAGGTTCAGGGCAGAGTGCTCGTACGGGCGCTACATTTACAAGTAAGACCTGGGTCAATACTTGCCATATTGGGCCAAAATGGTTGTGGCAAAAGTCTTTCACTGCATACCTTTGCAGGCCTACGCGCTCCGGCTGGAGGCGAAATATTCGTAGCCGATCGCCCTTTGGCTGAATGGCCGCGACGCGCGCTGGCACGCAAGCTTGCCCTCTTACCACAAAATATAGAAGATCCTTTTCCGGCGACCGTGATTGAAACAGTATTATTAGGACGGCATCCGCATATCGCGCGCTGGCAGTGGGAAAGTGCCGCAGATAAGGCCATCGCATTGAGTGCGCTAGCATCCGTAGGCCTTGCAGGATACGAGAATCGAGAAATCCTGACGCTGTCGGGCGGCGAGCGGCGGCGCGCCGCGTTAGCTGCCGTATTCGCGCAGGACCCGGAAATATTTTTACTCGACGAACCTACCAATCAGCTCGATCCGCAGCACCAACTCGAGGCCCTCACACTATTGCGTCGACGCGCCGATGCAGGCGCTGCGGTCATCGCTACCCTTCATGACCCGAACCTCGCTGTGCGCTTTGCCGACCATGCACTACTTATCGGCGACGACGGCCTTTGGAGCTACGGGACAGTCGACCAAATCCTTACTGCGGACAATTTATCAATTTTGTACAAGACTCAATTTGTCGCGGTACAGAGCTTAGGCCTGCGCGGTTATCTGCAAGCCTGAAAAATCGTTAATTCTTCGACAAATCATTACGAACTATAACTCCATTCTTCATCACGAATTTAACGTGTTCCAGCTCGCCGATATTCGCTAACGGATCACCGCTCACCGCAATAATATCGGCATAGGCGCCGGGCTCGATAACACCCAGTTCGCCGCGCGCATCTAGCATGTCAGCCGCGCGAGAAGTCGCCGCTTGAATGGCATCCATGGGCGTCATGCCCAATTGTGTCATACGACTAAATTCTTGCGCAATGGGTTGTTGCCAAGGAATCCCGCCCATATCAGTGCCAAATACGATCTTAATTTTCTGATGTAACGCCTTGCGAAAAGACACCTCATGTAAGCTTGTTCGTAACCGATCACGCTTACCCTCAGCGGTGTTTTCAGGGGCCCAGTCCAAGTAGTACACCGCCAAAGTTGGGCAATACCAAGTACCCTGGCGCAGCATTTGCGCAATCTGTAAATCCGTCATATCGAGTCCATGCTCAATTGAATCACAACCACCATCTAAGGCACGTTGCAAACCAACGCCATTATACGCATGGCACGCAACACGCTTACCCCAACCATGCGCCTCATCCACGATAGCCTTTAATTCCTCGACTGTGAGTGTCGGTTGGGATACTAATTGACCTTCTTTACCCAACCAAGATCGATGCGTCATATAAACCTTCAACCAATCGGCACCATGATCTAATTGTTCGCGCGCAGCCTTGCGCGCCTCGATGGGTCCGTCAATAATTTGCACGCCCTTGGGTAAGGTCAATTCAGGCGCATACCCCTCTAAGTCGTAGCCTCCAGTCGATGAAATTCCGCGAGTCGCACCGAAAATCCTTGGTCCTGGGATGGTTCCCTCATCGATGGCCTGTCTAATTTCAATATCGCCGTAACCCGCACCTTCGGTTTCCACATCGCGAATCGCTGTAAACCCCTGATCCAATGCTCGCCTCGCAGCATAGGTTGCTCGCGCTGCTCGCAAAGAAACTCCAGCATTTAATATATTGGCATCGTAACCACCCTTAGCCGGATCTTCACCCCACAAAAACAGGTGGGTATGTGAATCAATGAGGCCCGGCAACACAGTTGCATTGGACAAGTCCACTACCCTCGCACCGGTGGGTATGGCAATAGCCCCATCGACGACTCGCTCGACGCGAGCACCGCGTATAAAAATTAATTGATTGTGCTTAACAAGGCTATTTTTCGCATCGACAAGCGATCCCGCGCGGATCACGGTCAGCAAGTCAGTAGCGGGTGTCTGCGCGTGCGCGCCGCTTAAACCAAAATTTACTAAAACTAAAAATATGCAAAGAATCCGCATGAATTAGCCTCCCTTCCTTAAATTGATCTCCGACTAGATTACTATACGCTACCGGTCGATATACGAATTCCCAACCCACGCCACAGAATGGCCATAGCGCCGCACAGAGTCAAAAAGATGTCGCCAAACGAAGATGTTGATTGGGATGCTATTGTTCGCGACCCACGCTTCATAGTCCTACATCGACGTAAATCATGGTTCTTGTTCGGACTCATGGCATTCTCAGTCTTATACTATTTTCTGCTGCCTATTGGAGCCGCTTATTATCAGCCGTTTTTTAAAATACGAGTATGGGGGGTCATCAACGTAGGATTGCTATTTGCCCTCAGTGAATTCGTGGCTGCGTGGGCGATAGCATGGGTTTATGCCCGGCGGGCAGGGCGAGAATTTGACCCACTCGCTGCCGCTATTGCGGGCCAGTACGCAGGAAAACCATGAACGGGAGCGGGAGCATGAACTACCGATGGCTAACTTTCACGGTATTCGCGACCGTGATTGCAATGACCATGTACGTCACTTACTTGGCTTCTAAGCGCGTCCGATCCGCTTCTGATTTTTATACGGCAGGCGGCGCTGTCTCCGGATTACAAAACGGCTGGGCCATCGCTGGCGACTACCTATCGGCGGCGTCATTTTTGGGTATTGCCGGTTTGATTTCGCTGTATGGCTACGACGGTTTTATGTATTCCGTCGGATTTCTGATGGCCTATATCACAGTCTTGCTTTTGATTGCCGAACCCTGTCGCAATATAGGTCGCTATACCCTCACAGATATTTTGGCCTACCGGAATGACCCAAAGAAGACTCGAATTGCCGGCGCGTTTTCAGTGATCACGGTATCCACCATTTATCTTACCGCACAAATGGTTGGTGGGGGTGTCTTGGTTAAAACCTTAATCGGTATCGACTACGAGACCTCCGTGATCTTTGTCGGCATCCTAATGTTAGCCTACGTGTTATTCGGCGGAATGGTGGCTACCACTTGGGTGCAAATCATAAAAGCGGTACTGCTAGTGGTTGCATCATTTGTTATTGTAGCGTTGGTGTGGGCACCTTATGGATTCTCGCTGCCTGGCTTTCTGAGCGATGTAGTATCCGATCCGAAAATTCAAGCGCGCGTTGCGGCGTTGCTAGGTGATCCCGCCAAATCAATGACTGGCGCGGAACTCGGACAGCGTTTTTTAGAACCCGGTTTATATTTAAAGGCGCCCATTGACCAGATCAGCCTTGGCATGGCCTTAGTATTTGGCACCGCCGGTTTACCCCATATCATGATGCGATTCTTTACCGTGGCCTCGGCCCAGGCCGCCCGTCGCTCAGTGTTGTGGGCTATGGTAATTATCGGCGGTTTCTATGTGCTGACCCTAATTCTGGGATTTGGAGCCGCCAAACATGTAGGCCCCGCGAATATTGCAGCGGTCGACGCCGGAGGCAACATGGCAGGACCACTTCTAGCCCAATACATAGGTGGCGGTGCCAACTCACTTATGGGAAATTTCTTACTCGCTTTTGTCTCAGCAGTAGCCTTTGCAACTATTGTGGCAGTAGTTGCAGGCCTAGTCCTCGCCGCAGCCTCCGCCATGGCCCATGATCTGTATGTGGGAGTCATACACGCAGGTAGGCCGGTGCCACCCGCCGCACAAATCAAAGCGGCGCGAATCGCAACCGTGATCGTCGGCACACTGTCCATCGCGATAGGCATCGCCGCCAAGGGCCAAAATGTAGCGGTCCTGGTGGGATTGGCGTTTGCGGTCGCGGCCAGTGCAAACTTTCCCTGCATCCTATTGACGCTTTATTGGAAACGATGCAACACCAACGGTGTTGTCTTAGGCATGCTCGTAGGCACGCTTACGGCTATTGGACTGACTTTAGTATCGCCCAATCTCACGTACCCCAAAGCGGTCAAGGCCGCGGCTCATAAAATACTAGCGACGCAAGTCATTAAACGCGCCACAACTACCGATGCGAAAGAACTCGTCGCGCTCGATAGGACTATCGCAAAAGCGCATGCAGATTTAAAGAGATGGGAAAATATTGAGACCTCGTTTATGGGCTTAGAAGCTCCGCTTTGGCAACTAAAAAATCCTGGAATTATCTCCATCCCGCTGGGTTTTTTAGCGGTCATTTTTGGCTCGCTACTATTCCGTGACCGGCGCGCGGAACAAATGTGGAATGAAATCTATGTTAGGCAAAATACCGGCATTGGCAGGTCAAAAATGGCTGATCACTGACGGGTACGACCCCGCAAGGTTGCTACCGCGCCGGTTTGCTCGGCAGACTTAAGCGCCTGTGCCAATTGTTGGCGTTGCGTTTGAATCCAACCAGGCACCGCTTGCGCCGCCATGGGACGGCTAATAAAATAACCCCGCGCCAAATCGCATCCCAGCCGTAGTAGCATGGCCCAACTCGATCGTGGTACGTACAATCATATTATTGCTGGCTGAGCGACCCAAGTTCATTACAAATGCGCGTGCAATCGCGAAGCGTACTCCTATAGAACGCAATTGTTGCATGACTTGGGCTGCAAGCTGCGGCTCGCGCATAATAGCGCCTTCAGTCGCCTCAAGCAGTAGGCGCGTAGCCGGCGCATGGTGTCCAAGTAGTAAATCTAGGACACGCGAGCTAAGTTGCCCATCTGCAAAATCAGCCGCCGACAAATTAACAGCAATTTCCACTTCAGTGCCATCGCGGTGCCACCGCCCAAGTTGGCCAATGCTATGTCCAAGATGAACTTAGAAAAATCCGGCAAAACCGACGCCCGCTCTGCCAAGGGCACTAATTCTGCCGGCGAAATATTTCCTAAGGTGGAATGTGACCAGCGTAATAGCGCTTCAAAACCGATCACCAATCCATCAGTCATATTGACCAGTGGCTGGTAGTGCAAAGTCAGCCCCTCCGCAACCAGCGCTTTGCGCTGTTCTGCCACTAAAGTCACACGCCTTCGATGCTCAGCATCGTGTGAAGATTGATAGACCACCGCTACCGTACCCTTCTTCTTTGGCCTGCAGTATCGCCATGTCGGCTTGACGTAGAAAATCATCGGACGGAATGCGTGGTGCACTCCACTCGCTGATCCCAATGTGCACGTCAACGCTTAGGCTAATTTCACCGACTTGAACACCCTGGCGCAGCTCGTCGCTCCGGCAAGCTGCGTGATACGTTCTGCCAATTTTTTTGCAAATGATCTGCGAGCTGATGCCCAACTGATGCGTTTATATCGAGAAATCGCTGCACATCAAGCGTAAGAATGCTGCACGCCTTGTCCCTAGTCATATCAACTAGGCACTGGTGCAACCCTTCCCAATTTGACAGCCCCGTGAGCGCGTGGTAGGTGGCTTGATGCAGGATGTGCGTTTCGCGTTCTCGAATACCTAACTGCATAGAATTGAAAGTATCAGCAAGTCGCTGGAACTCGCTACTTGCAGCGACTTGTATGTTATCGCAATAATAACCTTGCTCAATTTGCTTTGCTGCGGCGACTAATACTCCCAATGGCCGCGCAGCGCTGCGATTAACTCAGAGCGCTACCGCGATCGCGCTTATCAGCGCCAAACTGCCGATCAATAACAGCGCTAAGCGGATCTGCTGGAACTGTGCCATAGCAATTTCTTGCGACTGCTGCGCGACTGACCGATCGAGAGCGAAGCC
>JAYVYN010000041.1:0-45936 GCA_043784265.1 Gammaproteobacteria bacterium | reverse complement strand
AGACTTGACTGCTCGGAATCTGTACCGGCTAGAAAGCCCTTCGATAGCTTGGGTCGATCGCAGGGCAGCGACGCATCGGCGCTCAGCATCGTGATGCGGCCGCCGTAACCTTCGCGGCGCAGCATTTCGGCCGCTGCATTGCCTGCCGCACCGCCTCCGACGATGACGACGGAGCCTGGCATGCCGACCGCCGGTGGGTGCGACGGCCGAACTGCGCTCTTGAGCTTTTCGCGCACAAACACGCCGACCGGCCCATCCAGCGGCGTTAGCTGACGCGCCCGATCGCGCACCTGTTCGACGCGCCAAACGGAAAGTGGCTCAAGCGCCGGCGCGCGCAGGGCCTCACCGGTGCGCAAGCTGAAGCAGGCATGATGCCATTGACATCGAACCGTTTCACCATCGAGCAGCCCTTGCTCGAGCGGGGCACCATAATGAGAACAGATGGCACCCATCGCGAACACTTCATCGCCGCGTCGCGCGAGGAGCACCGGTTCGCCGAGCGCGTGTCCGAGTAGCATCGTTCCATCAGGAATTGTTGCAAGTTCAACCCCCTGAGTAAGATCAGGTCCATTGAGAGGGTTACCCATGCGATCGGACTCGGCGATAGTCGCCCGGTAGGGTTTGTGTATGACGATCGTCGGAGTTTGCGAACCGCGTAGATACAAGACGCGCACGTGCCATAGCGAAGCTCTTATCAACTATTCCGACACGCAGCCTACGCCAATCGCGATTCGATTGTCCGTTCGGTAGCACACCGTGCGTGCAAGTAACGCTCAACCAGCCATCATTATTGGAGTACCAACGACAGAGGCCCCGCACGAGTCTCAATGAGTTGCTTAAACTCTCCTCAACGTCAACGTCACATATTGAAGTAATTTGGGCCGCCACCCCCTTCCGGCACCACCCAGGTAATATTTTGCTCCGGATCCTTAATATCGCAGGTTTTACAATGTACGCAATTCTGATCGTTGATCTGGAAGCGGGGACTTTTGCCATCAGAATCGCAGACGATCTCAAATACCCCTGCCGGACAATAACGCTGCGCGGGCTCATCAAAAAGCGGCAAATTGATCCGAATCGGGATCGTCGGATCGGCTAACCGAAGGTGGTGTGGTTGGTTTTCAGTTTGGTGAGTATTGGAGACGAACACTGAAGAAAGCTTGTCAAAACCGATAATGCCGTCTGGCTTGGCATAAACGATCTTGGGACATTCATCGGCTTGTTTCAGGCATTCATAGTCGGCCTTAGGATGATGCAATGTCCAAGGAGCCAAAAAACCTAACCTGCAATCCTCGAGCCACATATACAGGCCGCCGACGAGCGTGCCGAGCCAGAGACCGTATTTTAGGCTCGGCTTGACGTTGCGCACTTTTCGCAGGTCTTCCCAGACCCAAGAAGCCTTAAGCGCACTGGGATAGTTCGTGATCTCATCGCAGCCTTCAGAACCCGCCTGGAGACGCTCGAAAGTCGCCTCAGCGGCGAGCATTCCGCTCTTGATGGCGTTATGACTACCCTTGATCCGCGGTACATTGACAAAACCGGCCGCGCAGCCGATGAGTGCGCCCCCGGGGAAGGTCAGCTTGGGGATCGATTGGAGTCCGCCTTCGTTAATCGCGCGAGCACCGTAACAAATCCGCTTGCCGCCTTCTAGAAACGGTTGAATTAATGGGTGGTGCTTGAAACGCTGGAATTCATCGAACGGCGATAGATGCGGATTGGCGTAGCTCAAATTGACGACGAAACCGATCGCGACCTGATTATCTTCCAAATGATATATAAAGGAGCCATCGCCTGCCGTCGCGAGCGGCCAACCTTGTGTATGCAGTACCAGCCCTAAACGATGTTTATCAGGATCAATCTGCCATAGCTCCTTAATGCCAATTCCAAACTTTTGTGGATCAACGCCGTCGCGCAAACCAAATTTCGCAAATAACATCTTGGTGAGAGAGCCCCGCGCACCCTCAGCCACCAAGGTGTATTTAGCGCGAAGTTCGACGCCCCGCGAATAATGGTCCGTGCGCATTCCGTCCTTCCCAATCCCCACATCACCAGTTGCGACGCCGACCACGGCGCCGTCTGAGTTATAAAGAATCTCCGCGCCAGCGAAGCCCGCATAAATCTCAACACCCAGTTCCTCGGCCTGTTTTCCCAGCCAGCGACAAAGACTCCCCAGGCTTACGATATAATTTCCTTGATTGCGCATGAGCGGCGGCAAAAGAAAGTGCGGGATTTTAATCCGATGGCGCGCAGTCAGGATCCAGAATTGATCCTCAAGTACGCGGGTCTTGATCGGCGCGCCCTTTTCGGTCCAGTTGGGAATGAGCTCATTGATGCCGATCGGATCAAGCACGGCGCCCGACAGAATATGGGCGCCGATCTCCGATCCCTTCTCAATGACACATACCGAGACATTGTGCCCTCGTTCGGTCGCGAGCTGTTTTAGGCGAATCGCAGCGGACAAACCCGCGGGTCCGCCACCTACCACCACGACGTCATAGTCCATACTGTCACGGCTGTTGGTACCGCTCATTTATTTTGCTCGCACCGGAGGTAGTGCATTGCGGTCTTCGCATAACGCATCGCGCGCGCTGAGCACTCCAATCGGTCGCAAGCCTTGATCAAGAACCGGGAGATTCTTCAGGCCACGCTCCTTCATGATCGACCAAACATTTTTTTTAACAGGTCGTTCGGTTGGCTGCATATGACGATCCATGTCATGACACTCGATGCCGCCACCGCGCACGACCTGAAGATCGGTATGGCAATCGAGCAGTAATTTCGCCGCCTTGATGACCGGAGCATCATCCTTGATTGAGACGAGTCGCTTGCGTGCTACCGGTAATATTCTTTCGACGAACATCGAGTCATCCTCCCGTAATCAGCTTCCTTGTGTGGATTTGCGGCTGATCCGAATTCAAACTGTCTCTCATTGGCTAAAAACGATCCGCAAAGTCGCTAAGATCCCCGCGACGGCTAGTCCAGAGCAGATAAAACGCATTCCTATCAACGCCAGAATCTTAAATCCAGAGTGAACGTAATCCTCAATCACCACCTGAAGACCCAGCGCCGTGTGGTAGAAAACCCCGGCCAGCAGCAACACCATCAGAATCGCGATGATGGGGGTTCGCAACCACGAAATTAGCGTCACATAATCGCTGCCCGTGTGCACCATAAGCGACGCGGCGAACCACACCGTTAACGGCACCAGCACCATGGCCGAGACTCGCCCGCGCCACCATTGCTCCACGCCGGTCTTTCCCGAGCCGAGCCCCAGTGCGCGGCTGAGCGGTGAGCGCATGCCGTCATTATTCATCGGTTTCATCCTGCCAAGACCCTACTGAGGATCCAGGAGAGGAGCGTGAGCGCCGAACTCCCCAGTACCATTATCCAGCCCGATGCGTAAATCGTACGCAGCTCGAAACCGAAGCCCGCATCCCAGATCAGATGCCGAATGCCTCCGCAGAGGTGTAGAAAAAAAGAAAACGTGCCGCCGAAGAGCAAGATCCGGCCGACCCACGAACCTATGTAGAACTGTGCTAGGGAGTACGCGTGGGGTCCGGCGGCGGCGGCAATGAGCCACACCACTAGCGCGACGGCATACAGGCTCAAAACGATGCCACTGATCCTATTCGCAATCGATAAGACCGAGGTGAGCTGCGGTCGGTAGATCTGCATGTTGGGAGAGAGGGGTCGCAAGCGCTTCGGTGTGATATTCGTCATATTACGCGGTCTTTTTGGATCGACGCTCGAGCAGCATCTTTTTGATATTCGCGATCGATTTTCCGGGGTTGAGCCCCTTTGGGCAAGTCCGCGTACAATTGAGAATGGTGTGACATCGGTATAGCCGGAACGGATCTTCGAGCTCGTCGAGGCGTTCACCCGTTGCCTCATCACGACTGTCAACCAGCCACCGATTGGCCTGTAGGAGCGCCGCGGGGCCTAAAAAGCGATCTCCGTTCCACCAGTGACTCGGGCAGCCGGAGGTGCAGCAGAAACACAAAATGCACTCGTAGTGGTCGTCGAGTCTGCTGCGCTCCTCGGGGGATTGGAGCCGTTCTCGCTCGGGCGGCGGTGTCTTCGAGCGCAGCCAAGGCTGAATGAGGGCGTACTGCGCAAAGGCATGCGTAAGATCGGGAACCAAGTCTTTGATGATCCTCATATTCGCCAGCGGATAAATCATCGCGGGTGTGGCTAAGTCGGCAATGAACCTCGTGCAAGCCAACCAATTCGTACCATCAATGTTCATCGCGCAGGAGCCACAGATACCCTCTCGACACGAGCGACGGAAGGTGAGCGTGGAGTCCACCGTGTTCTTGATCCAGATCAGAGCATCCAAAACCATCGGGCCACAGGCATCCAGATCAACTTCGAAAGTATCGATGCGTGGGTTACGCTCCAAGTCTGGATCGTAACGATAGATCTGAAACGCTTTCACGCGAGTGGCGCCTGCGGGAGCGGACCATATCCGCCCTGGTTCAATACGCGACTCCGGCGAAACACCCAGGTTTCGCGGCATTGGAAAGCGCTTCAGCACCGTGACGCGCGGCACTTGATCGGGGGATCGAATGATCATGAGGGCGGTATATCCCGGAAATGCCTGGCTCGTTCAACCAGATGGATCATCTCGGCTGCAGCGCGGATCGTCAAAGGATGAGGAGTGAACCCTGGCCGTGGAGAAATATAGGCGGCCATCTCACGTACAAGATCGAGTTGATGATCAGGGCTTTGAGCCAGCAAGGAAATCACCAAGTTCTCCAGTGCAATGACGCGAACGCGAAGCTGCTCCAACTCGGCATTTCCCAACGGAGGGATCTCGGATTGAGCTGCGCCGGAAGTTAAGCCTTCTTGATGGCCGCCGAGCGGCGCGCCCCCTTCATTGTCCCACCTCGACAGCGCTCTAAGGCGCTGTTGAGCAGGGGTTAACACATTGGGCATACTAGCGGGCATAAAGGAAGTTGTCCTATCAAATTAACGACCGAGTCGGCCGATACTTTCACTAACAACCTGACGAGCACTTGCGATTACGTCAGCGTAACACGCTTACCTAGAAACAACTGTTCGATAAAGCGCGGATAAAGGGGGCGTAATTTGACGATAAAATCCCAAGTCATGAGCAGCGCGCCGAGCGCACAAACCACATCGCCGGGAAACCGCATCCACTGCCAGAATGTCGTAGTGTCATAAAAGGCTTGGCGTCGTGCATAAGCTAATCCGTGCTCGAATACAGCGTCTAATTGTGGCCATCCGATTGGCAGGAAATTAAACAACATCCACAGCAGCAAGCCACCGTTGTACAGCCAAAACGCCCAGCGTCCTAGCTTCTCGCTCGCGCTTAGTTTCGCGCCCAGCTTAGCGACCAGTGGCAAGTGGAAATCCATGACGTGACCGCGCATTATGCGCTGTATGCGTTGAGCGGGCCAAAATCGCGGGCTATTCTCGCTTCGCTTAGCGGTGATGACCTCTCGACGCAGAGTCTGCCGTTTGGCATGGCCCGGGAAATTGACTTAGGACTGGCACAAGCCTGGGTATTGCGACGATCGTTTTATGGTGAACTAGGATTCGAGATTTATCCCAGCACCGATTTTGCAAGACATGTGTACGAGTCGTTAATTAGTGCGGGTGCAGAATACGGGTTGCAACATAGCGGCTTTTTGGCCATGAATCATTGTCGTCTAGAGAAAGGTTTCGTGCACTATGGCGTTGATCTAACCGAAGACGATACGCCACTCGAGGTGGGATTGAAGTTCGCGGTAGCTTTTGACAAGCCTGCTAGATTTATCGGATATGAGGCGCTGGTGCGATTACGTGAGGCACCGCTTTTGGTTAATCGACTAGTCAACCTCAAGGTTCGCGATGCGACTTTGGCAGAGGGTCCTTATCTGCATAGAGGCGAGCCTATTTGGCAGAATGAAGAAATAGTGGGTTACGTCACTTCAGGGGCTTGGGGGTTTCGGGTAGGCTCGTCACTCGCGCTGGCCTCTATAAAATGCGCTACGGGCATTAGCGCCGAGAGTTTGAGATCAGGAGAATTCGAAGTGGAAGTAGCGGGACTAAGACACGCCGTGGATTTAGAGCTCAAAGGATTTTATGATCCTACTGGCGCGCGGTTGCGCTCATGACGCGCCTTAGCGGTGAAACGGCGTTGGTCACCGGAGCTGAGAGTGGTATCGGTGCCGCCATTGTGCGACGGTTTCGTGCAGAAGGGGCGGCTGTGCTCGCGGTGGGTCTACAGGCCTCGTTGCTTAAATCCCTAGGGGCTGAAACCGGCGCTCATACGCATATTTGTGATGTAACCGATCAGGCCGCGGTGGCCACTAGCGTTCAATTGGCCGCCAACTTAGGCACTCTTAATATTATTGTAAACGCCGCCGGTATCATGCACGCGGATAATGCCGCAGACATTGACGATGCTGTTTGGCAACGCACTCTCGACGTTAATTTAACCGGCACGATGCGAGTCTGCCGTGCAGCTCTACCGTATTTGCAACAAGGCGGTGGTGGCGCGATCATTAACATAGCCTCAGTTGCCGCATTTAACGGATCAGCTGGCATGGCGAGTTACGCCACCAGTAAAGCGGGCATCATTGCCTTCACGCGCACGCTCGCGAATGAATACGGCCAATATGGAATTCGCGCCAATAGTCTGTGTCCCGGTTGGGTGCGCACGCCCATGAGCGAACAGGAAATGCGTGAGTATGCGCAAAGCCATGGCGGTACGGTAGATCAAGCATTCGATGCCATGGCACAACACATTGCACTACGACGAGTGGCGGTGGCGGATGAGATCGCGGGGTGTGCGCTCTTTCTCGCGTCCACAGATTCATCGTTTGTCACAGGCATCTCGTTAGTGGCCGATGGCGGCGCGCGCACACCCGCGAGTGCACGCGCGCTTTAGCTCTCGCCACCACAAAAAAGACCACAGCGCCTTTTAGTGCCAAGTCAATCGAGTCGTTCGGCCTCAAGGCTCACAAATTCATTGTTCCCGTCTACCACTAGACTTAAGCTTATAGGCTGACAACAAACCTCACAATCCTGTACGTAACTCTGGGAGCCGGCCGACAAATCAAGCAAAACGCCATACGATTCACCACAATACGGACACGATATCTGGACAAAACGTTCTAGCGAATCGTTCCCTACGCTACCGTAAGTATCAATGACAGGCTCAAGTCCGTACAAGACATCTATAGATGGGGAGGGTTTTTTTGCCATACGAAGTTGAGCTTAACCTAGCTCACCAATCAATTCATCCAAGGCTGCATAAAGTTGCGTGCTCGCTCGTAGTCCAATCCGTTCCTCAATCTCGCCGTACGCCGCATCAATCTGCGGTGCCAGTTGCGCTGCAAGGGCGCGACTACGTGCGGTGAGGGAAACCAATACCCGTCGGTGATCGTAATCGAATCGTTCCCGGTGAATCATCTTAATCTCGTTCATCCGCCCCAACACTCCTGCGAGGCTAGGGCTCGAGATGCGACAATGCTGGCTAATCTGGCGCGGTTCTAACGGTCCTTGATCGATCAAAACGCGCACGATGCGCCATTGCTGCTCAGTGACGCCACTCGCGTTGAGTAATGGCCGGAAACGCGCCATGACCTGTTCGCGCGCTTGTAACAGCAGCAAAGGCAAGTTGCGGTGCACGGGCTTTATGGACGCGGATTTCGTTGACACTAGTCCAGCATATCGAATATATTACTAATATGTTAGTAAATAGTGCACGTCTAGCCATTCCATTCGATGTAGCGCCGTTTTCTTTAAGCGGAACGGTATATGGCACTTTGCTTAATCATCGATCGGCACTCGCCGCCCTAGGCGATAGCGTCAACGCTCTGCCCTACAAGGGAGCCCCTAAGGCGCCAGTGCTCTATATAAAACCACGCAACACGCTAGCATCGACCGGAGACATTGTTTACATCCCAGTGGATGCAACGGAACTTGAAGTGGGCGCATGTTTAGGAGTAGTCATTGGTCGTGTGGCCTGCCGCGTATCTGAGATGCAAGCCTTGGACTATCTCGCTGGGTATCTCATCATGAATGACATTAGCGTTCCGCACTCAAGCTTTCACCGGCCGTCAGTAAGGTTCAAAGCGCGCGATGGGTTTTGCCCCTTGGGCCCCCGCGTGACGCCACGCAGCTCCAATACTAGTTTGTATACGCTTGATCCCGACAAACTG
The DNA here is from genome assembly GCA_043784265.1 of Gammaproteobacteria bacterium. Taxonomy (GTDB): domain Bacteria; phylum Pseudomonadota; class Gammaproteobacteria; order Steroidobacterales; family Steroidobacteraceae; genus Bog-1198. The sequence goes on along the minus strand of JAYVYN010000041.1, from coordinate 37,765 downwards.
ACCATACGCATCCACATCGACGGTGTGCTGATGCAAACGTCGAGTACCGCCGACTTAGTGCGTTCGGTAGGACGATTGCTTCAGGATGTTACCGAGTTTATGACGCTGCAGCCCGGCGACGTACTGGGCGTCGGCATTGCGGGCGCCGCACCGCGAGTTCGCGGCGGTCAAAGTGTGGATATCGATATCGACGGACTTGGCCGACTTAGCAATCAATTCGTGAGTAGAGCCCTATGATGCGTGCTCGAGTCGCTTACGCGGGCGCGATACATGAAGCTTATCCGGTAACCCCAAAGGCTGCCGCACCCTCGCCCGGTGATGCGGTGCAGCCGGTCTGTATTCGGTTGGCCGATGGACGCGTGGTTGCTGAGGATGATGTGGTCTGGCTGCCCCCCTTTGAAGTAGGCACCATCATTGCACTCGGCCTCAATTACGCTCAGCACGCCAAAGAGCTTTCTTTCAAAGCCCAAGACGAACCCTTAGTATTTCTAAAAGGCGCGGGTACCTTACTCGGTCATCGCGGCCAAACGCGTAGACCTGCCGATGTCAGCTTCATGCACTATGAATGCGAATTGGCGGTCATCATTGGACGCCCGGCAACCCAAGTGCCGAAGGCAATCGCAATGCGCCACGTCGCGGGCTACTGCATCGCCAACGACTACGCCATTCGCGATTACCTAGAAAATTGGTATCGCCCCAATTTACGGGTCAAGAATCGCGATGGCGGCACAGTGCTCGGACCTTGGTTGGTGGACACTACCGACATTGCCGATCCCGGTAATTTGGAATTGCGAACCTTCGTAAACGGCAAGTGCACTCAACATGGCAACACGCGCGACTTGGTGTTTGACATTGCTTACCTGATCGAATATTTAAGTTCTTTTATGACATTGAGCACCGGGGATGTCATCCTCACCGGAACGCCGGAGGGTGTGGTCAATGTGATGCCCGGCGATGAAATAGTCTGCGAAATCGACGGGCTCGGCCGCCTCGTTAATACTATTTCGGCGGATAATCTCTACGGTCGCTAGGCCGAGGTTGAAGGACAGCTATGTTGCAAATTCACCATCTAATCAACGGCAAGGAAGTTAAAAGCCGCGACTACTTCGAATCGATTAACCCCGCCACGCAGTCAACCTTGGCAGAGGTGGCCCGCGGCGGTGCGCGCGAAGTCGAGGCCGCGGTAGCAGCCGCCCAAGCTGCTTTTCCGGCTTGGGCAGCAACGCCAGCCCCTGAGCGTGCCAAGCTATTGCACAAATTAGGCGATCTAATTGCAAGTAAAATACCCGAAATCGCAAAAACCGAAACCGAAGACACTGGTCAAGTTATTTCCCAGACTGGTAAACAATTAATCCCTCGCTCCGCTGATAATTTTCACTACTTCGCTGAAATGTGTGTCCGAGTCGATGGGCATACCTATCCTACGCCCACGCATCTAAACTACACGCTGTTCTCACCCGTGGGCGTGTGCGCATTGGTTTCGCCCTGGAACGTGCCCTTCATGACCTCCACCTGGAAGGTCGCTCCCGCCCTAGCCTTCGGCAACACCGCGGTCTTAAAAATGAGCGAATTATCACCGCTTACCGCCTCTAGACTGGGTGAACTCGCACTGCAAGCCGGAATTCCACCGGGTGTACTCAATATTGTCCACGGTTTCGGCACCGAAGTAGGCGAACCCTTGTGCGCGCACCCCGACGTAAGAGCCATCTCGTTTACCGGCTCCACCGTCACCGGCCATCGTATCGTCAAAGCAGCGGGCCTTAAGAAGTTTTCGATGGAACTCGGTGGCAAGAGCCCTTTCGTGATTTTTGATGACGCCGATTTGCCGCGCGCGCTCGACGCCGCGCTTTTCATGATCTTCTCCAATAATGGCGAACGTTGCACAGCGGGTTCACGCATTCTAATTCACCAATCAATTTACGCTGACTTCGTGCAAAAATTTGCTGAGCGCGCGCAACGCATTAGTGTAGGCGATCCGCTGGACGAAAAAACTATCATTGGCCCGATGATTAGTAAGGCTCATCTCGACAAAGTCCGTAGCTATATTGAGCTCGGTCCTAAGGAAGGCGCCACGCTAGTTTGCGGCGGAGTGGGGCCACCCACGCTGGGTGCTAAATTTAAGGCAGGAAATTTTGTCAATCCCACGGTATTTGCCGACGTCGACAATCGTATGCGAATCGCGCAAGAGGAAATTTTCGGGCCCGTAGCCTGCCTCATCCCCTTTAAGGATGAAGCTGAGGCTATCGCTGAGGCGAATGATATTCAATATGGCTTAAGTAGTTATGTTTGGAGCGAGAACATCGGTCGCGCCCATCGAGTAGCCGCAGCCATCCAAGCTGGCATGTGCTTCGTCAATAGCCAAAACGTTCGCGATTTGCGTCAGCCGTTCGGCGGCACCAAGGGATCGGGAACGGGTCGTGAAGGCGGCACTTGGAGTTACGAGGTATTTTTAGAGCCCAAAAATATCTGCGTCAGCTTAGGTTCGCATCACATTCCACGATGGGGCACTTAAGGCGATGGAGAACTTAAGCCCATGAGCCTGTATTCTACGCAGAAATTTCTATTTGATCTCAATCGTGATCCGAGCGTACAAACCCAATTTCGCTCCGAACCGGGCACCGTTCTTGATCGATACGATCTGACCCGCGAGGAGCGCGCCGCGATCGAGACGCACAACATTGGTTTAATTTATGTCTTAGGTGCTAACGGACAACTCTTAATGCATTATGCGGCTTATCTCGGCATAACATGGCCTGATTATATTGCCGCAATGCGTAATGGTATAACTCAGTATGGTGCGGTACGCGCTGGTATTTACGCCATGACCACTGACTTGAGCGAAAAAGTAGCTAACGTATGAGCCTGGTATTTGCCGGCATTTGTAGTCATGCACCCGGCATTACCGGGCGGACTCATATGGCAGACCCCGCAGCAGTGAAAGGCCTAAATGCAGCCTATGCTGGCATGTCAGATCAACTCAAGGCTAGCCACCCAGATGCACTCATTGTCGTAGCCGCAGAACACTTCGCTAACTTCTTCATGAATAATATGCCCTCCTTCGCCGTGGGTATGGCCGATCGATATGAAGGGCCCATCGAAGATCCCCAGTGGCTCGGAATTGCGCGGACCAGCATTCCCGGCAATGCAGATCTTTCACGACGCATGATCCGAGAAATCATGCAAAGCGTTGATATTGCCTACGCGGAGGAATGGAAATTTGATCATGGCATCATGGTACCGCTACATTTTTTGACACCAAACTACGACCTGCCAGTTATTCCCGCAAATATTAATTGTCAAGGACCACCCTTAGCGCCCCTGCACCGCGCCTGGGCCTTCGGCAAAGCACTACGGCGAGCGGCCGATAGCTGTTCCGAGCGAATTGCCATTCTAGGCACGGGTGGCATATCTCATTGGCCTGCCACGCCCGACTCCGGCAAGATTAACGAGCCGTGGGATCGCAAATTTTTAAATACTTGGTCGGTAAATAATAAAAATGCCCTCTTAGCCTATAGCGACGAAGCCACCTATCGCGAGGCGGGTCAGGGTGGATTCGAAATCCGTACCTTTATCAGCGTTGCCGCCGCCGCTGGAGGCGTCGGAACCGTACAGTTCTACCAGCCTATTCCGATATTTGCCGTGGGCTGTACGGTCGCTACCATGAGTATCGCCGCGTGAACCGAGGAATTTAAATGTCGCATATGACTTTGGAATACAGCGGCAATTTGCGTAAATTGGGGCGTTTCCCGGCGCTGTGTCGCAAGCTCGCGCAATTCATGATGGATTTACGCGTTGAGGGAAATGTCGTATTCCCGCCCGGCGGCATCCGAGTGCGTGCTTTGCCATGTGAGGATTTCTGTATCGCGGACGGTAGCGCTACTGATGCCGGATTTGTCCATGCAAACTTAAAAATTGGCGCAGGACGTAGCCAGGTTGCAAAAAACGCTACCGCTAATGGGCTATTCGATCTCATGAAAGCCCATTTTGCAGAAACCTACGCAACTCAAGGGTTGGCTCTATCGATGGAGCTCAACGAGTTCAGCGAGGCTGGCATCTGGAAACAAAATAATTTACACACCCGTTTCAAGAAACCTTGAATTTCGCGTAACACGAGATTTTTATGCTATCGCCAGAAATCACTCGAAGACTCGCTAAACGACTCTATGACGCCCGTAAGAGTCGAACCCAACTAAGACATTTTTCCAGCGAATATCCCAGCATGACCATCGAGGATGGCTATGCCATTCAAACCGAGTGGGTGAAATTAGAGATGGCGGATGGGCGGCACATTCGGGGGCGGAAAATTGGACTCACTTCTCGTGCCATGCAAATGGCTTCACAAATTACCGAGCCCGACTATGCGCCCTTGATGGATGATATGTTTTTTGAATCCGGCAATGACATCTCTATAGAGCGATTCATTGCGCCTCGAGTCGAGGTGGAGCTGGCGTTCGTGCTGCGTGAACCGCTAAAAGGACCGAACGTGACGCTGTTTGATGTTTTGAAGGCCACCGAATACATCACGCCTGCTTTAGAAATTATCGACGCTCGGATTGAACAATTTGATCGCGACACTCAAGCGATGCGTAGAGTATTCGATACCATCGCTGACTTTGCCGCAAACGCGGGCGTAGTGCTTGGTGGCCGTCCCGTCAAGCCGGATAGCATCGATCCGCGCTGGGTGGGTGCAATGCTTTATAAGAATGGCGTGATTGAAGAGACCGGACTTGCCGCCGCCGTACTCAATCACCCAGCTACCAGCGTCGCGTGGCTCGCCAATAAGATTGCGCCCCATGGCGAGCAACTTAATGCAGGCGACATTATTCTCGGCGGTTCTTTCACACGGCCCACGCCTGCGGTGAGAGGAGATGTTTTGCATGCCGATTACGGTCCGCTTGGAAATATCTCATTGCGGTTTGTATGAAAATTCCTACCAATACTTTTAAACAAGCCATCCTAGCCGGTCGTCCTCAAATTGGTCTTTGGGCGGGCTTATCCAATGCTTATGTAACCGAGCTACTCGCGACTACTGGGTTTGATTGGCTATGTATTGATGCTGAACATGCGCCGAACGATCCGCGCAGCGTGTTGCCACAACTTCAAGCGATGGCGTCTTACAACACGCAGGCCGTGGTGCGACCCGTGTCCGACGATGCAGAACTTATAAAGCAATATTTAGACAGCGGAGTGCAAACTCTACTGATTCCCATGGTGGAGACCGCAGCACAGGCGGCTAATGCGGTATCCGCAACGCGCTATCCGACTCGGGGCATACGTGGTGTGGGAAGTGCACTTGCGCGTGCCTCGCGCTGGAATCAAATCGATGATTACCTGCTTAAGGCCGATGAAGAAATGTGCGTAATTGCACAGGTCGAGTCTATAAGGGCGATGGGGAATCTTGCTGACATTTCTCAAGTTGAGGGAATCGACGGCGTGTTCTTCGGTCCTGCGGATTTGTCGGCCACCATGGGTTTACTAGGCAAACCATTCGATCCGAAAGTCACCGAGGCCATTGAACAGGGCATCGCCACCGTTATTAAGCTAGGTAAGGCTGCGGGCACACTCACCAGTGATCGGAAGATGGCGGCGCATTATTTAAGTTTGGGGGCGTTATTTGTCGCGGTAGGTGTCGACACCACTCTATTAGTTAAATCGGCTCGGGACTTGGTGGATGCTTTCAAAGAATTCAAGGACTCCGCTAGTGCTGCGCGAAAACCGAGTAGCGATTCGCCGTATTAAATCTGCCAGAGCGCGCTGCTGCTGGTGGATTCCGCACCCATCATCTACCAACTCGAAGGTCATTCTCAACTGGGCAGTAGATCTCGACGCCGACAGCGCCGAAACGGCGGCTCGGGTGGCGCCATATGAGTTACGGCTCACTTCGATTCAACTTAGCGCATCGGCAACCCCTTTTGCCAGCGCTGCAAACAGCAGGACGACCACCGCATATACGGGAAGCATGAAATGGTGCCAGGTGATGCCTGGTTGTATCACTGAGCGCTCCGGATTCGCCGGATCATAGTGAACCTCGGCCGTCTGACCTACGAGGTGCGATTTCGAGAACGCGAAGGATTCGTCGTGGCGACCGACCAACGAAGCGGCGCCGCCGTACCGCTGACCTGTCAAAAAGTACTCGTAGCGGATTTCCGTTAGATAATTGCCCGTAGAATCGGCGTGGCCTGTCTTCGAGTAGAGCACGTGGCCTTCGACGGTCGGCCAATACGAGGCAGCTATCCCAGCATAGATACGGTATAGGCCCATGCTCATGAGAAAAAAACTGATGCACGCCAGGGTCTTTGCAATTTGATAACGGTGCTTCCCGGAGCGGGCGGTGACTGCGGCCGTGTCGGAGGTCGACAGCGACGCGCGCTCTGTCCGACCCGATAGGAGACCCGTGAGCACGAACATTAGACCTGCGCCAATCCACAGCAGATCGTCGAAGTGCGGGCCGGGCTCTAACACCGAACGCGATGGGTTGCGTGGATCGACCGCCAGCGGGGTACGGGCCCCAACAGGGTACGCGGCTTGCGCTGCAGCGACTTCGATCGATCTCATGCGCTGGCGATTCATACAGAAGCTGTACTGAAATCCGTCGTTGGTGTATTCACGTCCGTCGACAGCGTAACGATAACGGATGTCCACTCGGGAAAACCTGCGGCTCTCGTACGCCGTGGAATACGTGATCGTGGCGTCCGCCTTAGGCCACCTGCTGCTGGCGATGCCGTAGTAAAGCGACTGCGAACTGAACCAAAGCAAACCGAAACCCAAGGCCATCGCGACCCACGCCCAGCGCTCGCGCGGCATGCCAAAGGATGAGTGATTTACCACGAACTGAGGCAAGCGCGTCTCACATTCTGGCCTTGGCGGTATCGAAGATCTTCTTAGCCCTCACGGGTGCATTGTCCACGCCGGTGAAGATTAGTTTCACAAGATCCTCACCGGTTTTGATCATGAGGGCGGGCCCTACGGCGATGGCTTGATCGCCAATGCCATCGTACGGGCTCACAATGCCAGGTTCTTTTCGATTCATGAAGCCGGAAGCTTGCATTGCAACTTCCCCATCTCCCCAATCGACCTCCAACTCCACAGCGGGAAAGCCCGAGGGTGCTGCCCATTTGCAGTCGCTCTCGCCGCTTGAGTGAGTAAGATCTTTCGCGTTCACTGCGACGCCCAAAATACTGGACATCTCGGCTTCGGTGACCATGTCGCACGCCTTGGCGACCGGGCGTTGCGCTCGTGCGAGCGCGGCGACCGCAGCGGCCGAAGCCGCATCCTGTTCGCCCGCCGCGCCATCGCCGGCGGCTGGCGGCTTCGAGGCGCCACAGGCGGTGACAGTAACGATCATAACGAGCGCTACGGCTTGCAGCCTGGCGCGCGAGCGTAGCAGAAAAGGACAGTTCATCACGAGTTTCTCCTTGATACGGGGCAGAGGTTATTGCCGAATCAGTTCGACGCGCCGATTTCGGGCGCGTCCTTCCGGCGTGTCGTTTTTGGCTTGCGGCTGGGAGGCGCCGAACCCGCTAGTGCCCAATCGATCAGCCGCAATCGCGTAGCGATCCACGAGGGCAGACTTGACTGATAGTGCCCGCAGGCGCGATAGCTCCAGATTGGACGCGTCACTGCCGACGTTGTCGGTATGGCCGCTAATAGTGAGCTTCCAGCCGGGGTTTTTCGCCAGCACCGCGGCGATCTCCGCGAGCACCGGAGCCGATTCAGGACGCAGCCGATCGCTCGCAAAATCGAAGTAGAGGCCGTACACATCGACTTTCATGTCGGTAGCCAACTGCTGTTCCAGGTTTGCGTCGTTGGGATAGGAAATTTTGGTGTAGCGGATCCCGAATTTCTCGCCAGGTCTCTCATAGTCGAGTACCAGCGGAAAGCGTTCGTCATCGACGATGGTCGCGGTGGTCTCAAGGGTCGATTCCGGATTGGCGATAGCGACCAAGGTCGGCAATTCGACCAGCCTATCGTTGATGATGATGCCGGCAGACTTGCGCTCACTCTTTTTTGTCACCAAGTCCCCGTCGAGGTCAGAATCGAGCGGCTGCGCACGCGTACGCCAGCCCGTGGCGAACGAAATGTAGCGGTGACGGGTGATGCCTTTCGCCTTAAGCTCTTGCAGCGAGCGGCTCGAAAGGCTGAACATCGTCGTCGGCGACGTAACCGGGGGTATGGACTTTTGTGGGGCGGCTTCGGTGCGGTAGAAATAGGCGGTCCGCAAATCGCTCTGGCAGAGCCGCCGCTTATTCGTGATAACTTCATGCTTTTCGCCCCAAGGACAATTCTGGGTGATGTCGACGTAGAAGTCGGTCACCGCCGTCACCTGCTTCAAGCATTCAAATTCGTGGCCTTCCACAACCCAAATGCTCGACAACGTAAGACCGACTTTGAGCGGTACGAGTGCCGTTCGTTCTTCCGCGGCGGCGTTGGTAACCTTGGTGGGACATTCCTCGCCGACCGAGAGTCCAACGGGAAGATGCGACATCGCTGATGGAGCAGCGGAAGCCGGTGGAGAAGCGGACGAGGATGCAGAGGCGGAGGCGGGCGTTGCCGGCGACGGCGGCCCCAAACGCGCGAGCAGTGTTTTGCCCACTGCGACCGCACGTGCCTCGGAGTCCGGCCGCATGGGCAGCGTAATCGTGATGAGGGTCTTGCCGGTGCGAATGCTGAGCACGCCTTCTTGACTATAAAAGGCGTGCTCGCCCAGTAGCACAGCGTGAGCCACCTTTTGCCCGGGGTCGCTGTCTCCGAATGCATCCGTCAGCTGCTGCTCGAACGAAGGCGAGCCATCGTGATGCCATTCGATTTTGATCTCGGCCTGCGCATAAGTGTCGGGAGCGCCCGGCGGATAGGCGCAAGACGTCGTGCGTTCGGAATGTTCTTCGATGAGGGAACCGACCGGTGCGCCCAAAAGATCTGCCATCTCGGCGCGCGTGATGAACGAGCAGCCCGGCCGCTGCGTCACAGCAGCGCCCCCGGCCGTTGGCGCGGGCGCGACCGCTTGTGAATGGGGAGGCTGACCAGCGGTGCCGTTCGGCACGTTGGTTGCTGGTGTAGTAGGCCCGGCCGCGATCGGGCTCTGCGGTCCGCCGCAGCCGGCAAGGAGCGCGACAACGAGCAGTGTGGACGAGACAGCCTGCGACCGTGGGCACGCAAACATACTGTATTTAGACCGGGCCACTGAGGTGCCCTGTTGCGGAGGTATCCTCATCCAACTTGCAGCCGCCGATTTGGTTGGTTTTGTTGAGGATGGTCAGGGGCGTGCTCGGTTCCAATCCGCCTTCGCCCGTGATCCGATACTTGATGTTGAGAAAGCTCAGGACCGAGTTGATGAGATTGGTGATGGATTTTGGTATCAAGTACCCAACGCCGCCGTTCAACTTAATGTCGAGGGTCGCCCCATTACAGGCGATCATGCCGATGCCAGAGTTTCGGAACGCGCCCACCGCCGTCGTGAATGAAAAGTAGGGTCCGGCGGCGAATCCATGGATGCCAACACCGGCGATGACTTTCACTTGGTTCGCTAGATTCAAGCCTGTCACTCCCATGGATAGACCATTGCCCGTGCGCGTCATGCTCTGCACGGTGGTGAAGCCTACCGGACCGGCCACGCCCCATTTGTTGTGGCTATAGTCAACCTTGAATCCACCATTGAAGGTGTAATCCCCGCTAGCGCTCAGCGTGCTGTCCCTCACACCGAGCGCCGTCGTGATCTCGAATCGCTGCCGAACCGTGACGGCAATGGGCACCGGACCGATGCCGCCGACCGGGATGCTGAAGTCCGTGTCGGGCTGCAGGAGCACGTCCACGTTGGCCCGCATACCGACGTCACTGCCGACGGCGAATTTCCAAGTCAAGCCGGCACCGCCTTTGAGCTCGATCGACGCGCTCGCGATTCCGATGCCCTCGATGACGATATCCACATCGAGTTTGGGAGCAGCCAAATGCACGAAAGTCTCCGCCGACACCTTCAAGCCACCGCCATTTGCGCTGACGCGCATGCCGACTGCCGAGGTACTCACATAGGGGGCAGATTTGAAGTTCTTATTGAGAAGCTTGGAAACGTCCGGCTGATTGGTGACCGGCGGGACGGGTGCCGAAGCGCTCTGCACGTGGTACAGCCTCCATCCTGACTCGCCGACGAACATCGCCGGTATCACGGTGTCGTTTGAACGCGCTAGCGCCCCGGAGACAACCTGACCGGGAAGTTCTGGAGATCTGTAGGCAATCGCTTCACCGAAATCGATGGGCATGTCCGCGATATGGATGTGCGCCTTGCGAATGATCTCGGTCAGCGTCACCGGACCCACCGTAACGATCAGATCGTTGCCGTCCTTGCGGACATCGAGCACACGTCCTACGGCACGCCCCGTCATAAAAAATATCTTGCCTGGCTCCAACTCCTGCGCGCGCGGGGCATCGCGGTCAATTGTCCATCTGAATCCGTTGGGATCCTGCGAGCGGATGGCTTCCGCACCGCCACCGACCACGATAACATCGGGCTGGTAGGTGACGGTGTCGTCGGGAACGGGTGCAATACCGTATTTCTGCTCCGCCTCGGTCAAGTCGGATCTTTTCAGTTGATGCGGCGGTCCGGGAAATCGGCGCGACGGTCCATAGCGGTGTGATCCGTTTCCCTGCGATGCGGAATCGGACTCGTGCCGCTTGGAACATCCCGGTAGAAGCACTGCGCCTAGAACCATCAGAAGCAACTGAACACGCATATCCAAGAGTCCCCTCGGCCGTTATTGGCTGTTCCCTGTAGGGAGTAACGTTTTTTTGCACCGGGTTTGGACATCGATGTCCAAAATGAGAGCCGATCACGTTTTCCTCAATAGGGAGCGCAATGCTCTTAAGGGAAACTCATTATGAATAGAACACTGCAGCCCACGGTCCTGGTCCTGGCGTCGTTGATTTCGGGGGGACGAGTCCTTGCGGACGTGACCATTCAACAACAAACCACGATCCATGCCTTCATTGTCAAGGCGCATGGCATGAGCACCGACCGAATCGCCGGCGACAAGCAACGCAATGAGACGCAATTTTCCTGCGACGGCATCATGTCGATGTTCTGCGGACACAATAAAGCCGTGGACATCGTGCGCGTCGATCGCGGTGTAAGCTGGAAAATCGAGCCTAAACAGAAGCGCTACACCGAAATTCCGTTCCCAACGCCCGAGGCACGACGCGCCGCGCTCGAACACGAGCAGGCGGTCCTCGAGAAGCTCAAGTCTTGCCCGCAACCGAAGCAGCCAGTTGCCACCAACGTCGATACCTCCCAGTGCGAAATGACGCCGGCGGTGTTCGCGGTCAACAAGACTCATGACGTGAGCACCATCATCGGACATTCGGCGCAACGGACCAACGTTTCAATGATTCAGAGCTGCAAGGTCAAGGACAGCGGTGACGTGTGCAGCATGAGCTATTCGTTCGATGTCTGGTTGACGCAAGACGACTTGCCGGGATTGGCGGATCGGATGACCTTCGAAAAAGCCTACCAGCGAAAGCTTGGAGGAACCGATGCCTCTCCTTTCAACACTGAGCAGATGAGCTCGGTGCTCGTACCCTACGCGGACAGTCTCAAGCAGCTCAAGGCAAAAGCCGCTGATTTCAAGGGCTATCCTTTGAGGACGACTTTCCGGTTCGCAGTTGGGGGGGAGCATTGCCGGCTGGTGCCTACCGCGGGTGCGTCGGCGGGGAGCGCCTCGCAATCCGCGACGGATGGTACGTTGACTACCGCGAGCGCGGCGGCCGGGGAAGCGGGCGCGAATTCAGCCCAGCACGCCGCGGGATGGGGTGTCTCGGACGCGGTACAGCGGTCGACTGGGAGCAGCATTGGGGGATACGTGGCGGGCTCCGCCGCGGGTGCCTTTACCCAGAATCTAGTTAGCGGTTTGTTCGGCAAAAAGAAAAAAACCGAGCCTGTACCGGGTGGTGCGGCGACGAGCGGTAGTCCGCAACCGGCTTCCCATGAGATGGCCGGCACCACCGTGGCTGAAATCAACGTCGAGACGACTGCGATCGATACCTCGCCGGTCGCGGCCGATCAGTTCGAAGTACCTGACGGCTGGAAAAAACTCGCTCCTAAGCCCCCGGCTGCAGACGGTATGCCAAGTTGTCCCCGCACGTGACTTTCGGCGGACACGCGCCATGAAACTACACTCCGAGCCACGCGGTGTTCGTTGGTTGGCACGCGTTACCCTTTGGGCAGCCCCGGCACTGCTGCTCTGGGCACCGGCTCGCGCGGAGGAGGTCCATCAGATTCCCTTGATCGACGGGCTGACGGTGATGACCGCGTTCGCGGGCGACCGCCAAGGTGACTATGAGGCCGTGAAAGTCGTCAGCAAGCTTTCGCCCGCATCGTTCAAGCTGACGGCCTCGGCCGAGGCTCCAGATTACTCCGGCGAAGTGCGCGAAATAACCGTTTCCCGCATCGTCAGGCGCGAAGATTTGCGCAGCTCACGGATCATGCGCCGCCGTTTTGAGGAATCCGATCCGCCGCAATTTCCCGGCACCACACCCGAATTTTCTGGGGTTGCGGTGAATGAAATTCGCACCCTAGGCCGCACCACCATCACATATCTCGAAATCGAATCTGAATTCGGCAATACGGTGGTCGCACGCACGATGACCGGATCTTTGGCACGCGTCGGCAACGCCACGACCGAAGTCACTGTCCAAGTCAACGGCCGCCCGCAAGCCTTGCGGGCGCTGCATGTCGCCGGTCGGCTCGCTGACGACGGCGATGGCGATGATTTCGATTATTTCGTTCTCGATGACCCGGACAATCCCTTGATCCTACGCGGACAGGGACCGGGATTTACCTCTGCGGTTACGCGCATCGAATTTCCCCAATCGAGCTCGGCGGCCACATCACTTGAGCGTTCCCTGGCGGAGCAGAAGCATGCGCTCGTGTACGGGATCTACTTCAAGTTCGCGCGCGCCGATATCCGTCCCGTCTCCGAGCCGGTGATCAAGGAGATCGCCGCCGTTTTGAAAAACAATCCCGGCTGGAAGCTCAGCATCGTGGGCCATACCGACAATGTCGGAAATGCCGCAGCTAATTTGGATCTCTCGCGCAGACGAGCCGCGTCCGTAAAAATGGCGCTCGTCGAGCGCTATGCCATCGAGGTAAGCCGACTGACCACCGATGGCTTTGGTGCCTCAGAGCCACAGGCAAAAAACGATACGCCGGAGGGACGCGCCCGCAACCGGCGCGTTGAACTGACGCGGCAGTGAGAGCGGTCAAGGGTGCGATCTAATCGCCAACCATTAGATGAAAGGGAAAACGCAATGAACAAATTCTTACTGACGATAGGTGTGAGCGCCACGCTGCTGAGCCCGGTCTTTGCAGGCAACGAGACCGACGCGGATGCAGTGAAGTATCTCGACAGCCTTAAAACGTGTACGCGGTTCACGTTAAAATATCTGCACCCGTTCGTACCGGGATTTACGGCCCAAAATATCATCAGGGAAAAAATCGCCGGCAACTGTCTCGTCACATTTGTCATGCCCGGCGATAAGAAGCTCAATTGCCGATTCACGCCCGAAACAGTCAAGCTCTTGACCAGCGAAGCGAAATACGCAGAAGCGCGGGAAAATAGATACACGGGCTCCACTTCGGACGCCGTCAGTCAAAGAATGTCCCACGAATGCAAGCTTGACTGACAGATCTTCGTGCCTACAAAGCTCGTCGCCCTCGCCAACCAACGCACTCACCTTCCGATCGGGCCTGCCGCTTAATGGTGCCCATGCACGCGCTACCGCACAGCGCTTCGCTCTTGATTGTTCCTGTAGAATACCGCACGCAAAGTGAAGCGTGTCATTTCAAACAAAAAGGATCAATTCATCATGCAGTATCAGTCGCCCGCTTTTTCACGGTGGTTTTTCTGCTTTGCGGCCTTCGGACTTTGCGGCCTACAAATTACAGCGGTCGCGACGCCGGCTGCCAAGCCCATCCTAGACGTCCTCAATTCGGTGCACCCCTTCAGTGAAGTGGCTCTATCGCCGAACGGCAAGCGTCTCGTGTACGGCAGTTTGACGAGCGGCAAGCGCGATGGAGCCGACGTCGATGTATCCGCGCTGTGGCTGGTCAACCCACGGGATGGATCCGGCGCGGTTCGCTTAACCGCCTGCCCCGGGTCGGTCTGCGATGAACATGGCGCGGTCTGGTCAGCCGACGGTACGCGCATCGCATTCGTAACGACGGACGCTAAGGAGCAGGCGCAAATTGCGGTCGCTAATGCTGCGGGGACCGGAGTCAAGATCCTCACGGATGCACATGGCCCTCTGGATACCCCACGTTGGTCGCCCGAAGCCGGGCGTATTGCATTTCTATATTCTGAAGGTGCACCCAAGCTGCCGGGTCCCCTCAATCCGCTCGGTCGCGATGCCGGGAGTCTCTCCTCGACGATCTATGAACAGCGGTTGGCCGTGATCCCCGCTCAAGGTGGCGCTATCCTGTTACTCGGTCCTTCTGACCTGAACGTTTATGAGTTTGACTGGGCGCCCGATGGCGGGCAGTTCGTAGTCACTGCGGCGCACGGCTCCGGCGACGATAACTGGTGGATTGCCGAACTTGATTTGATTAATGCAAACGATGGCGCAGTACACACCCTCTTAAAGCCACCACTGCAAATCGCTTCGCCACGCTGGTCCGGAGACGGAAAGCGGATTGCTTACATTGGAGGTCTCATGAGCGATGAGACCGTCACCGGCGGCGATCTCTACGTGATTGGTAAGGACGGAGGGGTACCACTCGACGTGACACCCGGCCTAACCGCTTCCGTGCATACGTTCACATGGAATGCTTCTGCCTCAAGCATCGTCGCGACAGAGTTTGCTGCCGGCGAAGAGGTGTTGGCGTCCATCGATGTCAACGCCAGGTCGCAACGCGAGCTGTGGCGCGCACCGCAAATGATCTGGGCAAACACCGTGATGGGCTTCACGCCGGGTGACGCCGGGATTTCGTTATCCGCGGATGGGAAGTACTCAGCCGTCATTCGTCAGTCCTACATAATGCCCCCTGAGGTGGAAACGGGGCCACCGGGTAAGTGGAAGCCTATTACCAGGGCGAATTCAAATCTTACGCGGATAACAGGAGAGGTAGCGAATGTTTCTTGGAAGAGCGCACCCTATGAGGTTCAAGGCATGCTGATAGCGCCGCCGAATATCGAACCCGGCAAGCGTTATCCTCTCGTCGTTGATGTACATGGCGGACCGGCGTTTGCTCACTACCCAATTTATCCCACTGCCCTCGAGTCTTTCGATGCAGCGCTCGCGAGCCATGGCTACTTTGTGTTCAAGCCGAATCCGCGCGGCAGCTATGGCCAAGGGGAGACGTTTACACAAGCCAATGTGAAGGACTTCGGAGGCGGCGACCTTCGTGACGTACTCACCGGAGTAGACGCCGTGCTGAAAATTGCGCCGATCGATAGCGAACGCGTCGGAATTACCGGCTGGAGCTACGGCGGGTACGTCACCATGTGGGCACTAACACAAACCGATCGATTCAAGGCCGCCGTGGCGGGCGCCGGCCTTTCGGACTGGCTGAGCTATTACGGCACCAATAACATCGATACCTGGATGATTCCGTACTTTGGCGCATCGATTTATAACGACCCGGATGTTTACGCGCGCAGCTCACCAATCAACTTCATCAAGCATGTGCATACCCCAACATTGTTGTTGTCGGGTGATCGAGACGCCGAAGTGCCGATCACGCAGTCATATGAATACTGGAACGCTTTGCGCCGGCTTGGTGTACCGACAAGGTTTGTCGTCTATCCGGACGAAGGTCACTTTTTTTTCAAGCGCTCAGATCAATTGGATGCCATGTCGCGCGTCGTAGATTGGTTCGACACCTATATGACACCTGGAACTCGCAAGTAAGTGAGTGCACCCAATGATTTCACCCAAACCTGTGTAAGGGAGAAATAAGCGAGCGTCAATAGCCATGTGACCGGAACCACGCACGTCAATAGTCGTGTCGCGGAACTCCAGAGGGCCGGCCAAGTGTTGCCGAGACCCATCCCTGCTAGGGTAGTGGCTGTATCTGCCGTCTTAGCTGTGTGCTGGCGTTTTAACAGTATTGGAAATAGCCCCCAATAATTCCCTGGACACCCGCTCATCGATCTCTGCTGAGTGTTTCAGATTGACTGGATAGCGCACTAATGCCTCTACCCCTTCATTGGAGAAATGCAGCTGTACCTGCGGCGTGATGTCGGTTCCGGATTTTGAGGCCGTGTTCTTTTGGATTTCTTTGCTCTGCCGTTCTATCTCAACTCGGTATTCTTGAACTACGCCGGTGACTGCCGCGAGCAACTTGTCTTTGACTAGCGTGGTGTCACACCCTTGGGGTAGTTTCAGCGTGGTGTCGTGCCAGGCGATATCTACACCAGGGATCTGTTTGAATAGTCCGCCTGAGGACTGAAAGACTATTGAATTTGCGAATGCGACTACTCGGCCAGTGGGCCCCAGAGAACCACGATCATTCAGTTCCATCAAGTGTAAACGTACTAGACCCAGCTCGATGACTTCTCCAGACACCGTTCCAATTTGAACTCGATCACCGACGCGAATCCCATATTTGCCTATCAAAAAGAAATAACCGACTATTGAGACCAAAATACTCTGCATGGCCACCGCGAGGCCTGCGGTGATGAGCCCGGCGAAAGTAACTAATGAGCCCAATTCGCTCGCGAAGGCCGAGGCGACTATTGCAATCACCAATGCCCACAGCGCTATCTTGCGCACCAGTAACAATTGAAAGCGACGCCGCGAATCGTGCACATAGCGGAACACTGTACGCCGCCACAGTTCGGCCGCCACGAATACCAGGGCCAACAGCGCGGCAAAAATTCCTAAGCGGCTAGCGAGTGCCTTCCAAGCCTGACGATATTGAGCGCTAAGTGCGCTGCGCCAACTAACGAGGTTATGCCGATATTGGGACAGCAAAACACCTTCTTTACTTAGAGGAACGATCATGGCGGATGTCTGCTTAAACAACCAAGCCAATGTATCAAATTGATCGCGTACCGCCTTTAAAGCTACCCCCGTAACCGTATCGGCCTTCGCGGCCAGCACATCGCCGCGCGTGGATAATATTTTTAATTGCTCGAATGGGGGATTACCCATAGTGGCAAAGGTGGCTTGTAACTTAAGCGTGCGCTGATCGATGGCTTCAATTGTGGAAATTTTCTGTGAGAGCCGAATAACGTTCGAGGTTAGATCCCATATCCCGAAACGACCCAGCGTGTTGCTCGCGGAGGGAAGAGTATTGAGGGTAGGTATAGGTGCAGCGCTATTAGTGGCGGCTGGAGGGGCGGTATTTAACGAGGGAATGGATCCGGCTATGGCGTCAATCTGTATTTTCAGAGCACCGGCCCTGGCACTATGAGCACTATTACCATTACTAAATTCCGAAATAGTTTCGAGCAAATTGTGGCGCGCATTGGCAAGGTCTAGCTCGCCCTGAAGTTCAGCAATTTTTCCTTGCAGCGCCGGTCTATCGCTCGCCAGTGCCGTTGTTAGTGAACGACGGTCGCTTTCCATTTCGGTTTGAATGTCCTTAACTTGAAGGTCCACCTTACTCTGCGCCTGACTCATAGTTTGAGTCGATGACGCGGCCTCGGGATCATTCTTATTGGAATCTTCCTCGCTGCTCAATAGTTCGGCATTGGCCCGAGCAATTTCAAAGGCTAAATCCATTACCTTGTCGCCAGTTTGGCGATTGGCATATAAAATCAACAAATCACTTGGTTGATCAGCGGCTTGTTGCTGGGCTCCCAAGGTCCGATACCAATCAACCGTTTCGTCCAATATTTGCACCACTTGTTCAGCGGTCAGGACGGCGCGGTGAGGGGCTTGTGCGCAGGCGACAGGCTGCGCGGTACATAAAGCAAATCCCACTAAAGTTGAAATTGCGGTTGAACCGATTTGGCGTTTTAATTGCATTAGGCGATCCTACAACAATTTACGACCCGGAGCCTGTCGGCACTCGGGAGGCGCCCCGGGGTCGCGATATAGCAACAAATTAACCTCCCTTAATGCGTGTAGTCGCGATTGGACCTGTGACGTTGTTCTCCTCGTGACATCGCAATTTTGGCTTTAATCCAAACCCTTCACTTAACGTTGACGTAAGAGGTATTTAATATGTTGAATTCAGTGCGTAAGCTCATCACCGTGGCCGCCCTTACGGGGTCCCTAGTTGGTTTAGTGGGCATATCATCGGCCGACACAACTTTTCAGAAGAATCACCCGCGACGTGAGCAAGTTAACAAGCGGCTTTCCAACCAGAACAAGCGCATCCATCAGGATGTAAAGAACGGCACCCTTACCAAAGGGCAAGCCGCATCGTTACACAAGGACGATCGTCAAATTCGTCAAGAGGAACGAGACATGGCCAGTCAAAATGGTGGCCACATCACCAAATCGGAACAGAGGACACTGAATCAGCAGGAAAATGCTGTGAGCAAGACAATTCCGCCTAAGTAATGTCCCATTATTGAGACGAAATTTTTGATCTGATCGATTGAGGCTATGGGTAGAATCACTTCCCATAGCCTCGTTTTTTGGCGAACTTTGTACGAGTTGTCTGTTAAGTTGTTTGACGCTACTGTAGTAACACATCTACTATGTTTCATACAGATCTGGCCTAATATATTTACTCGATACCAATGTCATTTCTGAGCTGTGAAAAACACGTAAACAAAAAGCGGATGCACGCGTGGCAGCGTGGGCCCGAAAGCGTGGACGCCACCGAGTTGTATATCTCCGTGGTGACACTGCAGGAATTGGAGATTGGTGTTTTACTGGTTAAGCGACCTGATGCGAAACAGGGCGCGACTGCATGTGCCTGATCCGCGTCCTGTGCGCGACACTCAATCCATGGGACTTTAAATAAATCAATAGCGCACTGAGGTTAAACTTAACCGTCTTGTGCCGCCGCCGATCCTAGCGTCGAATAATTCTAACGTCGGGCTGAATGCCGCCGTGTTTTAAGGAAATTAACAGTAGAACGGCTAAATGATTTATTCTCAAGTCGAAATTTCGCAACGCATAGCGGTATTTCACGGCGGATGTCCCCGACCCGCATACGGAAGATCGCAAGCAGCTTTTGCGGTTCTTCGGCGACATTGCCGCAGGCAGCGCCTAGCTTAACGAAGCGCACTTAGACTCTGCGCGAAACAATGAAACGAAAGAAAACCATGAAGCGATCATCGGCCGCCGCGGAAGTCGTTGACGAGGCTGACGATGAAAACTGGGATCAACGCCTGGGCTTTCTGATGCACGACGTGTCGCGATTGCGGCGCAACGTTTTCGACGAATTCATGCGTCCGCTTAAGGTCACTCGAGCACCTCGAGGCCCATAGCCTGATCCGACGCGGCACTGACGCAAGCGACGGGCGTGCTAAGCGAGTATTGCTCACCCCGGCCGGCACCCGACTCATCTTGAAAGCGCATCGGCGCAGCCATGACATGAGTGGGCCGAGTGAAGCAAAATCTGCTAGATATTTTCCGCGGCAAGTCGTGACGGCCATACTGCTTAGCGAACAAGCAGTCAGTATGGCTTGGGCAGCCCGAGAACCTTCTCGGCAATGAAACACAGGATCAACTGCGGCGACACCGGAGCTATTCTCGGTAACATCGCCTCGCGCAAATAGCGCTCGACGTGATACTCCTTCGCGTAGCCGTACCCACCATGAGTGAGCACGGCGGTTTCTGCAGCACGATACCCCGCTTCGGCACAAAAGTATTTCGCCGCATTTGCTTCCGCACCGCAGGATTTCTTCTGGTCATATAGCCAAGCGGCACGCTGATATAAAAGCGTACCCGCCTCCAAATCGATCCAACGCTCGGCCAGCAGATGTTGGACCCCCTGATTCTTGCCAATGGGGCGATCGAAATCGGTATTAAAGAGACTCAAGCCTTGCGTCGGCGACATCACTTCCTCAATCGGCGTGATGCGCGCCAAGAGCATGATCTTGTGCGCCAATTGAGCGGTGGAAATCCATACTTTCTGGCCGTTGACAACGTAGCGATCGCCCTTGCGAACGGCCATGGTCGTTAGCTTTAGCGTATTTAGCCCGATGTTCGGCTCGGTGACGCCGAAACACGCTTTGTTGCGACCCTGGATGATCGCCGGCAACCACGCTGCTTCCGTTCGGCAATTCCATGAACCACGACAGGATGGAGACTGAAGACATTCATATGGATCGCGGATGCGCCCGCTAGGCAAGCGCCGGAGGCGGCCGCTGTCTCCAACATCAGGCAGGCCTCACTGATTCCAAGGCCCGCACCGCCATACTCTTGAGGCATAGCAACACCCAGCCAACCCGCCGCCATCGTTAGATAAAGTCCTCCGGCAAGCCGCCCTCCCGATCCTTCCTTAACCAATACTCATCGTCAAAATCGACAC
The DNA here is from genome assembly GCA_043784265.1 of Gammaproteobacteria bacterium. Classification (GTDB taxonomy): domain Bacteria; phylum Pseudomonadota; class Gammaproteobacteria; order Steroidobacterales; family Steroidobacteraceae; genus Bog-1198. Next base: position 17,346 of record JAYVYN010000041.1, on the reverse strand, counting down.
ATATATCTTCGACCGCAGAACGAATCGAGATCTGGTCATCGCTTAAGGCAAAATTCATGATGGTCCGATCGCCGGAACTCTTCAAGCAATTCTTGCCGACTATCAAGTCGGCTACTGATGCCATCATTAATATCACCACCGGTGGTGGATTGGGCATGACCTTTGAGCAACGCCTAGCACCGGCCAAATGGGCAAAACCTGAGATCGCCTCAATGAATATGGGCTCGTTCAATTTTAATATTTCGGGGCGCGAGTTCAAAGATTTCAGAGTGGAAGTTCGATTGGGAGCGTCCTTATCTCGAAAGCACTAAGGACTTCATCCTCTCGAATACTTTCGCGCAAATGGAGAGGGGATGCGTGAACTGGGTTCGCAGGGCACGAGGTTCGAATTCGAATGTTACAACTTGTCGCATGTCTACAATCTCGCGCACTTTGCCGACAGAAAGATTATAGAACCCCCATTTTTCATCCAGGGCGTGTTCGGCATTCTGGGCGGTATCGGTGCCGAACCCGAAAGTCTGATAGCGCCCGTGATCAATCTAATGCTGCATCTGATTTGGGGCGCGGTGTTCGGTGCCAGCTACGGCGCGCTTGAAAAATCTGCAGCGTCACACTGAATGGTGTACGCCAAGCGATGCGCTGAGCGAGTGACGAGCAACGCTTAGGGGAAGCTAGCGCGGCGGTGCTGGCTTGCATGCACAAACACTCACTCGCCACGACGTGGGGCCGTTCAGACTTAGTGTCTTCCGACGTGATGAGGATGGAGACGCAAAAACGCGTATGGCAAGCGCGACTTGATCCGCGCCGGCAAACACCGTCCGTCGGCATTTATTCTCATCTGCCGCCCGTGCTGAACCCGCTGTATGAAGTAGGTGTTGTGTACGCCTCGGATCACCGGTTGCTACAATATGTTGAGTCGCCTCGCCCAAATCGACGGTAATTCCGATTGCAGCCCGGATGTGTGTAAACTAAAATGAATCTAGGGATGTCGGGTCCTGATATGCAAGCAATTGAACACTCCACCCCAAGCAAAGCAATGGACACGGCAGCGCAGATCTGGAACTGCTCCCTCGGCAGATGAGCGCGAGTAATCATTTGGGTGTCGGCGCGAAGGAGCGTGCTCCAGGCGAGCACGTTAACAACGTCACCCCCGGCCCCGCAGACTTGATCTCGCTTGATACGCCCCTAGACCCGCTCCTGTTTCTCGGTCGGTTGGTCGATAGTTACGGGGATGTCGTGCGCTACCAGACGCGCTTCGGGCCGTGTTTGTTTTTCGTTCACCCTAAACACGTCCAGACAATCTTGCAGCGTGAGAATTACCGCCGGGCGTCGCTCGTGAAAATGGTGCTAGGTGATGGATTACTCGCGAGCGACGGGCCCCGCTGGAAATCGCAACGCCGACTGATGCAACGGGATTTTCTGCCACGAAACATTGCGCCTTTCGTTTCCGTTATGGTGCGCGAAACCACAGGCAACGCGCACGCGTGGCAGGCAGCTGCCGCGGCGGGCACCGCCGCCGATATCGCGACGGATATGACCCGCCTGACGTTGCAGATCGTCGTCAAAGCTTTGTTCAGCGATAATTTTTCCCATGAGCAATCGATGGCATTATGTGCCGCCGTCACACAGACCATCAACGATTTGGGAATGATTTCCTGGACGATCTTCGGTATGCCAGTGAATATTACCCCCGCGGGCAATGCCCGCTTCTTGGCTGCCAAGAATGTGATTGATGGAGTCAGCTACGACATGATCACACGGCGACGCTCGCTAGCGCCAAAGGACCGGCCGCGCGATCTTCTTACGATGCTAATCGAGGCCGATATCGACGGCGGTCCGATGAACGATCGGCAACTGCGCGACGAGATCGTGACCATGCTCGTGGGTGGCCACGAAACAACGGCGCTCGCGCTGGCATGGGCATGGAAGGCTATCGCAGAAAACCCTGAAGTCGAGGCAAAACTGCACGAGGAATTACACGTAGTGCTGGCTGGCCGCCCCCCGACCCTTGCAGCCCTGCCGAATCTTCGATGGACTCAGGCCATCTTCCAGGAGGCCAGTCGGCTATATCCTCCCGTGTGGTATATGGCGCGCGTCGCCACGGAGGAGGATGTGATTGATGGTCACACGGTCCCGCGCGGTGCCTCAGTGCTCGTCTCGGCGTGGTTCACGCACAGGCACAGGGAGTTCTGGCGCGATGCCGAGCGCTTTGATCCGGCAAGATTCATCGACCCGGCTCAGCCGGCGCACCAGTACGCCTATTTTCCGTTCGGCGGCGGGCGTCACCGGTGTCTTGGCGCACATTTCGCCCTGTTGGAAGGAGTGGTGATTTTGGCGCAGCTCGCGCAGGAATTCCGCGTTCGTCCCATTGATGGCCCCGGGATCCGACCCCATCCAGGGATCACGCTGCGCCAGTCGCCAGGGATGTGCGCACACCTTGAACCGCGCTAACCCGGATACCCTGGCAGACATAGTGCGCGGGCGCGCCGCAAGTGGCGCGGACGACATCGCGTACACGTTTCTGGCAGATGGAGCCGCCGACGCCCGATCGCTCACTTGGTCGCAACTCGACCGGCGCGCGAGCCAGCTGAGCGCGTTGCTGCGCAGGCAAGGCGCCGCGGGCGAACCCGTGCTGCTCGCGTTACCGTCTGGGCTGGGGTTCGTGGAGTCGTTGTTCGCTTGCTGGTACGCTGGCGCAATCGCAGTACCTGTCAGCCTGCCACTTCATCATCGTTTGAAGCATCGGCTGGATTCGATCATCGCAGACGCCCGCGCCCGGTTTGCGATTGGTAGTGTCAGGACGCGTGAGCGGCTGAGCGTCGCTGGGCCGGCGGGGAGCGGCGCGCCGCCGCTGCACTGGATTGATCCTGATACGGTGGACGACTCGCATTCCAACGCCGAGGAAGCCGACGCTCAAAGTCAACGCATCGCGTTGCTGCAATATACGTCGGGCTCGACGGGCGCACCGCGTGGAGTCGTCGTCACCCATGCAAATCTGATGCACAACAGCGCCTTGATCGCCGAAGCGTGCGGCCACCATTCGGGACAGACCATTGCCGGCTGGCTCCCCTTGTTCCACGACATGGGCCTCATCGGGCTCGTTCTGCAGGCCGCCTTTTCCGGCCAACGATGCGTTTTCATGCCACCGGAGCGTTTCCTGATGCGGCCCTGGCTTTGGCTACAGATGATTTCCGATTACGGCGCCTGTTCCAGCCCGGCGCCAAATTTCGCGTACGACTTGTGTGTCGACAAGGTTGGCGCGGAGCAAAAGGCGCACCTCGATTTGAGTTGCTGGCGGAACGCCTTGAACGGATCGGAACCCGTACGGCCGACGACGCTAGCGCGCTTTGCCGCTGCGTTCCGCTCCAGCGGATTTCGATCGACCGCGTTTTTCCCGTGCTACGGTCTTGCCGAAGCGACGCTGTTTGTTACCGGCCCGGGTGATAGTCGGCAGTTCCCGCGACGGCGCGCGGATGGAACGTTGCTTGCCGGCACCGACGTGGGCGGGCATGTGGGTTGTGGCCGAGTATTCAAAGATACCCAAATCGCGATCGTCGACCCGGAAACGTCAATCAGAATGGCTGGCGGTGGGATCGGTGAGATCTGGCTGCGGGGCCAAAGTATTTGCGACGGCTATTGGCAGAATCCGGAGGCCACGGCGGCGACCTTCAACGGTCGCCTGGACGTGACGGGAGGCATTGAGGGTGACGACCCCGCCTGGCTCCGCACTGGGGATTTGGGTTTCCTCGCCGACGGTGAATTATTCATCACCGGTCGGCTGCGCGACCTGATCATCGTTGCCGGCCGGAATCACTTTCCGATCGATATCGAGCGCACCGTCGAGTCGGCAGACCCGGTTATCGGAGCATCGGGTGCCGTCGCATTTTCGGTGGATGTGGACGGCGCCGAGCGATTAGTCATCGCAGCGGAGGTGCGGCGGGAGTATGGTCGGTCCGCTCTCGTAAAGACTCCTCTAGACCTCGATCCCGAGGCAGTCCGCCAGCGGATACGCGCCGCGGTAGTCGCCGACAACGAGGTGGCCCCATACGAGGTGGTGTTGCTGCGCCCCGGCGCAGTGCCGAGAACTTCGAGCGGAAAAGTTAGCCGCTCGGCAGCCCGATATGCGTATCTGAATCAGACACTAGGAAGATTGGAAGGTCCGATCGATGCTCGAACCGCTACCTGATTCGACAACAATAAAGTATTCACGGTCGGTCGCCGAGATTCGTGTTTGGATCGTCACTGAGTTGTCACGCGCGCTGAAGGTCGACCCTTTGTCGATCGACACCGCCGGGGCGCTCTACTCCCTCGGTGCCGATTCGGTGACGGCGATTGGAATCACAGGCGCGTTGGCAGGTTGGTTAAATCGAGATTTGCCCGCGACCCTAATGTGGGACTACCCCTCGATCGACGCCATCGCCGAGGCGTTGACCGATTCCAATGTGCCCGCCGTCGCGGCAGATCGTCTGGGCATGATCACCCTCCAACCCCTTGGCAATCGCTGTCCGCTATTCTGCTTCCCCGGGGCGGGAGGACATTCGACGACATTCGCACCTCTGACGGCACACATTGGTTCCAATCATCCATGCTTTGGGTTGACCGTGCCGGGTCTCAATCGGGAACAGAAACCGTTTGAGCAGGTGGAAGAGATTGCGGCTGCGATGCTCAACAGCATTCGCTTAGTGCAGCCCAAAGGGCCGTACCAGCTAGCTGGATACTCTTTCGGTGGACTACTGGCCTACGAGGCAGCCCAGCAGTTGCGGGCCGCCGGCGAAACCGTTTCGCTGCTGGCAATTTATGACACCTTTACCCCGGATGGCCTCGTATTACGACCGCGTTGGCAAAGGTTGCTTCTTCATGCGTGCGTCATAGCAACGCGGTCCGGTCGACGCGAATACCTTCGCAAGCAGCTTGAGAGGCGGCGGATCGCTCGCGAGGCAAAGAGCGCCGAAAATGTAGGTGGCGCGATTGCGATGGTTCACGCCCGCGAGAAGTTGGCAAAGGAAGTCGAACTGACCAACAATCGGGCCATCGCGCGATACCGGCCACGACGGTACGCTGATCCGGTCGTGCTCTTTCGGGCGACCGAGCGCAAAATGGAAGCGATATTCTACAAGATCGATTACTCCTCCAACGGTTGGGGCGCACTCACGGACGATCGCGTCCGCATCGTTGGTCTTCCCGGTAGCCATCTCAGCATTTTGAGTATGGAGAACGCGCAGGGGGCGGCCGAGAAATTGCGCCCGTACCTGTCTGAAGAGCATTGCGTGGTGGCAACGTGAAATCCTGCGGGGCTCACTATTTTTGGCACGATCAAGTCGCGCAAAGGTCTGTTAATTTTGATGACGTGACGTCGCTTGCCCCCTCCCAGTTCACGCACTTGAGTTCGAAGTTCCCAAATAGTTCGTTACAGCCCAGCGATTTCGGCCGGCAGCTCGGCGGCCGGTGTCAGGCTGGCAATGAGCGGTCAACGAGTCGGTATTGTTGGCATTGGACGGTCGGCATTTCGGCGCAAGCGTGATGCGAGCCTTAACTTCGAAGATATTGAAGCCGTCATCTACTCGTTGTCCCCGAATGCCATGGTGGGCATCGGCAACGCCGAGCGGGCGGGTATCGACGCGGTGGGTGGACGCAGCAAACCATTTCTGTGCATTAACACCGGTGGGACAACCGGCATATCAAGCGTCATTGCCGCCTGGTCGCATGTCGCCGCGGGCGCGTACAATGTAGTGCTGACGGCCGGTGCCGACAAAGTCGGTGAATGCGGTGACAGCCAGACCGTACTGAATGAGATCTGGGACCCAACCTACGAGCGCCAGTTGCCACTCGGCACGATCAACATGCTGGGGATGTCGTCCGTCCGCTATATGCATAAGTACGATATGACCCTGAACGACATGGCCAAGGTAGTGGTCAAGAACCGGGCGCATGCCGCGCTTAACCCGAACGCACATCTGAGCGCCATGGTGCTGGCATCCGAGCGCTACATTAAGGATCGCGGTTTCGATGCAGTCTGGATCTCCGGCCTTTCCCAATGCGCGGAGACATACTATCTGGGCGACCGGATGGGGGTCGGCTTTACTGCTGATCACGCCGACGCACATGCGTAAGGCAAGTCCTTCGAGTGCTCGTTCAGTATGGCGGGCATTGCAAATCCGAAGCGACAAGTCGATGTGGCAGAGCCGTACGCACCGTTCAGCAACACCGAATTTCATTCGATTGAGGCCGCGGGCTTGGCTGATCTCGGTCAGTCGGCCGCGATGCTATGCGAGGGACAGTTTTACTTAGGAAAAGCAGGACTGGTCGTGAACCCTTCAGGTGGCACGCTGTGCACCAACGCGATTGCAGTAGCCGCCATGGTACGTGTCGCGGAAGTGGCACTGCAAGTCTGGGGACGTGCCGGCGCTCATCAAGTGCAAGGCGCCAAGATCGGAATTGCGAGCGGTAACGGCGGCGACCACCAATTCTTCGGCACAATGGTCGTCGAAGCACAATCTAAGAAGGACTGAAAATGGAATTACTCAATCGGCAAGAAACCTGGAACATTGCCTACACGCACGCTCTTGGCGAAACCGCGAGCTGGTTTTACGTGCAAATTCGCGATCATGCCAAGATCTACGGTCGACGCGATGGCAAGTCCGGGCGTGTGTTGGTGCCACCCCGCGCCTTCTCCGACCAGACACTGGAACCTACCGCCGAGTGGGTCGAGGTGGGGCCCGGCGATCGCATTGAGGCTTTCAACATCGTTTACGACAAGTTAACCAATCTTCCTGATTTGCCGTATGCCTTCGGTTATGTCAAGCATTGATAATGCCGACACCGGTCGGGGCGGCTTTTTCAAACGCGTCAATCTGACTGACCCGGCTCGCGCAGCACAACTGCTAAAGGTCGGAACCCGAATGAAAACCGTGTACGCGGAACATCGAACCGGCAGCATTCTCGGTTTTTGGTTCGAGCCAGCCGACTAGTGAACATCCCATTCGAGATTCAGTCGCTCAAACGTCGCCACCACAGCAAACCCCGTGATCGCGTCATCTCAACAAGTTCAGCTTTGAGGGCGTGCATTTAAGCGCTCGATTCGCGCCAGTGCGGGCGGGTGAGAGTCATAGAAATTCGAGTAGAGCGGGTCCGGCGTTAGAGTGGACGCGTTGTCGCGGTAGAGCTTGATCAATGCACTGGCAAGCTTGCCGGGCTCTACATGCCGGACCGCATATTCGTCGGCCGCCCACTCTTGCTGGCGCCACCACCACGCGCGCAACGGCGTTACAAAAAAAGTGAAAGGCGGCATGGCCACAACGAATAACAAAAGAGCCATCGGGGCCGAGGGAATCGCGACTCCAAGCGCCTGGTAGACATCGGGGTCGCGCATCACCCAATTGAGAAACGCGAAGCCGGAGAACGTCGTAATCACCGACGATGCTAGTCGTTGAGGAACATGGCGCAAGCGAAAATGACCCAGTTCGTGGGCTAGTACCGCCTCAATCTCGTCGCTATCGATTCTTGTTAACAAAGTGTCGAACAGCACCACAACCTTGTTGCGACCCAACCCTGTGAAATAGGCGTTGCCGTGCGCCGAACGCCGCGAACCGTCCATCACGAACACGCCGCGCGCAGCGAACCCGCAGCGCTCAAGTAACTTCTGCACACTCTTGGCAAGAGCAGCATCGGCGAGCGGCGAGAATTTATTGAAAAGGGGCGCGACCCAACGCGGCGCGACCCAGGCGACTGCGAGCGTGGCACCCGAGCATAGGAGCGCCGCCCAAATCCACCACCATGGTCCTCCGCGCTCCATCAAGACCAGAATCGCCAACAGTAATGGGCCGCCGATCGCCACTCCCAACAACAGCCGCTTGCCGAAATCCAACGCGTACAAGCGAGGCGAAACCCGATTGAACCCGAAACGCGCTTCGAGCCCGAAGGTTCTCCAGATGGCGAAGGGCTGCCCTAAGAGCAGCAGCAGAAAAAAACCGCTCAGCACCACCAGGGTTCCGTGCCAAGGCTCGCGCAGATCAATCAGGCGATATCCGGCTTCTAGCGCAGCAAGGCCGCCGCCCAGAGTAAATGCTAGTTTAATGATGACCTCAACCCCGACCGCCCAACGCCCGAGGGCAACTCGCGCCACCGTATAATCGGCCGCCTTGTGTTGCGCCCTTAAGTCAACGCTCCCGCGAAAAAGCGCGGGCACTTCGTCTCGATGCGCTCGCACGGCGGCGATTTGACGCGCGGCGAGCCACCAGCGTGTTGCCGCTTCAGCAACAATCGCCACTAGGAACGCTGCGGTCAACCCATGCATCGGCGTCAGACTCATTGCGCCAACCGGCGTACCAGCGGCTCATTCCCACCCAGGCTTGAAAAGCGCATGGCGGCCAGAGCCAGCGCTGCGAAACTGAATCCGACCAGAACCACCATATCGAGGCCGGAGCCAAAGGTAGCGCCAGCAGCACCGGTCAGCCCGGCGTGACGCAGCAAGTCGACGCCGTGAGTGTAGGGATTAATCGTAGCGATGAAACGCAGAATCGTCGGCAGCCGCTGCACCGGATACAGGGAGCCCGACAAAAAAAACACCGGAAAAATTACCAAGTTCATTGTAGTGGCAAAATTTTCCATCGTTCCAGACCATGCCGCAATAAACATGCCGAGGCTAGCGCAGGCGAGCGCTGTACCGGCCAGTCCGCCCACCAGCAGCAGTATCGAAGTGGGCCAATGCACAAAGCCAAGCACGACCAACACCAGCAGTAGGGCGAGCGCCTGCACCAGCGCAACGACGGTCGCACCCGTCGCTTTCGCCAATACGATCCAGTGATGCGCAATCGGTGCGATGATCAGCATGCGCATCACCCCGGATTCCTTGTCGTAAACCGTGGAAAGCGCCGCCAAAATTCCGCCGAACAGAAGCGTCATGCCAATGACGCCGGGTACCAGGAAGCTTTGGTAATCTGAGGGACCCCGTGTATTCTCAAGTGCGGCAAAACCGGCACCGATCACCAACAGCCAGAGCAGCGGTCGCACCAGTGCGGCGAGCAGCCGTCCGCGCTGCCGGCCCAACTTGAGCAACTCTCTTTCAACCACCGCAACCACCGCCTGCAGGGCCATCATGCCGCCCGCTGCTGTGCGCCTACGGGCCGATTCACCCACAGGAATACATCGTTCAAATTCGGTCGCCGCCAGCGCACGGCCCGCACCAAAGCGACCAGCTCAGACTGCAGTGCGGCGAGCTGCGTAGGCTCGTCGTTGCACAGGTATTGCAGCCGGTCGGCTTCAACCAACGCGGCTCCGAGGCGCGGCGCCAGCCGCTCGGCCAGTTCCACAGGTTGCTCGGTCTCGATCTCTACGACGTATCGACCGAGTTTTTCGACCAAGGTGCGAGGATCGCCTTGCAACTGGATTCGGCCCGAGCCGAGAAACGCCACCTCGTCACAATCTGCCGCTTCTTCAAGATAGTGCGTCGTCAAGAACACCGTGATCCCACGTGCCGCGCGCAGCTGCGCGATGTGTCGCCATATGGCGCGCCGGTTCGGCAAGTCGAGGCCAATGGTAGGCTCGTCGAGAAATAATATATCGGGTTGATGAATCAGGCCGCGCGCAATGTCGAGCGAGCGCCGCATTCCGCCTGACAGCGCGCCGACCGGCGTGTCGAGCTTGTCGTCTAGGCCAAATATTTCGAGCAACTCACTGCCGCGCTGTTTGATTTCGGCTCGCGACAGTCCGTTCAACAGGCCGGCGAAACGCAAGTTCTCCGCCACCGAAAGCGTGCGATCAAGCGCGAGTTCCTGGAAGACGACGCCAATCCGCGCGCGGATCGCCAGCCGATGAGTACGCACATCGTAGCCGGCCACTCGGGCCTGCCCCGCCGTCGGTCTTATCAAGGTCGACAGCATATGAATCGCACTGGTCTTGCCGGCGCCGTTGGGACCCAACAGACCAAAGAAACGCCCAGTGAGGATTTCAAGATCGATGCCGTCTACAGCGAGCGCGCAACCGTAACGTTTGGTCAGAGCTGATGTCTCAATCGCAAAGCTCGGCGCGCCGGTGAGCCTTAAAGTCATGCGCCGGTCTTCGGAAACAGCGCCGCTGAATTACGCGGACTGCGAAACACCAGCGGCTTCTCCTCGACTGTCGGCTTCCCCTCGGTCCGCGGCAAAGAAGCACGCGTCACCGCATCCACGACGATTTGGTGATGTGGCGAGAGTTCGCACACCGGGTCCGCGTTCGCCGCATCGCCGGTCAGTAGGTAGGCCTGGCAGCGACAGCCACCGAAGTCGCGGGCTTTTTCCGGACAACTGCGGCACGGCTCGAGCATCCACGCGTCGCCGCGAAAATGATTAAACGACGAAGAACCGATCCAAATCTGTGCAACGCTGGCCGTACGGACATTCGGGAAGTTCAAACCCGGAAGCACTCGCGCAGCATGACAGGGAAGAGCCGTGCCGTCCGGCGCAATGGTCAAGAACACCGACCCCAACCCGTTCATGCAAGGCTTGGGACGACGCTCAAAATAATCAGGCACCACGAAGTAAATGCGCATTCGTTGTCCGTCGCTTTCGCGAAATCTCTTCGTGACGCGTTCAGCGTGTTCGACTTGTTCGCGGCTCGGTAGGAGCTGCTCACGGTTATGCATCGCCCATCCATAGTACTGAGTATTGGCTAGCTCGACATATTGCGCTCCCAAACGATCCGCCATTTGCAAAATATCTTCGACATGATCGATGTTGTGCCGGTGCAGAACCACGTTGAGCACCATCGGGTAGTCGTATTTCTTAATGAGAGCGGCGACCTTCGATTTCAGATCGAAGGTTCGCGTACTGCTGAGAAAATCATTCATTTGCGGGGTGCTGTCCTGAAAAGACAGTTGGATATGATCCAAACCCACCGCCTTCAGGGCTTGAATGCGGGATTCGTTGAGTCCGACACCCGAAGTGATCAGATTCGTATAGAAGCCGAGACGATGCCCTTCCGCGACGATTACCTCCAGATCATCGCGCACTAGTGGCTCCCCGCCGGAGAGCCCAAGCTGCACGGCACCCAAGGCGCGAGCTTCGCGCATCACTCGGATCCAGTCGGCTGTGTCGAGCTCAGGTCCTATGCGCGCAAAATCGGTGGGGTTGTAACAGAACACACAATGCAGTGGGCATCGATAGGTCAGCTCCAGCAATAACCATAGCGGTGGTCCCGGCGCGGCGCAGGTCAGAGAAGCGTCAACCATTTGTTCTCCACTGCCATTGTAACAAAATTTAGTACATCGCCGGATAAGCCAGTAGTCGCGAAGCTTGTTTCGAGATCGGTAATAATGTCGGCGACTGTTTTCACACCATCGCAACGTTTGAGAATTTCACCGGCACTCGCGTTGAGCTTGATCATCCCTTCGGGATACAGCAAAACATGGGCGTTTTGCACAGCCTCCCATTGCAAACGATAACCACGCTCGACGGCGGGCCGCGATCCTAAGCTTGGCGCGAGCGCGCTCATCGCGGGCTCGCATAATGCAATGACATGGCATCGCTCATTTGCCATAGCACATCCAGCTTGAAATTCAAGATTTCGAGCGCGCGCTCCTGTAATGCTCGCGAGTCAAAGTGTTGCAACGTGAAGGCAAGACTGAATTCGACGTCCCGGCGCGCTAAGCTGACGCGACTTTGAAAATATTGCAATCCAGCGGTGTTCACCCAAGGATAGTGCTGCGGCCAATTGGCGAGACGCTGCTGGTGAATTTCCGGCGCAAAGAGTTCCGTCAGCGATGAGCAAACCGCTTCCTGCCATGGCGCCCGGCGGGCGAAATTCACGTAGGCGTCGACCGCGAAGCGCACCCCCGGCAATACCTCACTCAGACTCAGGGCAGTCGTCCGCGACAAATCTACCGCTTCAGCCAGGCGCAGCCAGGATTCAATGCCGCCGGGATCATCGCCATAACCGTCATGATCGAGAATGCGTTGTACCCAGGAACGACGCACCGCGCGATCTTCGCAGTTAGCGAGAATCGCCGCGTCTTTGATCGGAATGCTGATCTGGTAGTAAAAACGATTAGCGACCCAACCGCGGATCTGATCCGGGGTGGCAATTCCGGTGTTCAACATCACATTGAACGGGTGATGGATATGATAACGGCGGCCAAGGCTGCGCAACTGCGCCTCGAATTCTTGCCGACTCCAGGACACAGTACTCACAGCGCGATCTCCATACCATCCCAAGCAACTTCGACTCCATGCCGTGAAAGTTCCGCACGTTGCACGGAGACTTCATCGAGAATCGGATTGGTATTGTTGATATGAATGAGGATTTTTTGTGTGGTCGATGGTAAACGATCGAGCCAGGTGAGCATGCCATCCGGTCCGCTCTGCGGCAGATGGCCAATCTCTCGCGCGCGCTTGCGGGACACGCCTAGGTTCAGCATTTCGTCGTCGGTCCAGAAGGTGCCGTCCACCAGCACAACGGCGGCGGATTGCATCGCCCGCCAAACTCCATCGTCGATGGCTCCCAACCCCGGCGCATACACCGCGGTGCGCCTGCTAGCGATATCCTCTATCACGAGGGCCACATTATCCCCCTCCTGGGGCGCATTGCGATTGGGCGAATACGGGGCCGGCTTACTGGAAACCGGCAAAGCTCGCCAGCGCACTCCCGCTAGCGCATCGACCTCAAAGGCGCTGTCCAAGGTGATGCGCCGCCGATCCACTCCGCAGTAATGTTCCAGCACACCGAGAATCGGATTGCCGCGCGTCAAATCCGCGTAGGTGCTGTCGGTGCACCAGATCGGCCAGGGCCGGACGGATTCACGCAACATGTACAGGCCGGTGGTGTGGTCGACTTGTCCATCCACCAGCAAAATAGCGACAATTGCGCTATCCCGTAGGGCGCGCTGAGCCTGCAACAGCGGATTCGCCCGTAATTGCGCCAATATATCCGGCGAAGCATTCACGAGGACCCAAGCGGTTTCATCGTGGCCAGCCACGGCGATGGACGATTGGGTACGCGCCACCGCCTTCACGGTGCCTGACCGGTAGCCGGTGCAATTCGGGCAATTGCAATTCCATTGCGGAAAGCCGCCCCCGGCGGCGGACCCTAGCACGCGGATTTTCACTTCAAAGAGGGCGCCCCCATCTGCACGGGCGCGCGCCCAAAGGTCAACTCAGCGATTGGCGATGTACATAGTGATTTCCATGCCAAAGCGGAAATCGACTGCTGTTGGGGTTTCCCATTTCACATTGATTCTCCTAATATTAAGGCCCAGAGTCATATTCCGCCCGACCTCGCGGCAACTCATCCGCAGTATCATGAAACTGACCTCATGATTTTCATGAGGTAACGGTCGGCGCGCTAGGTCCGAACCGGATGCTAGGCCGGCCGCTACAGAAGCGGTTGCCCTGCTACCATGCCGAGCATGAAACTGCGCACAAGCCTGAATGTAGTCATCGCCGGGCTCAGCGCCGCGCTGGTGCTGGTGCTGATCGCGGCTGAGATACGCGGCGCCCGGGACTCGGTGCGCGAAGAAGTGGAGGCCGCCAACCGTGTCGCCTCTCAGCTGCTGGGACGCATCACAGTGATGTCTTCACATCTGGGCGGAACGGCCCTGGTTTTGCAGTTCTTACAGCAACTCGGCCGAGTCCGTGCAAATGAGGTCTATTTGCAGTCCGCTGCGGGCGCGGTGCTGTATCGGTCACCTCCCGCGAGCTATAAAGCGGGACGTGAAGCACCGGCGTGGTTTGCGCATCTGCTGGTACCGCCGGCCGCAAGATACCAATACTCGCTGCCCGGGGGTGTGGTGTTAGTGATCGAGGCGCAGGCATCGCGCGCCATACTCGATGCCTGGGACAATGTCGCTCGACTCACCGGCATTGCGGCCATGATGCTGGCCATCGTCAACGGCCTGGCATTCTGGATCGTAGCGCAGGTGCTCAAGCCGTTTCCGATCATCGCCGACGGTTTGGAACGTCTGCAGCATGGCGACTTGGCCTTCCGTCTGCCGGCGCTGGCTGGCTTTGAGGCGCACGCGATCGGCGCCGCATTTAACCGCATGGCGCAAGCCATAGAAGACAAATTACAGGCCGAACGCAAAGCCCAAGATGCCGAGACGCGCCTCGAGGAGCGTCGTGAAATGGCGTCCCTGGTTGACCAGCGCGTCGAGGAGGAACGACGCTTGATCGCACATGAATTGCACGACGAATTCGGTCAATCTGTTACCGCGATCCGCAGTCTCGCGCTGGCAATTGTAGCCCAAGGGGGGGCGCGCGATGCGCCGACGGCGGAGGCGGCCAACTTGATTTCGGAGGAGGCGGCGCGCCTATACGACGCCATGCATGGACTTATTCCACGACTGACGCCACTGTCGCTCGATACCCTGGGACTTAGCACTACACTCGATAATTTGGTGCGCGACTGGCAGCGTCGTCACCCGACAATTGCGCTTAATCTAAAGCACGAGTTGCCCCTGGATCTAGGCCCCAGCGTGACGCTGGCAATTTATCGTTTGGTGCAGGAGGGCTTGATCAACGCCCTGCGGCACGCACAGGCCTCGCGAGTAGATATCAACGCGCACTCTGATGTAGAGCGCATTCTCGTGACGATTGACGATGACGGCGTCGGTCTGCCCGCAGATTGGGCGCGGCCCGGGCATTTTGGATTGCGGGGACTGGCTGATCGGGTCGCGCAATTGAGGGGGCACTTCGAGATCGGCAACCGCCAGAGCGGTGGTGTGTGTTTGCGGGCTGCGATTCCCATGGCGGTGGCCCCATGATCCGCGTCATGCTGGTCGACGACCACGCCGTGGTGCGCACCGGATTTCGATTGCTGCTCAGTTCGATCGCGGAAGTTTCCGTGGTCGCCGAGGCGGACTCCGGCGAGGCGGCCTACAAGCTGTATCCCGAACTGCTGCCCGATGTGGTCGTTATGGATCTCTCCATGCCAGGCATGGGCGGCCTGGAAGCACTGCGCCGAATTCGCGCTCGATATCCTCACGCCAAGGTACTAACGCTCTCGGCGCATGATGACCCCATGCACGCCCGGCGCGCCCTACAGGAAGGAGCACTCGGCTTCCTATCTAAGCGCAGCGCCCCCGAAGCGCTAATCGCCGCGGTGACCATCGTCGCCAGCGGACAGCGCTACCTCGACACGCTGCTCGCCCAAAAGCTCGCCTTAGCTGAAATCGACGGGGCCGCGAAGTCGCCCGTCGAACGGCTTTCCGAACGCGAGTTCGAGGTGTTTGTGCGGCTCGCCGGCGGCGCCACTGTGCAGCGCATCGCCCAGGATTTGAACCTATCGGCATCCACCGTCGGCACACATCTGTACAACATTAAACAAAAACTCGGAGTGGTCAATCAGTCGGAACTCACCCTGCTCGCCATTCGACATGGACTCATCGAGGCCTGATCGATTCCGAATATTGTGCAGAATTATAGAGCCGGCAGAATTATAGAGCCGGCAGCATTCTCGATTTTTGATTCGAGCCCGTCATCTCATTCGAGATTCAGTCGCTCAAACGTCGCCACTACGCACGAATGCGCGACCATCTTAAAGCCTTCTTCCAAACGCTCTGCTTCATTTCTACTCCGTCGCGAATAATGTCTTTGGTAACCAGCCGAGCCTGAGCGACCAGAGGGAAGCGCCGAATTAACTCCTCAGCCCGTATTGGAATGCGCGCACGGAATTCCATGCAGAACGGTAGAAAGTTTACTACCGTATCTAAGCCCGCCAGCAGGACCAAGGTAATCATCGCCAGAATTTCGTAGTCGCTCACGGGCTGCCCATTCACCTGACGGTGGGCAATCGTGCTGATCCAGTCACCGGTCGGGTTTACGCGGCGGTCCTGGACGGTAGGACCGATGTAGGCAAAGAAGCCTTTATTGGCCGCCGACATGGACGCGGCCATTTCAACCGCTGTGTTGCCATCGGGCCGCAGCATCCTGCAACGGCAGACCGGAAAATGCCAAGAAAGCCTTGATGGGAAATATATGCGAATAGGTGGCGCAGAATTCGACCTTCCCGTCTGCAGCAAATCCTTCAATAAGATCGACCACCACTGCGCGAATCCCACCTTCAATTTTCTTGATCTCGCGTAAGCCCAACCCTTACTTCGGCAGCATGACGTTTGATCGCGTGATGGAGCGGTTCCACAACGTTGATTGCTGTCTGTCGCCAGTGTTGATCCAGCATCCCGCAGTGGCGCAGCGCTTGATAAAGGCTTAGGAGTACGCCAGCGTGCCCGTGATCTCGCCGATGCGCTGCGGCGAGTGCAGCACCCTGTTATTCTGCTATGCAATCGCGCGCGTGATGAATACGCACCAGCAAGCTATGGTCGCGCAGCGAAAGTTTATTGGGATAACTGGCCAATGCCGTCCACACGTCACCGTTCGAATAGTCGATAGTGACCCTGCGCCCGTACGAGAGATACGGTGGCATGCGGAAGGTCGTGAACTTTTCGGTTTTAGGGTCTAGCGCGTAAATCGCATTGCCGCCGTTACCGGTGACCCAAACGCGATCGGACTTAGAGTCCCATAGCACCCGCGTATACGCCAGCGTCCGACCATATTATAATAAGGATTGTCCACATAGGACCGGAGTAAACGATTGAGTAGTATTGGTAAGCGAAGATCAGCGGCCCTTCGAGACGGAACAGCCAGTTACCAAAAGCGCCGTAAAGAAATTACTGATGCGGCAATCCTAGTCTTTAACCAAGTTGGATTCCGCGGAGCCAGCATGGGCGCTGTTGCCAAACAGTTAGGCACCGATCGGGCATCTCTATACTATTACATTGCGTCCAAAGACGAGCTCTTTGATGAAATTGTCGGCGAAGTAATACGAGAAAATGTCGCAATTAGTCAGCGGATACTAAAAAGCGCTGCCAGCCCAAGCGACAAGCTGCACGAGCTAATTGTGACTGTCATGACATCTTATGGCAAAAACTATCCGCTGATGTTTATCTATATTCGCGAAAATCTCAGTCACGTATCAAAAGACCATGCAAAGTGGGCGAAGCAGATGCAAACCCTCAACCGCGAATTCGAGAAAGCGGTCATATCGATTCTCGATCAAGGGTGTGCCGACGGCAGTTTCCGCAATCTTGGGCCATCAGAGATTGTTGCATTTGGAATCATCGGCCTGGTCAACTCGACTCATCTGTGGTTTAAGCCGGGTCGCCAAAATGTGAGTGCTGAGAAAATCGGCAAAATTTACGCAGATTTGACCCTTACCGGACTCGCTTCCGGCAAATGATTTAGACGCCTTCTTCCACTGGCACCGAGAGCCTGGCGAGTCAGATCGTGCCACGGTTGGCGCCCAAAAAGCACCATGTAGCCCCTGAATCGACCCTGTTGACGGGTTTTGCGACAAGAGAATCTATTGGTTCAACGAGCAGTC
>JAYVYN010000040.1:0-4242 GCA_043784265.1 Gammaproteobacteria bacterium | reverse complement strand
GCGGGAAGTTCGCTAGAGAAGGTTGCCAGTGCCACGTTCATTCTGCGCGATGAGTCGGACTTTGCGGGCTTGAACGAGGAGTGGGTGAAGTGGTTTCCTGTAAATCCGCCGGCCCGTCAAGGCGCCAAGTTACCTGTCCATGTCTTGAACATGAAGGTGTCGATTGCCGTCATCGCCGAAGCCTAATTTCCGCGGCGATATGTTCGTAGTTCAGGCCCAGCTAATTCAAGAAAGGAGCAAATGATGAACAATGATTCAAAGAAGAAAATGCTGAAGCTCGCGCTGCGGGTATTTGGATTCATCTTCCTGTTGATTTATCCCCTGGGATACCTGTGGCCATCGGGTTGGGTCTGGCACGGTGGCATGGGTGGTTATTACCTGCAGATGATCGCCGGAATCTATGCTGTTCTAGGCATTTTCTTGATCATTGCGGCCAAGAATCCAGCAGCTCATCGTAGCTTGATCTCATTCACGGCATGGTCGAGCATTGTCCATGCGACGATTATGGGCCTTCAGGCTATTGGAGATAAACATGAAAGCGGTCACCTGATGGGTGACGTTCCGGCGTTAATACTGGTGGCCGCCACGCTTTGGTATTTTTCAAGCTCGGTGGAATGAAGTGAGCTGTATGGCTTTTTTTGTCCGGTAATTGACTGATTACGCATTCTCATAGCCTCCTGAAAGGCGCAAAATCGCAATAAGAGTCAGTCTGTCGCCAGAAGAATTATGTCCACCACTGGGCACCGGCCGCCACACCCCCATTGCAGCGCGCAGTTGGTCACCGATGTCCAGCCGGCCTTAAACCACGCTAGCGAAGGGCGAGCCGCGTGAAGCCTGTGCAGCTGAACCCCGAGCCGAAGCCCATCGACGTGTGGGTGATCTTGCCAGAACGCGTACTGCTGTTGGACATCGCCGGGCCCTTGGAAGTCCTGCGGCGCGCAAATGCAGAGCAGCGCTCACTTCGATTTGTTGTGCGCTACATTGGTGAAAATTTGCGCGTCACCTCGTCGGTGGGCGTTGCGCTTACCGACATAGCTCCTTTCCCCGCGCGATTGCCCGAGGAGGCGATTATTGTCGTGCCTGGATCGGCCGACCGCGTTGCCTTTGCCGAAGATACGCCACAGTCTGCGGTCGACCATGATGAGGAAGCCATCGTCGGCTGGCTCAAAGACGCGGTGGGGGCGAGGCACACACTCATTGCAATTTGCTCCGGCGCATTGCTGGCGGCGCGCGCTGGAATGCTGGATGGCTGCGCCTGCACCACGCATCACACCGAGTGCGCTGAATTGCAGAGACTGGCGCCGAAAGCCAAGGTATTGGAGAACAGGCTATTCGTGGTGGATGGGAATCGCTATACAAGCGCGGGGGTCACCGCCGGTCTCGATCTCATGTTGCATGTGGTCAGTTCACTGGTGGGCCCGCTGTGTACGCTGGCGATTGCACGCCACTTGGTGCTGTATCTGCGCCGTCAAGGCGCCGATCCGCAATTGTCGCCATGGCTCAAGGGACGTAATCACCTACACCCGGCGGTGCATCGCGTTCAAGACGCCATCATTGCCAACCCCGCCGCCGACTGGAATTTAAAGCGCTTAGCGCACATCGCCTGCACCAGCCCCAGAAACCTTTCGCGGCTGTTCAACGAACAAGCGGGCATGAACATCACCGGATACATCAATGGGCTGCGCGTAGCCCTAGCGCATCAGCTGCTGAAATCCAGCCGCTTGGACATCGAACGGATTGCAGAGCGCACCGGCTTCGCTTCATCCCGGCAACTGCGGCGCGCGTGGCGGCGATCCTACGACTCGCCGCCCATTGCGCTGCGCGGTTCTTGATACCGATACCGCGCTCTACCAGACCTTGCAACGCTTTTCTGGTGGCCGGACCATCGGGGCCGACGCCGGGCAAGAGAATGCCTGCTGAAACTCGGGCGCGTTCGACAGCGGGCCTATCACCCGAAACTTGGGCACAGGGTGCGGATCGCTTTTGATGAGCTGTCGTTGTGCTTCGAGGCGCATAGCGGCGCCGCTAGTTTGGCCCCACGAAATGAAAAATTGCTGCTCGGGAGTAAACCCATTCCGGACGGGAACGGGGTGAGTCTTCATCAAGTGCTGAAGCGCCGCATAGGCGATGTGGACGCCGGTGAGATCAGCAATGGACTCGCTCAGCACCCGCTTGCCGTCATGGTGCGCGCCCGGTTCGATGAAATATTCGTCGAACTGATCGACCACGCATTGACCGCGTTGATCGAATTCCCGTCGGTCGGCATCGGTCCACCAATTCGTTGGATATCCTTGGACGTCGTTAGCAGCACCCAAGCCGTCGATGAAATGCGTCAGATCGTGTGCGACCGTAATGCCAAACGCGCCATAATTGACCGCATCTGTGGCGTCGGGATTAAAAAAAGGCGGCTGTAGCATGCCCGCCGGCAGAACCATTTTATTGAGTTCCACGAGCAGATAGCCGTCGGCGGATGACGGCGTCGGCGAGGACAGCCAGAAGTCTCGGGTCGTGGCCTTACCGACCCGTTGCCGATCCTCGTTCATATTTAAACGACGAGCCACCGCAGAGTTGCTCCAGAAGGCATCTCTGCGGACGGAAATGCTTGAATAGTCTCTCCAATGATTGGGATATCCCACCTGCACATCGGTAGCGCTAAGTTTCTGCAGCGCCATCTTCTTGGTCAGCGGCGCCATCCACTGCACCGCCATGATTTGCTCTCTCAATGCGATCCGCAGATTGCGGACAATCTCTTGAACCTGGGCCTTGGCGGCCGGCGGAAAATACGTCTTCACGTATTGCTGCGCAAGCGCATCGCCAAACAAGGTGTCGGTCAACTCCACGCAAGTCTGTGCACGCCCCTTGGTGTCGATGGCTTTGCCAAGATACCGGTCTCTAAACTCGAAGGACTCCAGCAGTTGCCACTCAAGGTAGGCTTTCCAAGTCGCAATGGGTATATCCACCAGCGCCTGGTCCATCTGCTGCAAGAACTTGGGCTCCGTTACGTTGACCGGGCCCTTAGGTAACTTGGCCTCGTCGAAATACGCCTCCCAATCAAAATGCGGTGCCAAGCTCTGCAGCTGTGCGAAGGTCATCATATGGTCGGTCGCCGCTGGATCAGCCGTCGCGCTATCCCATGACGCCTCGGCGAGACGCTTTTCGAGCGACACAATGCCGGGCGCCGCCGTTCGAGCCTGGGCTTCGGATATACCGCCCAGTGTCAAGACAGTAACGATGTGCGCCCGATATTTTTCGCGCGCTTCCGTAAAGCGCGGATCATTGCTTAAATAATAATCGCGATCCGGTAAATTGAAGCCGCCGGCAACCAAGGATTCGACGATATGCACAGGATCGTGATAGCCGGGTGTGGCGCTAGTGCCGAACGGCGCCGGGATGGCGAGATCCTGTAGGCGCCGGATATTGCGTTGAATATCGGCCAGAGTGAGTGCTTGATCGATCTGTGCAATCAAGGACCCAAGCGCAGCAGTGCCAGCGGCATCGACCGCCGACTCATTCATACATGACGCATAGTAATCTCCCGCCACCTGTTCCGCGCTCCCGGGACGCGAGGCCTTGTTACTCGCAGCTGCTTCCAGCACATTTTGTTGCCGATGCCAATTGCCATCGTGCGCCGCCAGCCGTCGACTCCATTTCGGCAACGAGGTAGGAATGGGATTGTTCGCACGCCAGCCGCCGTTCGCAAAATCATAAAAGTCGGTGCACGCCTGGGCTCGGCGGTTCAGGTCTCCGCTCTGAACGCCTACGAGCCCGCCGTGTGCATCCGCCGCCACCGCAAGCGTCGCGGCCAGTAGCAAAAAAACACCGAGAAAATCGCGCATGTGGCCTCGCGTGTACCGATTGATCCCGGCATTCTGAGATCGACCGCGCAACGTTGCGAGACCCCAGCAGGTCAAGTGCCGGACAGAAAACGCCATAACCGGTATCTGTAGAAGCCATGGCAGATGCCTTGTCTTTTTTAGTCCGATGCCTGGCATGGCTTTGCATTTCCGATGGATTCGAACTCGCGCACTCTTTCTGAAAAATAGCTGAATCAGTTTCAAATAAATTCCAGAGAGATCGACAAATGACCCAACCACCTAATTTAGCGGACATGAACCGATTCAAATTCGCTCGACTCGATTCATTGGCGAGTTCGCTGGCCATGGGTGCCGTTTTCCTTGGGTGTCTGGGTGCCCGGGCGGCTACGCAGCAGTCCCCGTCTTCGCCGATCCCCGACGCGCAGCT
>JAYVYN010000039.1:0-25287 GCA_043784265.1 Gammaproteobacteria bacterium | reverse complement strand
TCATGGACCAGCGTGAAGGTAATTTGTGGTGCGAAGCTGGTATGGTCACGACGCAGGCCGATTGGTCATTGGACTTCGACATGGGCATGACGTTTAAGGAATGGCACGGTCCCGTGCCGCTGGCTCACGAGATGGGCGTATTTGATCGCGCCATAAAATTTCTCCTTAATTTACGTTTGGGCCAACCCGTGCGTAGGCTTAACTGGACTATGACCGTCAATCCGCGCCTTGACACATCGCCAGAGAATTATCCGCACTGGGGTCCTGATCGCGCGTCAGTGAACGCCGCGAACGCCGGTGACCTTGTACACCTACGTGTGGAACTCCAGGGTCTGTGGCGGCTGCCTCGTAGCAACGCCGTGGTTTTTGGTATTCGTTGCTATTTGATTAGCCTGCGCGAATTGGCGACTTTCCCCAAATGGGCGCGGCGGGTGCATCGCGTGCTCAAGAACTTGCATCCAGCGCTCGTGGACTATAAGGGCCTAACGCGCTATCGCGAGCCTGCGATTGCGTGGCTGGCCACTTTTGATGATGATTCGCCGACTACGCCGGGCACGTCGCCTGAGTAGCTTTTAGAGCACCAGCCGTTAATTTTAGATTCTTTGAATATCATGGGAGACATCAATGGCATTTAGTTGGCGTACCTCTGCCCTAGCCGATCGACATCGCGCCTTAGGGTCCAAGCTCGAAGACTGGAATGGCATGGGTACCGCGTGGACCTATGCAAAAGATATGGTGCAAGACCATGTCGCGATCCGCACTAAGGCGGGCCTCATGGATGTATCAGGTCTTAAGAAACTCCATTTAGTAGGACCGCATTCTTCAGCCATCTTAAATATGGTGACCAGTCGCGATGTCACCAAGATTTATCCGGGTAAGTCCGCTTATGCCTCGATTTTGAATGACGCGGGGCATTTCATTGAGGACGGTATTTTATATCGCACCGGACCCAACGCTTGGATGGTGGTACATGGCAGTGGCGCCGGACACGAAACACTGACCAGTTATGTGGTCGGTCGGAATGCCGCGCTCATCGTTGATGACGATATGCATGATTTGTCGTTACAAGGTCCGCTGGCTGTTGATTTTCTGGCAAAGCACGTGCCGGGTATTCGTAGTTTAAAATATTTTCATCACTTGCCGACCACTCTTTTTGGTCGATCGGTTTTAATTTCCCGCACCGGTTACACCGGCGAACGCGGCTATGAAATATTTTGCCGCGCGGAAGATGCGGGAATTATTTGGGACAGCATTTTAAGTGAAGGCAAATCATTAGGAATTATTCCCTGCTGTTTCACGACACTCGATATGCTGAGGGTCGAAAGCAGTTTACTGTTCTATCCATACGATATGTCTCAGATGTATCCGTTTGAACACGAACCGCCGGGCGATAGTCTGTGGGAACTGGGGTTGGACTTTACCGTGAGTCCCGGCAAGACAGATTTTCGCGGTGCCGAGGCTCATTACCGACAGAAAGGTCGGGAGCGTTTTAAGATTTTCGGCATTCTGGTGGACGGCAAAATAGCAGCCGACATGGGTGATGCGGTTTATGCGGGTGACAAAAAAGTAGGCGTTATTACCTGCGCTATGGTGTCGTCGTTAACCGGCAAATCGATGGCCATTGCCCGGCTCGAAGTTCGTGCGGCGGTTGCGGGCACGCCGCTTGAAATTCGCGGCAAGACCTTCAAAGGAGCAGCAACCGCGCACACGCTCCCCTTTGACGATGTTCAAAAGAAGAAACGTACTGCAGAAGGATAAATCATGCAAACCAAATTATTGATCAACGGTGTCCTAGTGGCGGGTGAGGGTGTTACCGAGCATGTACTAGATCCGGCGACGGGGAAAAAGATTGCAGAGGTTCTTGAGGCTAGCAAGGCACAAGTCGACGCCGCCGTCGCGGCAGCCGAAACTGCGGCTACTGGCTGGGCAGCAACACCTCCCAAAGATCGCGCCACGTTGCTCCTTAAACTCGCCGATCGGATTGAAAACGAAGGCGCCGCGTATGCCAAATTGGAATCCGATAATACGGGCAAACCTTTGACGGCAATGCTCAACGATGAAATTCCGGCAATTGCCGATGTGTTTCGTTTTTTCGCCGGCGCTGCTCGTACTCAACACGGCGCTTTGGCCGGTGAATATCTCGCGGGACACACGAGCATGGTCCGTCGTGACCCCGTGGGCGTAGTGGCCTCCATCGCCCCCTGGAACTATCCGCTGATGATGGCAGCGTGGAAACTAGCCCCGGCCCTTGCGGCGGGCAATACTATTGTGCTCAAGCCTTCTGAACAAACGCCGCTCACCGCGTTAAAGCTTGCGGAAGCTTTAAAGGAGTTATTTCCAAAAGGCGTCGTGAATATTATTTGCGGTCGCGGCGAGAGCGTGGGAGCACCCCTGGTATCGCACCCGCGCGTTCGTATGGTATCGCTGACCGGTGACATCTCAACCGGTCAAAAAATACTGGTTGCGGCAGCAAGCAACGTGAAACGCACTCATCTTGAGCTCGGCGGTAAGGCGCCTGTGATCGTATTTGATGACGCGGATTTGGCCTCGGTTGTGGCAGGCGTGCGCACCTTCGGCTTTTACAATGCCGGTCAGGATTGCACGGCGGCCTGCCGCATTTATGCGGGTGCGAAAATTTACGACAAGCTCGTAGCAGACTTAAGTTCAGCGGTGCGCTCGCTTAAAGTGGGGTTACAAACGGATAGCGGAGTAGAGATGGGCCCTTTAATTTCTGCCGAGCAACGAACTCGCGTGGCGGGATTTGTTGAGCGGGCGGCGGCCCTTAAGCATGTCGAAATCACGGCGGGAGGAAAAACGCGGACGGGATCAGGATTCTTTTATGAACCCACGCTCATCGCCGGCACCCGCCAAGCGGATGAAATCGTGCAACGCGAAGTATTTGGTCCTGTGGTCTCGGTCACCCGCTTTACCGATGCTGATGATGCGGTGAGCTGGGCCAATGATTCGGAATACGGACTGGCATCGTCGGTGTGGACCCAGGATATTGCCAAAGGCATGAGCGTAGCAGCACGATTACAATACGGCTGCACTTGGATCAACACCCATTTTATGATCGTGAGCGAAATGCCGCATGGCGGCTTTAAACGCTCGGGATACGGCAAGGATTTATCGGTGTATGCGCTTGAGGATTACACGGTAGCGCGGCATGTGATGGTGAAGTTGTAGCGCCTTTACCTGCGCGCCACTATGGGAGTAGCGGCCATTTTAATCGCTAGCAGGAGTACTAACGCGGCAGCGCTTAGCACCACGGGTAGCCCCATACGCGGCCATAAGTCCATCGCCACACCTCCGGCGCTAGGTCCTATGATGCCGCCGAAGCAATACACCATCACAAATAATGTATTGGCAGTGGGCAATTGAGCGTTGCTATATTCATCGCCCATCAGAGCAACCCCTTGACTATAGAACGCATACAGCGTGCCACCCCAAATAAATAATAGTGGCCACAGAAATAGCGGTTGGCCCAGGAAACTCGGCAACAGCAAGGGACCTATAGCGCTGATAGCGGCGCAAATTGCGAGGATGGTACGGCGACCGTAGCGATCGGCAAGCAGACCTATGGGCAATTGAAGGATGACATTGCCCGCCATGAATACGGTCACCAGCAACAGCGCTGCCGCTTCCCCGAATCCTGAATGCAAGCCGTAGAGCGGTAGGAGAGTCAAATCTGCCGACTCGACTAAACCCGCGACTAGGGCGGCGACCATGACCACGGGAGCGATGCCGAGCATCGCCTTCAGTCCATTGAGCGACGTAATTCCTTCGGGCTTGCTAACGGTACTACGCATCACGGCGAGAGGCGTCAACGTGAACGCAAGCACGAGTCCGCCAATAATGAATGGTTGCCAACCCTGTGTACCGGTAAATTCAAGCAGGATTGGACCGCCTATGGTGCCGATGGAAAACACGGTGCCGTATATACCCATGACCTTACCGCGTGAATCTGGACTGCTGACATTGTTCATCCAGATCTCACTGGCAATCCAGGTAAGGCCTAGAGCGCCACCAGTTAAAAATCGCAGTATCAACCACACGGGGATACTACTAATCAGGGGCATTAGCGGCAAAATGATACTGGCGAAGGCGATACCGAGGACGATGCTGCGCTTGCAGCCGAGCCTCGCGATCACTCTAGGATAAAGCGGTCCTAGCATGATCACTGCGATGAGGCTCGCGGCGGTGACTGCGCCGATCGTGAAGTTTGATGCGCCCAAACGCGCCAACGTTAGCGCAATAAGCGGTGGTTGAAAGCCGAATATCAAGCCGACCCCTAGACTGCCGGAGAACACGGCGATTAGCACGCGACGGTTAGAGGGATGTGCCATTGGGATTACCTAGCCATTTTCGATTTAAAGCGTGCATACTCGTGGCAGTTAGTGTGCACGCGATTGAGGCGTTTTCGCAACAACGGGAAATTGAGCGACTGTGCCTGTCATGCAAAAAACTTGCATGACAGTAAACACTGTGTTACGAATTAGCGCACGCTTTGGGATGTAATTACAGGGGGATTCGTTCATGAGAAAAGTGTTGTTTGTTACCGACGCAGGGATGGCGCGTATTCGAGTATCAATAGTTGGCGCAGTAGTGGCCTTAAGTGCTTGGTGCAGTCCTTTAGTATTTGCGGCGGATAAACCTGCGGCTACCGGCGCGACTAGTTTGCAAGAGATTGTAGTGACCGCGGAGAAGCGGGATTCTACAGTGCAGGCGACGCCCATCAGTATTTCAGCGGTCACTGGCGATGATTTGGTATCCAAAGGGATTACCAATGTCGAGGATCTCGCGGCGGCTGTACCCGGCGTTTCCATGCGCACCGCTGGCCCGGGCCAAACCGAATTTGAAATGCGCGGACTTACGTCTGCCGGAGGATCGGCCGCCACGGTGGGTTTCTACATTGACGAGACTCCACTTTCGGCTTCTGCGGTGGCGCTGAATGGTCGAACCGTCATTGATCCGGAACTCTTCGATTTAAATCACGTGGAAGTGCTGCGAGGTCCACAGGGCACATTATATGGATCTGGATCAATGGGCGGCACCATTAAACTCGTCACCAATCAGCCCAAACTGGGTGTATTCGAAGGAGCAACCGACATAAATTTGTCCAATACCTCCCACGGCAGTACCAATGGCGGCGCTAGCCTGATGCTAAACATACCGCTAACCGATATTGCCGCGCTACGCATAGTGGGAACCGAAAAATATGTTAGCGGGTTTATAGACCGCGTCGTTATCCAACCCGGTGCTTTTCCGTTCCCTACCAATCCATCTGGAAGTGCGGGAACTTCGCCTTTTTGTTTCTATTATTGCAATCGCGGCGATGTAGCACATGCGCCGGTGCAAAAAGTTATTAAAGGCTCCAATCTTGAGAAATTCGGTTCAGTGCGCGCATCCTTACTCTTAAAGCCCTCTGACAATCTTTCGATAACCACTACTCTGATGTATCAACGTATTGACGCGCAGGGCTATAACAACTATCAGCAAGATCCCGGTGGTCTCGCAATCTATCAACCCTACGATCAAAAAGAACCGTACTACGACTCCTTCAAGCTAGGCAGTTTAACCGTAGCGTACGACTTCGATCCCGCCACGCTGACATCCGCCACAAGCTACTGGAAGCGTGACGTTTTTCAATCGACCGATTCAACGGAAGCGCTGCAAAATATCAACAATCTTAATGCGTTTATCCAAAACCTCTACGTTGAGGAAGATCCGACTACCCAATTCAGTGAGGAACTACGCTTAACTTCCAGAGGATCAGGACTTTTTCAATGGGTCGGTGGCCTTTATTTTGCGGACTTGCGTTCCGGTTACATCACTAACAATCAGGCCGCTGGATTCGCGACTGCAACCACATGTGGATTAGTGGGAGCTACAAGCGCTCCTGTAGGCGGGCAATGCCCGTCGTCGCCAGCGGGCAATCCCAATGGCTTATATCGATATCCAGACGCCACGTTACCGCAATATCCTAGCGGTCAAGCGGCCAATCCCAACGGCGTAGTATTCAATGACAATAACCCCAACGACCTTAAACAAAGCGCGATTTTCGGCGAAGTTTCTTACAAAATACGCGATGATTTAAAGCTTACGACGGGTCTTAGAGTTTTTAACTTTAAGATCAACAATCATGCTGATCAAGCCGGTTTGGGAACCGCTTCAGCAAATCAGGATCATACTTATTTATCCCAGAGCGCCAGCGGCACCGCTGTTTTACCGAAGATCAATCTTTCGTATACACCCACTCCGGACTTAACCTTGTATAGCACACTGGCAAAAGGCTCACGCCCCGGCGGATTTAATCTACCGATTCCGCTGCCGAGCGTACAGCAACTCCAAGCAAACGGAGGCCAGTACAATTGTGGTCTACCGCTTCCCGGCAACCCAGTACCGCCGGTCTACGTAACCTCACAGCCGAACTACACTCCTGATTCCGTATGGAGTTTTGAAGTGGGCGAAAAAGCAAAATTTGCTGATCGGCGATTCACGGTTAACGCGGACGTATATTACATTAAGTGGACCGATATCCAGCAAGTCCTGTCGTTGTCGTGCGGTTACCCGTACAACACCAACGCTGGCAACGCCAAGGCTTACGGACCTGAACTGGAGTTATCCGCAGTGATCGTGCCAGGCTTGACAGTAAATTTATCGGGGACTTATACACAGGCATTTATTAGTGAACCATCAACAGCGGCGATCAATTCGGGTATTTCGCCGGGAACCCATGTCATCAATGTACCCAAGTACACAGCGGTCGCAGCGATAGACTATGAAACTTCAATTACTGACACGATGAAAGGCTCGTTGCATGTTTCGAGCTCATTGACAGGTCCGTCCGAAGATCAGGCAGCTTATCGCCAGACTCTCCCCTCACACAATTTCGTAGATGCTCGTGCGGGTATTGCCAGCGGCGCTTGGGCGGCCTACTTGGTGGGCACTAACTTGACCAACAAAGTCGCAGCACTCACGATCGATAACACCGTGTTTGCTTGGCAGACTTACGCGATCACCCGCGTATCAACTAACCAACCGCGCACTATCGGTGTTGATTTCCAGTACAAATTCTAAAAAAGATTCAGGCGTGACGATAAATTCCAACAAGGCGGTCGATCAAGACGCTGAACAGTTGAAGGCATTAGGTTATACCTCCCACTTCGAACGCACCATGTCGAAGTGGGAGAATTTTTCCCTAGGATTTACCTATCTCTCACCGGTGGTCGGCGTCTATACCATCTTTACGAGCGCATTTGTCGCGGGTGGTCCACCCATGTGGTGGAACTATATTGGTGTGGGCCTAGGCCAACTAATGGTGTGTCTAATATTCGGTGAGATCGTGTCTCAATTCCCGATCTCCGGGGGTCTGTACCCTTGGGCACGAAGGCTAATCGGTAAGCGCTGGGCGTGGATGGCCGGATGGGTGTATGCCTGGGCCTTGTGCTGCACCATGGCCGGCGTTGCCACAGGCATCGCACCGTTTCTGGCGCAATTGTTTGGCGCGGATAGCACACCGACGCTCACGACGGTGATTGCACTCATGTTGATTGGCATCACCACTCTACTCAATTTAAGTGGCACGCGATTACTAGCCCGCGTCGCCATGTTTGGCTTTATTTGCGAGTTGGTGGGCGCTATTGTGGTGGGAGGGTATTTGCTACTATTTGCTCGTCATCAACCGTTGAGCATTTTAGTCGATAGCGGTTTTGTGCCACACAGTGGCAGCTATCTACCGGCATTTCTGGCCTCCGCGCTTGCTGCCATGTTCTGCTACTACGGCTTTGAAGCCTGTGGTGACGTGGCGGAAGAGACGCCCGACGCAAGCCGCATGATTCCGAAAGCCATGCGCATGACGATATATATTGGCGGGGCTGCGGCCACGTGGGTGTGCCTAGCCTTCATCTTGTCGATCACAGATATCGGCGCGGTGATTGCGGGTAAGGATAAAGATCCAATCGTGACGTTACTGCGCGCGGCAATGGGCGAAATCGGATTTCGCGCGGTAATTGTAGTGGTGCTGGTGTCGTTCATGTCCTGCTTATTGAGCCTACAAGCAGCGGCGAGCCGATTATTATTTGCTTATGCACGCGATCAAATGATTATCGGTAGCCAATATTTAAGCCGGATGTCGCCCAAAACTAAAGTACCAGTGATCGCGCTACTTACCATGGGTGCCATCCCCGCAATAATCGCCCTCTCTGCGCTCTGGCTCCAAAATGCTATTAATACCATCATCAGTTTCGCCGCAATAGGTATATATATTTCCTTCCAAATGGTGGTATTAGGCGCGCTCATCGCGCGTGCTAAAGGCTGGCGTCCTGCGGGCCCTTTTACCTTAGGACCTTGGGCCTGGACAGTGAATGTGATCGCACTCGCGTATGGTATTTTTGCCATCATCAACATGGCGTGGCCGCGTAGCCCCAACGATCCCTGGTACAGCAACTACGGGATGATTGTGACTACCATTGGGGTGTTGATATTGGGTGCGGTCTACATGATTGCCGCACGGCCGTATGAACATGGCAATGCGCCTGCGGGTGATGCCCATCGATTGCATGCGTAAAGGTTGGCTAGCCAATGCTAATAGTCCACCACCTCAATAATTCGCGTTCACAACGAATTTTATGGTTGCTCGAAGAGCTCGGCGTACCCTACGAAGTTAAACGCTACGAGCGTGATGCGAAAATCATGCTGGCACCGCCAGAGCTATTGGCAGTGCATCCGCTAGGCAAGTCACCGGTAATCACTGACGGCGACATTACCGTGGCCGAATCGGGAGCCATTGTCGAGTATCTGGTCGAGAAGTATGGCGCTGGCCGCTTGATCCCACCCCAGGGTACCCCGGCGCGCCTACGCTACACCTACTGGCTTCACTACGCCGAAGGCTCGGCCATGCCGCCCTTACTGTTAAAACTTATTTTTGCTCGCATCGCGACAGCACCCATGCCCTGGCCGCTGAGTGCGATGGCGCGTCGCATTTCAGCTTCAGTTCATAGTTCATTCATTGGTCCGCAACTGACCCGACACTTAGACTACATGGAAGCTGAACTCGGTAAGAATCTCTGGTTTGCAGGGCCCGAGTTCACCGCGGCTGACGTGCAAATAAGTTTTCCGCTTGAGGCTGCCGCGGCGCGCGCTGGTTTGAATGCCCGTCCTAATTTGATGGCATTTCTTGCCCGCATTCGTGCGCGCGAGGCATACCAGCGTGCACTGGCGCGTGGCGGCCCCTACAGCTATTGATAGGTACAAGTCGGGGGCTTAACTCAATTTTTTCACCCGGCCGAGTCACGCACCGCTAGTTCCCGCCCCCCGGTCACTTCGCAACGCGCGTACCCTACGGTAGCACCCGCTTTGTCACGAGCCGCCAATTCAAACTCAACTGTCGATGCATACAAGTCAACCGGACTGCCGTAGATATCGGAAGACTGCTCAATTATGTACTTAGGTGCCGCTTGACCGTTAACCTTTAGGGCTTCCGCCAAGGCCGCAGCGCACAAATCTTAGCGCGTGTCATGTGCAGCCAATGCCGTCGTACTCGCGCTAACAATTATTAGTGAGGCTAGCGGCAGCGAATTTAAATAAGTATTGAGTTTTATAGGATCTCCGTCATTGAGTTTAATCACAATATGACCATACCAGACCGCGCTGACCCCGACAAACGAGAAAAAAATAAGCGATATGTGAATCTCATTCAAGTCGGGAGTTTTCTAACATTTACTGGCGTAGTTGGCGGATATCAGATCGCTCCGAATCCTCCGGTCGGTGTAGTAGAAAAAAACTTTCGTTACTCAAGAGCACACAGTCGAATAATTGCACCAGACGCTTGGCTGCGAATTTACGTTGGCTCAATGCGCGCGGTACCAACGCAATACCTATACCTTTCTCAGCGGCACGCGTTACCGTAGTCATGTTATCGAAGCGGATCGTTTGACCAGGTTTAAGCTTGCCAGTGCCAGCGACTGCGGCCCATTGATCCCAATCATCATTGCGTCCTTCATCAATGATTAAGGATTGCCCTTGCATGTCGGCTAATTGCGTAACAGGATGCAATTCCGCCAGCGCTGGTGAGCAAGCCGGAATAAAACTTTGCGCGAATAAGCGATCAGTCACTAACCCAGGCCAGTTATCAGCTCCCACCACCACCGACAAATCCGCATCTGCTGCACCGTCGTGGAACCTAGCGGTGCGAAAATATCGTCGATTTGCTCCAAATAGCGAGCACCATTAGCGTTTGCCATGCGCTAGGCGCATCGTTTTAGCACAGCAATACTGAGATCACTGCCTAAATTGGTGCGTACGGTAAGCGCACAAAAATGCGCTCTCGGTATCACTACCGGCCAGCGGTCAAAACCTCCGCCAACGCCTGCAAGAAATGCTCGTTGTCCTCTCGTCGACCGACCGTCACCCGGATGAAGGTCTGGAATCCCGATTCAAGCCAAGGTTTAACAATGACCCCGTTTCGCATCAGAGCGGTGGCTACATCGCTACTAGACCGACCCACATCGATAAATAAAAAATTACCCAGCGAAGGCACGATTCGGAGTCCATAGGCGCGCATAGCCTCCAGCGCGTGCAGTCGCTCTGTAAGATACTGCCGCTCGTACACCGTAGCGGATACCACCCTGTTTAGATGCTTTAAGTCACGCAGCGCCGCAACTGCCGCGACCTGCGCGAAAGCATTGACGTTAAAGGGGGTTCGCACCCGATCCAGGAGCGAGACGAGATTCACATCGGATGCCAAACCGTAACCCACGCGTAAACCGGCGAGCCCATAAGCTTTGGATAAAGTTCGCAGCACAATCCAGGGTCGTGGCTGATTAGACAACACTTTGAGACTATCGGCGTAATCACGCCCCACTGCGTACTCGAAGTACGCCTCATCGACGACTAACACCGCATCGAGCGGACACGCATCCACTAAGACTCGCAAATCTGCATCATTCAATGCGCAGCCGACCGGATTTGAAGGAGTGCTGAACATGACGAGTTTTGCGGGCCGCGACAGCGCACTACACCAGGCCAGCAAGTCATATTCGAAGGCCGTATTAACAGGAATTTTGTCGACCGTCGCGCCCATCATCAAAGGAAAAATTTCGTGCAATCCGAATGAAGGTGCAAGCGTTAACACCCGATCACCCGGAGCAAGTAATGCCTTGCACAGCATCTCAATGATGTCCTCGGACCCATTGCCGATCACGATGCGCGCTCCAGCGACTCCGGTATTGCGTTCAATCTGCTCGCGCAGTGCCGTGCAATTAGGATCTGGGTAGCGGTAGATATCGCCCAGCGATTTCACGAGTTCTTCGGCAACGGTTGGGCTGCTGCCAAACGGGTTTTCATTGCTCGCAAGCTTGGTCACGCGCGTCAGCTGGTATCGAGCGCGGGCTACATCTTCAGAAACGCCCGCGTTATATTTTGGGAGCGAGCGCACTTCCGGTCGGCATAAATCAAACACGCTCCCTTTTATCGCCATCGCCCTAAAACCGCACCATTGCAGATAGCCCAATCGTGCGTGGAGTTAAGCTATAGCCGCGGTTGACGGTTTGCAGATTGGGCCTCTGAATAATGGCCTGTTCATTCAACAAATTCTTAGCGAATAGGGATAATTCAAAGTCCCGAAATTCGGCACCCGCCGTCAGTGCCACGACTGCATACGAAGGACGATTGTAATCAGGGTCGGTTACTCCGACGGTCCCGTGACTGCTGCCTGTGTAGTTCCAGTCAGCGGTTGTGAATCCGGTGACACCCTCAGCAATCGGTGCGCTATAACGTGCGGACACATCCACGCTTACTCGAGGAACTCCGGGAATCGCTTGACCACTATTAATGTTTAGTAACGGCACATTCGACGTCAGCGTAGCGTGCGTATAGCCGCCCGACAGTCCGAGCGTCAGACTGCGAATCGGTCTGTAGTGAAGCGCGATTTCACTGCCATAACTCGCTGCCGTGCCGGCATTTGTGTTGTAGTCAAAGGTACAAGGCAGATTGATATCGACCTGAATATCTTTCCAGTCAATATAAAAAACGTCGCCATTGATCGAGAGCTTGCCATCCAGCAGTAAAGTCTTGGCGCCGGCCTCATAGTTCCACAATGAATCGGGACCGTAAGCGGCGGGCTCCTTAGGGCAGAGTGAGGGCAGAGGACGATTGGGCCCGCCGAGACGGAACCCTTTACTCGCGACTAAGTACACGGAGGTGTCCTCCGTGACATCGTAGGTCAGCGCAAACTTAGGCGTTATGGGTTTACCGCGGCTCTCGATCACGATCGCCGGCGGAGAGCCGGTCGCAAAGAAAAAGCCGCCGAGACGCACCAGCGAAGTCTTGGCGTCCAAATAGCGCACTCCAGCGGTGAGGCGCAATGCCGGTGTCAGGTGATAAGTAGCCTCGCCGAACAGCGCTGCTTGA
Source organism: Gammaproteobacteria bacterium (assembly GCA_043784265.1). Lineage (GTDB taxonomy): Bacteria > Pseudomonadota > Gammaproteobacteria > Steroidobacterales > Steroidobacteraceae > Bog-1198. The sequence goes on along the minus strand of JAYVYN010000039.1, from coordinate 12,876 downwards.
GTCTCCGTGAACAACTTGTTATTGAGATACACGGTATCGTTGGGGAACACCGGTACAGAGGGAGGTGGGTTGGGTGGGTTAGACAGCGCTAAAACAGTCGTCGGCAAGTCCAGAAATCCTTGACCATAGAGCGACGTGAATGCAGCGTTAAGACCGGGAGCGATCTCAAAATCGCGAGAGTCGAGCTTCTGATGCGAATAGAAAACTCCGGCGATCCACGTAACGGGCGCTCCCCCGGCCACGTAAGACTTCGACGCCAGTCGCAACTCTTGCGTGACCTGTTGGGTCCTTATCCGGTAGTGAACTGGCGAGGCAACTTGTCCGATCAGCGCACCATCCAAATTACCATCAAGGCCTGGAATAACGGCAGCATCGATCAATGAACCGATAAAGCCCGAATTGTAGGCGGTACCATCTACCTGGCGATCAAAGTCACGGTAAAAATAACTGGTTGACGAAGTCAGATCGGCCCATTTCAAATCATAGTCGACGCCTAAACTGGGAACGAATAGCGTATCAGCGCCCCACTCTCTCACCCGTTTCTGCTGCGACAACAAGTCTGCGGCCCCGAGATCCACAACATTTAGATCATCGCTTTTCTGGTGCTGATACAAAATCGCTGGCTTGAAGATCAATCCGTCCGCAGGCCGCCATTCAAGCGCCACCCGAGCGGTAGTGGTCTGATCGCCATTGCTACGTTTAGCTAGCAAACGCGTGGCGTCATCCGGCGAATAATGGTCGATGTAGCCACTGTTTTCGGTCACCGAGACCCCGGCTCGAAGCCCAAGCTTATCCGTGATGAGCGGTGCGTTGAAGATACCGCGCGCCGTGTAATTAACCCCACCATGCTTGGTAGAAGAGACGTCCGAGTAAACATCGCCGCTATACTGAGCTAGGTTGATGGGATTGGTAATGTAACGAATCGTGCCGCCCTTGGAACTCGCACCGTCAGCGGTATGTCGTCGAGATACACTGATACCGTCGACGAACCTGCCGTCGAGCTAATTCCGCGCAATTCGATATTTTGATTGCCCGCGCCTCCTTGAGTGGAGAAGGACAAATTGGGCACTGAGCGTGTCAAATCGGCAATCTCGACGATGTGCTGGTCAGCAATATCCTGAGCCGACATCACCGTGATGCTGGCCGCCACCTTGCGCGCATCTTCCGTATGCTTTTCAGCTGTCACTATGATCTCGTCAAGTTTATAGTCTGGCGCAGTTTGTGCGACCGCAGCGACGCAAAATCCCAACGCCAACGGCACCAAAGAACCCAGCACCCGCAGTTTTTCACGCATCGTAAATCTCCGTCAGGCTAAATTTTGGCGCACGATTAAGCGCTTTTCGAACTCGTAATACAGAACCGCCGGAACGATGAGCCCCGGTATGGTTGCGGGCACCGAGTTAACCCAAGTCAATCGCGTCATGCGCAAACATGCTTCTGCAGGATCAATCGCCAGCAACTTGCACATACGCGTGTCCGGGCGGATTGCATAGACGGCATGGGCCACCTCAGTGGCCGACGCAATGCTTTGCAGGTACCGAGTCGTCGTGAGCGACGAGAAATCCTGCTCTAAATAGTGCGGAGCAAATATCGGTGTCACGAAGCGCTCTTCGAGCTGCACGGGAATAGTGTCTTCAAAGCGCACTATCATCGAGTGAAAAAGTTTTGCCCCCTTTCTCACGCTGAAAATGGCAGCTAGCTCCGGGTCTGCGAGCACGACCTCCAGCTTAACAACCTGCGCGGAGTGGGCATGCCCACGAGCTGCGATATCTTCGGCAATATCCCTTATTTCAATCAGTGGTGACCTTGGTTGAGGGGTCGCCACAAAGGTGCCGACGCCCTGTACCCGCGTCACCAGCCCTTTGGAGAACAATTCACGCAAAGCGCGATGCACTGTCATTCGCGATACACCGAGCAACAAAACAAAATCTTGCTCCGACGGAAGGCGAGACCCGTCGACCCACTCACCGCTATTTACGCGCGCAAGAATATGCTGTTTCACACGTTCGTAAAGCGGAATAGGACCTTTGCTGCGATTCTGGAGCATAGCGACTCTAAACCACGGGACGCCTAGTCCACAGCGTACCGCCGGTTGCCCAACGCGAACGAGGAACGTCCCGCACTATGATATTGACGCCCTCAGGAATGCATCCGAGCAGCCGACAAGGTCTGTCAGGGCCTGGACGTACTCGTGTATCTGATTGTCAGTACGGCCCTCAAACATGTCGACTTGAATTAAAGGCATATTTTGCTCACGGATACGGCCCTGCAGTAGCAGCATTTCCACCATCCACCGGCAAATTCGCACCCGTCACATAACTCGCATGCTCGGAGGCGAGGAATAACACACAGCGCGCCACCTCCAAAGGTTTCGCCAAGCGGCGCATGGGAATGCCAGCGGCGAGCTCTCGCAATTTACCTTCAAGATCTCCACCAACTTGAGTCAATATAGCATCCATCATAGGCGTGTGAATCTCGCCGGGGCAGACGGAGTTCACTCGAATGCCATCGCGTGCGTGGTCCAAAGCCATACAACGCGTAATTTGTATGACCGCTCCCTTACTTGCGCAATAGGCTACATGATTGGGCTCACCATTTAAGCCCCACTCTGAAGCGATATTCACAATCGCACCACCTCCCGCACCCTTCATATGCAAAACCGCCGCACGGCTCAAATAGAACAGCGCATTCACATTTACTGCCATGGTGTCCAGCCATTGCGCGTCGCTAGTTGCAAGCGCATCAGCGGTGTACAGAATGCCAGCATTGTTGATCAGTACATCGAGTCCACCCAGTCGTTGAATGGTTTCGCGTACCAATAAGTCACAAGCACCGGGGGCGCGCAAATCCGCAGCAATAAAATGAGCCGCACCCCCCGCGGCGCGAATCGCTTCCACCACCGCTCGGCCGCGCATCTGATCACGACCCGACACCATAACAGTCGCACCCGCCTCAGCGAAACACAGCCCACAAGCCTCACCAATGCCGCTGGTTGATCCAGTGACTAACACGCGTTTGCCGTCAAATTTCATGTCATGCTCCCGCTAACCTGCCGCGCCAAATCTAAAACTCGACACTGTCATCCCACCCATCACATTATCCTCATGGTAATAACAAGTACCCGCTTCATTCTCCGCAGCGCCCACCGCCACCATCAGCGGAATAAAATGGTCTTCCTGCGGATGGCACAAGCGTGCCGCAGGGGCGAGAGACCAATGCACGAGACGCTCCAACCGTTCGCCGGGAGCTGAGTTCACCAAGGTCTGCTGCAACCACGCATCAAACGCCATGGAAGGAGCTTTAGCCGCCGAGCCCATAGCGCGCAAATTGTGGTAGCTAAGTCCGCTCCCAACAATAAGTACCCCTTGTTCGCGTAACGGAGCCAGCGCTCGACCAAGCGCCATGTGAGTTATCGGATCATAGCCGCGTTGCAAAGACACCTGCACCACCGGAACATTCGCCTGCGGATACATCACCACCAAGGGAGTGAAAGTCCCGTGGTCAAACCCACGATCAGGATCTAGCCTGCTAGGCAAGCCTGCCGCTTCAATAAGAGAATGCACTTCGCGAGCGAGTTCGGGCGAACCCGGCGCATCATAGGTTATATGGTAAGTGTGCTCAGGAAAACCATAATAATCGTAAATCATGCCGGGTTGTGCGCCTGCAGAAACGCTAAACCCTGGCTCCTCCCAATGACCCGAAATCATCAACACCGATTTGATTGAGCCACCGATCTGCCGAGGAATATCCTGCAAAGACTTTTCCAATCCTTGCAGACCGCGACGCGCCTCAGGCATGTATGGCCACGGCCCACCACCATGCGATATAAAATAGGTCGGTAGTTTCATCGACTTGAGCTTTCCCTATATACCAGCCGGTGCGGCGACGCATAGAATACCAGCAACCGGACCAATGCCGATGGCACCCACTGGAGTTAGCCGAACATGCCTCGCGATCCAAAACATGACGTGTTATTCGAGCCCATTAAAATTGGCCCTAAAAAGACGCGCAATCGGTTCTGGCAAACTTCACATTGCGCAGGGCCCGGCTCTGAACGCCCCGGCGCGCAAGCGCATCTTCGCGGCATGAAAGCCGAAGGCGGTTGGGGCGTAGTCTTCACCGAATTCTGTTCGATCCATCCGGAGGCCGACGAATATCCCTACACCTCGGCCCGGATCTGGGACGACGGCGATATCACCAACTTAGGCTACATGTGCGATGTCGCGCACAGCCACGGCAGTCTCGCGGGGATACAACTGTGGTACAGCGGCGGCAACGCGCCCTCGCTAGAATCGCGCGAAATCGGCCGATCACCCAGCCAATGGCTGTCACCCCTGTTCGCCACCCGCTCAGTATACGGCTATGAAATGGATGACTTAGACATCCGCACCGTAATTCGCATGTATGTCGAGGCTGGCAAACGCGCCGAACAAGCCGGGTTTGATCTGCTAGAAGTTTCCGCCGGCGACGACACGCTCCCTATTCAATTTCTTGAACCCCGTTTCAATCGACGCACCGATCAATACGGCGGCAGCTTTCAAAATCGATCACGATTCTTTCTTGAACTGATGCACTCACTCAAACGTGAATTGGGCAATCGCTGCGGCATCACCATCCGCTTCGAGATGGACACTTTACACGGCCCCGAAGGCGTCGAAGCCCACGAAGACGGTGTCCGCTTACTCGAATTATTTCGTAATGAAGGCGTAGTCGATGCAGTAGCACTAAAAATTGGCGACTACGCCGAATGGGGCGAAGACGCGGGCGTGTCAAGATTTCGCAAATCCGGCTGGATGACACCCTTCATCAAACAAGGTAAATCCATACTAGGTCCGGGAATTCCCGTGGTCGGCAACGGCCGCCTAACGAGCCCCGACGATATGGTGGATCTCATTCACAAGGGTGTCCTCGATATCATCGGCGCCGCACGTCCCTCCATTGCGGATCCTTTTCTCCCCACCAAAATATCGGAAGGTCGCCTCAGTGACATCCGCGAATGCATCGGCTGCAATATCTGCGTCTCCAAGTTTCAGCAAGGAGGTCAAATCATGTGCACCCAGAACGCCACGATCAACGAAGAATATCGTCGTGGCTGGCATCCGGAAAAATTCACTAAAACGACACAACCCTGCTCGGTACTCATTGTCGGTGGCGGCCCCGCCGGCATGGAGTGCGCGCGCATCTTAGGCGAGCGTGGTTATACCGTGCATTTACGCGAAGCCGATAAAGAACTTGGCGGACATTGGAAAATGGTGGCAACGCTACCACGGCTCTTGGAATGGGGCCGGGTTATTACTTATCGACAAGCGCAACTCACCAAACTCAAAAAGAACGTTGAAGTTCATTTAGGCGTCGGAATGATGAGTGCGGATGAGGTGCTTAATTACGGCGCTGATAAAGTGGTTATTGCCACCGGCGCGCATTGGAGCGCCGACGGTCGCGGCCCGAACTTCGGCTCCATCCCTGGCGCAGATGCTACGCTTCCCCATGTGCTCACCCCTTTCCAGATCGTGAACGGCAAGGCTGTGCCCGGTCAGAGTGTCCTAATTCTCGACGGCGATGGTCATTTTATGGGCATCGCCTTGGCGGAAATGATGGCCAACCAAGGCAAACAAGTCACTTATGTGTGCGATGCCGCGGATATTGCGGAGTATGGTAATTTCACGATGGAATCAGGCAACAATAAGCGTCTGATGTTCGAGAAGGGCATCAAGACCTACTGCAATCATTGGGTCGACAAGATCGAACCCGGTAAAGTACGCTTAAGCTATCTGTATAAATTTGGTCCTGACCTCCTAGCTCCCACTTCCGGGGCTGTTCCCCGCAAGGACAACGGCGGCGAGTTTGATTTAAGTATCGATGCCGTCATCCTTGTAACCTCGCGCTACTCCGATGACACGCTGTGGCGCGAACTCAAAACGCATAAAGACGAGTGGTCCTCGCACGGAGTCTACGATGTGTTTCGCATCGGCGACTGTAAGGCCCCCGCGCAATTGAACCAAGTCATCTGGGATGGTCATCGTTTGGCGCGAGAATTTGACAGCCCCCACCCCGCGCACCCACTGCCATGGATTCGCGAACGTCAACTGTGGGGCGGAAAAACCGTGCCAAAACTAGGTGATTTACGCCCGAACGTCGAGGCAGGTTAACATAGCGGATTGTTCACAAAGGTACCCTTCATGACTCAATTGAATCCCACGGCCGGCGCACCAGCAGCCGGCGCACCAGCAACCAACGAACTCAGCAAGTCGCTGCAGAAACGCCACCTAACTATGATATCGATTGGCGGAATCATTGGCGCAGGCCTGTTTGTGGGCAGTAGTACCTCCATCATCGCTGGCGGACCCGCAGCCTTCATCAGTTACGCTATCACCGGCATGCTGATACTCCTCATCATGCGCATGTTAGGCGAAATGGCTACCGCTCTGCCCGAAGTGCGTTCATTTACCGAGTTTGCCAGGGCGGGCTTAGGCGATGGTGCGGGCTTTGTGATCGGCTGGTTGTATTGGTACTTCTGGGTCTTAGTGGTACCGGTGGAAGCCATTGCGGGTGCGAAGATTATTCAGGGCTGGCTTCCCGGCTTATCGTTGATGCAAATCGGATTGCTCCTAATGAGTGTCATGACTGCGGTTAATCTCATGTCAACTCGCTCATACGCCGAATTCGAATTCTGGTTTGCGTCCATCAAAGTTGCGGCCATCATCGCCTTTATTGTCATCGCAGCTTCTTACGCCTTTGGTTGGACCTCACCACAAGGCGCGACCTTTAGTAATTTAGTCAGTCACGGTGGATTTACACCCCACGGTTGGATTGCCGTCCTGGCCGCAGTACCGACGGTATTTTTCGCCATGACGGGCGCGGAAATTACCACCATTGCCGCAGCAGAATCGGAATTTCCGGGTCGCGCTATCGCCAAAATGAGCAGCGCAGTCATTTTACGAATCCTAATATTTTATGTGGTATCAATTTTCTTAATTGTTTCGGTGGTTCCTTGGGATGCGGTACGTTCCGGTGAGTCACCTTTCACCCTAGCATTGAACACCATGCATATCAGAGCTGCAGGCACGATCATGAGTTTCATTATCCTTACCGCAGTATTGTCCTGTCTCAACTCCGCTTTCTATGTGAGTTCACGAGTATTATTTGTCCTGGCTGCACGCGGTGACGCGCCAAAAGCCCTAGTTAAACTCAACGCTCGACGCGTGCCGGTAGCCTCGGTATTAATGGGCGCAATCGCTGGTTTTTTGGGCATTTTTGCGGCAACTCAAGCACCCCTAAAGGTCTTCGACTTCCTAGTCAGTTCATCCGGCGCACTCATCGTCTATATCTATATGGCGATTGCCATTGCGCAAATTGTCTTACGCCGACGACGCGAGCAAAATGGCGATCCGCAACCCGCAGTGGTGATGTGGGGATTCCCGTATTTAAGCTATGCAGCCATCGCCGCCATGGTGGCGGTACTCATCGCCATGGCCGTTACGCCCAGCATGCAGCAAGATTTTTGGTTTACCTGCATTACATTGGCTGTTGCAGTCATCGCATATATCGTAGTAAATAGGCAACGAACTCAACTCACTCAGCAAAAACCCTAGCAAGACACGCAAAAAATCGGTGCTCAACAAATCAGGTCGCAAACCCGTTCTACGGCGATTCAAGCTGGGCGATCGGCATGTCGTCACCCAAGGCCTTGCGCAGCCCGTCCTGCAAGATCTATATCATTATTTTATGACGGTGAGCTGGCCGCAGGTTTTTGGCACCATCGCGGCCTTCTTCCTAGTATTCGACGGGATTTTCGGATGGCTGTACTATCTGGTTCCAGGCTGCATCGCAAACGTCAATCCACCGGGTTTCGCCGGGAATTTTTTCTTTAGTGTAGAAACCTTCGCAACCGTTGGCTACGGCGATATGCATCCCCAAACGCGGTACGGCCACCTGGTCGCCATGAGCGAAATATTTATGGGACTGATGTCACTGGCATTGATTACTGGCATTATGTTCGCACGTTTCTCGCGTCCCAAGGCACGCTTTCTGTTTGCGAATTACGCCGTGGTTCGGCCCATCGAAGGTATGCGCACACTCATGTTTCGCGCTGCCAACGCCCGCCAGAACATCGTCCAAGAAGCGACGGCACAACTACGCATGACGCGCAACGAAGTCACTGTCGAAGGATTTCGGATTCGGCGTATTATCGATCTTCCCCTGATTCGCTCCCAGCATCCTATTTTTATTTTTGGCTGGAATATTATGCACGTCATTGACGATAACAGCCCCTTGCGAAGCGAAACCGCCGAGACTTTAAAACTATCAGCGACCACTTTTATTTTGAGCCTAGCCGGTACCGACGAGACCACGGGTCAAATGCTGATGGCGAGAGGCGAATATTCTAGCGACGCTATACGCTGGAACGATGCCTTTCGCGATTTCCTAGAGGTTGCTGAGGATGGCACTTTGCATCTGGATTACGGTAAGTTTCACGACGTAGAACCGCTGGTGGATTCGATCGAATAGCGCGATAACTGAAGTGGTATCCGCATTGTGGATACGACCTCGCAGCCGTTTTCGATACACTAGCCGCTGGGCAAAATGCGCTCAATATAGCTAGAAACGTCCATGAAAAAAGCCGCCTATATCATCATTGCCACGGCCATTTGTCTGCCTATTATTATTGAAGAGATCTTGTTCTTTAAGGTAAGCGTTTTCTGGATCTGTATGACAGCACTACTGTTCATCGTGCCGCTGCGGATAATGTTCGGCAAGCAACTCTCGCGCATGAGAATTTTTCAAAAAGTGCCATCGCGCAAAGTTCAAACAACCCCTGTAAGAAGGTCAATCAGGTAGATAGGCGAGCGGACAGGCGGGCTACCCAACGTTATTGTCATTCTTGAATGGGTGGATAGACGACGCCGTTCTTCATTACAAAGCGAACGTGTTCAAGATGCGACACGTCGTCCAGCGGATTGCCCGGCACCGCCACTATGTCGGCGAGCTTGCCAGGTTCTAGAGTCCCCAGCCGATCGCTCCATCCGAGCAACTCCGCGGCCACAACGGTAGCCGACCGCAGCGCCTGTTCTGGTGTCATGCCAAATTTTACCATCCAGCCAAATTCACGCGCCGGATTGATGTGCCAGTCGAAACCACCGATGTCAGTGCCGAAGGCAATTTTCACACCCGCTTTCAATGCACGGCGGAAAGTCTTTTCGTGGATATCCCGCATCTGTACCCATACCGTCGCTCCCTCCTTGGCTCGGCCTTCCGCCACGTATTCACCCACATAGATGGTCGGCACGTAGTAGATCCCTTTCTGTAACATCGTTCGCAAATCTTCATCGGCGATGTAGTTTCCATGCTCGATTGAATCAACGCCTGCTTCCACCGAGTTGTGCACACCCTGCAGCGCCATCGCATGGGACGCCACTTTGTGACGCTGACGATGGGCTTCATCCACAATCGCACGCAGCTCTTCGAGCGTAAATGTCGGAATATCATCCAGTATGCCGTTGGGCTTAACCTGGTAGCTGCGATCCGAATAAACCTTGATCCAATCGGCACCATGATAAATTTGTTCGCGTACTGCCCGGCGTCCACCATCGGCGCCATCAACTTCCTGCACGCCCTTCGGCACTACAACCCCGGGGGCATAGCCGAGCAACGGATAGGCACCCGTCACATCCATCGCACGCGTAGCCACCTGCATTCGAGGACCCGGAATGATGCCCCGTTCGATCGCATGTTTAACATCCACATCCGCGTATCCTGCGCCTTCGGTTTCTACATCACGAATCGTTGTGAAGCCCCAAGAAAGCACTCGACGGACATTCGTGGTCGCGATGATGGTGCGATATTCGGGCGACTGTTTCAGGAGTTGGTCGTCGTAGTCCGCCGCAGTAATATCGCCTTGCAGCAGCACATGGGTGTGGGTATCGATTAATCCGGGTAAACAGGTCAACCCCATTAAATCGAGAACCTTACCCGGCGGCATTACATCCCCGGCAGATTTAATCGATACGATTTTTTCGGCTCGTACCTCGATAAGCATTGGGCCGGTGACTTTTCCACCACGTCCGTCCCATACGGCGCCGCATCGGAGCCATGTACTTTCGACGACAGTGGTTGAATCAATGGCCGCCGACCAGGCGGGTGTTGCAACCATAAACAAGCTGAACTGAACGATCGCGAATATTACGTAATTCAATGCAAATACCTCTCTTCAGGCGGTAACAATAAATTCAGCGGGCGTGCCATCTAATATCCAACACGGGAGGTGACATTTATCCTATTTGCATGCTACTCTTTATTAATAGTTTTACAATATTGATATCGATCGGAGTTTAGTATGAGCACGATAACCGTCTCCTCAAAATATCAAATTGTCATTCCGGCCAAGATTCGGGAGGCGCTTGGAATTAAACCGGGCGAAAAACTGCACGCTATCGAATATCGGGGTCGAATTGAGTTGGTTCCGGTACGATCAACGCGAACGGCACGAGGCTCGCTAAAGGGAATTACAACAGACGTACCGCGTGACGCCGATCGCGTATGAACGTCGTCGATTCCTCTGCCTGGCTGGAGTATTTTGCCGATGGACCGAATGCTGCGAACTTCGCGAAACCAATAGAGGCGACGCGATCGCTCATTGTTCCAACATTGTCGTTGTTCGAAGTTTTTAAGCGTGTGAGTCAGCAACGCAGTGAAGATGAGGCGCTGCGGGCAATTGCGGTCATGGAACAAGGTAGAATTGTAGATCTAGATCGAGCAACGGCACTTGAAGCGGCCAGAATCTCGATAGAACATCGCGTCGCAATGGCTGACAGCATCATGCTGGCAATCGCGCTACGGCATCGAGCAACACTATGGACCCAGGACGCTGATTTCGAGGGTCTGCCGAGCATTCAGTACTATGCCAAAAAACTAGCGAGATGAACGACCCACAAACCGAAATCACCGGGACACCGTCGGGCGATTCACCGAAACCGCCTGCGGCAGTCGACTCGTCGACACCGTTACCCACTATCGTACCCATAGGCATTTGGCAGCAGATCAAAGAGCACAAAGTTGTGCAGTGGACACTTGCCTACTTAGCGCTGGCTTATACGTTGCTGCATGGCGCGGAAATGTTGCGCGAAGCGCTCGATTGGTCGCATACCGTGATACGCGTATTTACCTTGGGGCTGATCATTGGCGTCCCTTTGGTGGCCGTGTTAGCGTGGTATCACGGTTCCAGATCCCAACGTCGGGTCAGCATTATGGAGTTTACTATTCTCAGCGCGCTGCTCACCGTCGGTGGATTACTGCTGTGGACTACTTCGAAACTCCATAAGGATGAAGGCGCCCCTGCCGCCAAACTGCAGCGTCCCGCGGTGCAGGAAGCCTCGATTGCGGTGCTAGCCTTCGCCGATATGAGCCCTGCCAAAGATCAGGAGTATTTCTCCGATGGGATGGCGGAAGAAATTATCAATTCCCTCGTTAGCATTGAGGGACTCAAAGTCGCGGGGCGTACCTCGTCATTTTCCTTCAAGGGCAAGAATATCGATTTGAAATCGATTGGTGAAACGCTGAGCGTTGCGAACATTCTTGAGGGCTCGGTGCGCAAACAAGGAGATCGCGTTCGCATCACCGCGCAACTGGTACGCGCGAATGATGGCTTTCATGTCTGGTCTAACACCTACGACGCTACGCTAACTGACATTTTTGACCTCCAAGAACGCCTGGCGCGGGAGATTACTTCTAGGCTGAAGGTGGTGCTCGCTTCCGGCGGCAACCGGCTAGTAGCCAAGGCCACCGACAATCCGGAGGCTTACACGCTGTTCGTCGAGGCCCAGAGCCTCGTGAATCGGCGCATCGAGTTTCCACGCGCAATCGAGCTGCTGACTCAGGCGACAACCCTTGATCCGAATTTTTCTCGTGCGTGGTCTAAGCTGGCGGTTGCCAATGTTGTTGCCCCACAATACACGGCGATACCGTGGAAAACCGGCTGGACCGCTGGCGAAACCGCTGCTAATCACGCGTTGGCGTTGGATCCGGCGAGCGCTGAAAGTTATGCCGCGCTTGGATACATGTATTTATCTGAACGCCGCTTTATTGAGATGGGAGAAGCGTTTACCCATGCCTTGAAACTTAACGCCAACGACCCCACAGCTCTGCATTGGGCCTCAAACGGCCTAGAAGTAATGGGGCGCACCGGCGCCGCAGAGATGCTAATTGACCAACTGCTACGCTCTGATCCTGTCAATCCCCTCGGGCTACAATATAAATCTATCCTTCGTTACGAAAAAGGCGATACCGCCGCAGCACTAAAATATTCACAGGCCGCTATCGGGCAGGGGTTTAGGTTGGGACATATTTCCGCTTCGTTTGCCAACGCTGCCCTCGGCGCCTATGACGCAGCGACGACCGATTTTGTCGCCGGCTGGGGATCCATCAATACGTCCTTCAGCGCAAGCGAGCTTGCAACAATTTTTTACGGCGCTGACATCGATGTCCAGCGCCGTGCCACCGCGCGCGCCGTGGTTGATAATCATCGACAAGACGATTTGGCGCCGTCGATGTACCTGTACTTGTCCGAGCCTGCTCAAGCTTTTACCGAATTCGAACTGCGCAAAACCGGATTGTCAGACGCGTTCTTCGTCCTGCTATGGCATCCATTGAGTTACTCCCGACGTGCACGCCAGGACCCGTCGTTTCAGGGTTTTGCCCAACGACTAGGAATGATCAATTATTGGAAAAAATACGGCTGGCCTGATTTGTGCCACCCAACACCTGATCGCGGTCCGGAGTCGTTTGTATGTGACTAAGCAGCTCTACAATCGTCGCGCGAGCGGCAGCGCCATGCAGGAGCAACTTTTGCTAAGGCCACGAGGTCGGCGTCCTGACGATTGC
>JAYVYN010000038.1:0-13111 GCA_043784265.1 Gammaproteobacteria bacterium | reverse complement strand
GGGGCGAGGTACCGTCGTCGGAATTCATACCCATTGCGGCCAGCACCGGACTTGCGGTGTCGATTTCACGCTACGCGTTGATGCGCCTCGGTATCGATGCTCCCAATATCGACAGACAACTGGGTAGCACAGTAAAAGTGTCGTTTGCACCTTTACGCCACCATTTTGTACTCGCGGCAGCCAAACGGCCATCAGCCTTGAGATTCTGCAAGGGTGCCATGAATTTGGCTCGAAGCTACAATCTGACACCCATCGCTGCCGGGGTCGGTAGTGAAGCCGCGCGGCAATTACTGATAGCGCTGGGTTGCGAACAAGGGATCGGCGAGCATTTTGCGCGCCTGGAACTCAAACAATTGCTGTAAAAAAAAATGGTTAGCGCGTGACGGGATCATTTTCTATCTGGGCGACCATTCCCCCACTAAGTGGTCATAAAACGATTCGAATCCGTCGGTGACCATGCGATAATAAATGTTGTTCACGGGGGATTTAATGACAAATTCAAACGTTGGGGCTATTTTTGCCCTGTTAACCTTAAGTATTGCCCAAATCACACTCGCGGCAAGCGAGCGCATGGTGCTCCCCCCAGAGGTGACACCAAATCGCTACCAAATTGACATTACGCCAGACGCCGCCGCACTGACCTTTAAGGGCCAAGTCAAAATCGACCTCAGCGTGCACAAGGCCACTCGGGTCATCACGCTTAATAGCGCTGATATAGTTATCGATAGCGCCATCCTGAGTGATGCTAAGACAACTGCCTTCAAAGCCCCCAATATTAGCTACGATACCCAAGTACAGACGGCCACGTTCACATGGAACCGGCCCGTCCTACCCGGTCCGCACATCCTAAAATTAAGCTACCACGGCAAAATTTACCAACAAGCCTCAGGCTTATTTGCGCTGGATTACGCGACGCCCACGGGCAAGGCGCGCGCCCTTTTTACGCAATTTGAAAACTCCGACGCAAGGCGCTTCGTACCCTGCTGGGATGAACCCGGGCTGAAGGCAGTTTTTGAACTCAGCGTAAATGTGCCAGATAGTGTAATGCCGCTCTCGAATATGCCGATAGCCTCAACCACCCCAACAACGGCTAATTTCCAACGTGTAGTATTTGCGCCCACGCCAAAAATGTCTTCCTACCTGCTATTTTTCAGCATGGGGGATTTTGAACGCGTATCGCGCAAAGTAGAAGGTGTCGACATTGGCATTGTTGTCAAGCGCGGTGACACGGAAAGCACCCGCTACGCGCTCGATGCTGCGGCTGAGATACTACCCTACTACAATCGATACTTTGGCACGCCGTATCCACTTCCCAAGCTTGATCTAATCGGCGGGTCCGGTTCCAGTCAGTTCTTCGGTGCTATGGAGAACTGGGGCGCGATTTTCTATTTTGAGCGAGATCTGTTGGTTGATGCACGGCTGTCCACCGAACGCGACAAGCAAGGGGTGTACAACACCGTCGCGCATGAAATGGCGCATCAATGGTTCGGCGATTTAGTCACTATGGCTTGGTGGGACGATTTATGGCTCAACGAAGGCTTCGCCTCCTGGATGGCGAGCAAAGTCACCGCCCAATTTCACCCCGAATGGAAACCCTGGTTGCAATCGCTCGCCGACAAGGAAACCGCGATGCGCGAGGATGCGCGTGAAGGAACGCATCCCATCATCACGCCGATCAACGATGTATTACAGGCCGGTAGCGCGTTCGACAACATTACTTATCTAAAAGGTGCCGCAGTGATTCGCACACTCGAATCTTATATCGGTGAGGATACCTTTCGCGCCGGTGTGAGTCGCTATATGCAGGCACATGCCTACGGCAATACCGTCACCGATGATCTATGGCAAGCCATCGATTTAGGTGCGACGCGCCCAATTCGGGACATCGCACATGATTTGACACAGCAAGCCGGTGTGCCGCTCATTCGAGAGCACACCGCCCGGTGCTCCCCCGGGGACGTGCACCAGCGTACAACTCGTGTCGAGCTGACCCAAGATCATTTCGCAGTGGACCCACAATCCACGCACGCGCGAAATTGGCGCATACCCGTGAGCATCGCTGTACTGGGCAATGCCATCACTAAGACGGTAGTGACTGGAAACTCCCCGCAGCTCGTTACAATTGCTGGCTGCGGCACGACCATCCTTAACACCGGTCAAAACGCTTATTTTCGTAGCCGCTATTCCAATGAATCTTTGCAAGCTATTGCCGCTCACTACGACGACCTGTCATCGGAAGATCAACTGGGAGTTCTATACGACACCAATAGCTTAGCCTACGCTGGCGATGAACCCATGTCCGCCTTCATGGGTCTCACCCAACACTTTCCGGCGAGTGCCGATCCTGTGGTGACCTCAGCGCTGGTCGGGGCACTACAAGCTCTGGATCATTACTACGAGGGATTACCCGCTCAAGAAACCTATCGCGCCTATGCGCGCAAAGTGCTAAATCCGTTCCTAGCCCACATCGGCTGGGACAAGACCGCCGGCGAAAGTGATAACACCGCGTTATTACGCTCGGACCTCATCGAAGCGCTCAGCGATATGCACGATCCTGAGGTTATCTCCAAGGCACAAAAACTTTTCGCGCGCTTCCTTGACAACCCGGCAAGTTTCGATCCTGCAACCAGGCGTAGCGTCCTACGTGCGGTCGCCACTCATGCAGACCAACAGACCTGGAATCAACTACACCGCTTAAGCCAATCGGCGATAACCGAACTTGAACGTCAAGAATTTTATGTTCAACTCGCAGCGCCTTTAGACGTTAAATTGGTTAGTCAAGCGCTGGCGCTCGCAATCTCGCCCGAGCCGCCGCCCACCATTGCACCTGCGATCATCGCGGCCGCAGCCTATCATCATCCACAATTAGCCGTAGATTTCGTGACTCTGCATTGGGCGCAAATCAGCGCACAGCTCGAACCTACAACGCAAAGCGGTTACTTGCCAGGAATGATGAAGGTTTCCTCCGACCTAACTCTTATCCACAAACTTGATGCATTTGCCACCGCCCATATCCCACAGAATGCGCGCCAGGATTTACGCAAATCCGAATCCAGCATCCGCTACAATGCGATGATCCGAGATAATCGATTGCAGGAAGTGGGTCATTGGCTCACAGAGCAAGCCCGCGCCCCGTAGCGATGGATGCTATCCGTATCCGCGGTGCGCGCCAGAATAATCTCAAGAATCTCGATCTTGATTTTCCGCTCAATGAGCTAATTGTAGTCACCGGCGTCAGCGGCTCTGGGAAATCCTCCCTAGTCTTCGACACCCTCTATGCCGAAGGCCAACGACGTTACGTAGAAACTTTTTCCCCCTACGCGCGCCAATTTTTGGACCGCATGGATAAGCCCCAAGTCGACCGCATCGAGGGAATACCGCCCGCCATCGCCATCGACCAAACCAACCCCGTACGTAGTTCTCGTTCGACGGTTGGCACAATGACGGAGCTCAATGATCATCTCAAGTTGTTATTCGCAAAAGCCGCAATTTTGTATTGCCGGGGTTGCGGCAAGCCGGTGCGGCGGGACACCCGCGAAACTATTTTAGAAAGCATCGCACAACGCGCTAACCAATCGAGCGATCCACGATTGTTACTGACCTTTCCCATCACCGTGCCGCAGAATTTTACGCCTGGCGAAATCAAATCACTACTGGAAAAGCAGGGCTATTCACGAATCCACACTCAAAACGGCAATCTCATCGAAGTCGTGCAAGATCGCTTCCGCTACGCAAGCGTGGATCGAGCGCGCCTCGCGGAGGGCATTGAGAGTGCGCTGCGCGTAGGTCAAGGGCTTCTGAATGTCTACCCACAGATCGATGACGTGCAGGGTGAGCCTTGGCGCTTCTCCACCGCCCTGCACTGCCCGGACTGCAACATTAGCTACAAGGACACCCACCCCAGCACTTTCAGTTTCAATTCTCCCCTTGGCGCGTGTGAAACTTGTCGCGGATTCGGGCGCAGTATCGGCGTTGACTACGACCTAGTCATTCCAGATCAACATTTAAGTTTAGCTCAAGGCGTCATCAAGCCCTGGCAAACCGAATCGTTCAAGGAATGCCAAGACGATCTCGTAAAATTCGCACGCAAACGCAGTATTCCGCTCGATACCCCTTGGCGTGACCTCAGCGCTGCACAACGCGCCTGGGTCATCGATGGCGAAGGCGAATGGACCAAGAATATCTGGTATGGCGTGAGACGTTATTTTGTCTGGCTGGAAACTAAATCCTACAAAATGCACATTCGCGTACTTCTGTCACGCTATCGATCCTACACTGAGTGTACGGCCTGCCACGGTGCGCGCCTTAAGCCCGAAGCATTACTGTGGCGAGTCGGCACGCCGGGGCACAATATTCGCGAGTTGATGCTCATGCCTATCGAGCGCTGCCGCCAATTCTTCGCAACACTCAATCTATCGGCTCAATTGAACCAAGCCAGCGATTTATTGCTCAAGGAAATTCGCGCACGGTTGCGGTATTTGTCTGAAGTGGGCTTAAGTTACCTAAGTCTCGATCGGCAATCGCGCACCTTATCCGGCGGCGAAGTTCAGCGTATTAATCTCACCACCGCTCTTGGCACGTCGCTGGTCAACACCTTATTCGTACTAGACGAACCGTCGATCGGGCTGCATCCTCGCGATGTAGGAAAAATTGTCGGCGTGATGCAACGCTTGCGCGATGCCGGGAATACTCTGGTCGTGGTTGAGCACGATCCTCTGGTCATGCAGGCTGCTGATCGACTACTGGACATTGGTCCACGCCCCGGCGAAAACGGCGGCGAAATCGTGTTCTATGGCCCCTTGAGTGAATTGCCCAAAGCAAAAGACTCACTCACTGCGGATTATTTATTTGGACGCAAACGACTTGAACTGGCCTCCCACCACCTGGGCGGCAGCGATCGGCTACGCATCGAAGCTGCGGCCGAACACAATTTAAAGAATATTGATGTCGATATACCACTGCGGCAACTTGTCTGTGTGACGGGTGTCAGTGGATCCGGAAAGTCGACTTTGGTACATGACATCCTCTACCCCGCGTTGTTGCGCGCCAAGGGTAAATCCACCGAAAGTCCCGGCTTGCATAAGAAGATCATAGGCGCTGATCTGATCGGTGAAGTGGTTATGGTTGATCAAAGCCGCATCGGGCGCACCACCCGCTCGAACCCTGCAAGCTACGTCGGCGCGTTTGACGCGATCCGCACGCTATTTGCCAAACTGCCGGAGTCAATAAACCGTAAGTACACGGCCGGCACTTTCAGTTTTAATGCCGGTAATGGCCGTTGTCCCACCTGCGGCGGCAATGGCTTCGAGCACGTAGAGATGCAATTTCTTTCCGATGTGTACCTACGCTGCCCCGATTGCGATGGCCGACGCTTTCGAGCCGAAATATTGGAGGTAAAGATATCGCGCGGCAACTTCAATGCCAAGAGCATCGCCGACGTACTTGAACTTACCGTCTCCGAGGCCCTTCAATTCTTTGTCAATGACCCTGAATGCGGTCGACGCTTGAAGCCGCTTGCCGACGTGGGCCTCGAGTATCTACGCCTGGGCCAACCCGTACCGACACTATCCGGCGGTGAAGCACAACGACTCAAACTCGCCGCCCATTTAGCTACTGGTGCATTACCCAGTAAGTCATCGCTCAGCACGACGTCGCGCCGTGGGGTATTGCCCGTACGCGCGCCCGGAACGCTATTTCTCTTCGATGAACCGACCACAGGTCTGCATTTCGACGATGTCGCCAAGCTGTTACGCGCGTTCCGTCAGTTAATAGCCGCGGGTCATTCATTATTGGTGATCGAACACAATTTGGATGTAATACGCGCATCCGACTGGATCATAGACTTAGGCCCAGAGGGTGGCGAGGCCGGTGGTGCCGTCATCGGCGTGGGCACGCCGAGCGATATCATGAACCTACCTGCTTCCTACACGGGCCAAGCGCTGCGAACCACTGAGACCGTCTTTACACCCACTAACGCCGTGCGGGACAGTACGGCTCCCGGCGCATATTGCAATGCTGCCGCTACATCCATTCAAATTCGTGGCGCACGAGAGCACAACTTACAAAACATTGATGTCGATTTGGCTCGCAATCAGTTCACCGTCATTACCGGCGTGTCGGGCAGTGGCAAGAGTACTCTGGCTTTCGATATATTATTTGCGGAGGGGCAACGACGCTACTTAGAGTCACTCAATGCCTATGCGCGACAATTTGTGCAACCCGCTTCTCGGCCCGATGTCGACGCGATCTTTGGTATCCCACCCACCGTTGCCATAGAGCAGCGCACCAGTCGTGGCGGCCAAAAGAGCACAGTAGCAACGCTCACCGAGATCTATCATTTTCTTCGACTCTTGTACGTTAAACTGGGGGTTCAGCATTGCCCGAACTGCGATGTACCGATTGAACCGCAATCAGAAGATGCCATCGCGGCACGACTTCTAAAAGACTACCGCGGCCAAACCATTACTTTACTAGCTCCACTGATCGTAGCGCGCAAAGGTCTCTACACAGCCCTTGCAAAATGGGCGCGCGGTAAGGGCTTTGAATATTTGCGCGTGGATGGAGCGCTTCTTCCGACCGCCAAATGGCCTCGCCTGGACCGATTCGTTGAACACAACATCGAACTCCCCATCGTCACACTCACCTTGCGCGCGAACCGCGAGCCGGAGCTGCGTGAGGCTCTTAAACAGGCGCTGCAGCAAGGTCGTGGCGTGGTGCAAGTATTTAGTACGTCGAAGCCCTTGAACATCAGTGTGCACTCCACCAAGCGCGCTTGCCCTTCCTGCGGCACCGGTTTTCCAGAACTCGACCCACGATTATTTTCGTTTAACTCAAAACATGGTTGGTGCAAAACTTGCTTTGGTACTGGGCTTACGCTTGCCGAATTCGATGCTGAGCAAAGTGGTGAAGAGTCAGCTTGGGCTGACTTGGACAGTGCAGCCGAAAATTGTGCGGCCTGTGAGGGCCAACGCCTTAATACTGTGGCAAGACATGTTTTTTTCCGCGGACAATCGATTGCGGCGCTGACCGACCTTCCCCTGCAAGATTTTGCAGCTAGCCTTGCAAAACTCAACCTTAAAGGTCGCGAATTAGAAATCGCTCGCGATTTGCTCGCCGAACTGATCGCACGCACCGCATTCCTGTGTGATGTGGGCCTAGGCTACTTACAATTAAGCCGTGCTGCACCGACTCTCTCTGGGGGAGAAGCGCAACGCATTCGGCTCGCCGCTCAACTAGGTTCTAATTTGCAAGGCGTCTGTTATGTATTGGACGAACCCACCATTGGACTGCATCCGCGTGACAATCAATCGCTATTGAATACCTTGGATAAGCTGCGCATTAAGGGCAACACCTTAATTGTGGTTGAACACGACGAAGACACCATTCGTCGTGCCGATCATGTGATTGACTTAGGCCCGGGTGCGGGTACCCGTGGCGGACGAGTCGTGGCCGAGGGCACGGCCGCGCAGCTCATGCAGCTACCGCAATCAATCACGGGACAGTGTCTAGCCAAGCCGCTAACGCATTCGCGCGCGGCACGTCGCGTCGTAGCTAAGAATACGCCGTCCCTGCAAATCCGCGGTGCCACGCTTAATAATTTATGCAAGATCAATGCTCGTATTCCGCTAGAGCGACTCAGTGTGATTACCGGCGTCTCAGGTTCCGGCAAGTCATCCTTGGCTCGCGACGTATTGCTCGGCAATCTTAAGCGTCTTTTAACGGCCAGCGGCCATCGCCCCCGCGCGCGATCCGGTGGTCTCACGGGCTCTGAGGTCGCACTATCTGGCTGCGAAGCTATCGACGGCTGGCAAAATTTGAGTCGGGTACTCGAAGTTGATCAAACACCCATCGGCAAGACGCCGCGCTCATGTCCAGCCACCTACATTGGGTTTTGGGACGCCATCCGCAAGATCTATGCCGAGACCACCGAGGCTCGTATGCGAGGTTTCACTGCCAGCCGATTTTCGTTCAATACAGCGAGTGGTCGTTGCGACGCCTGCGAAGGGCAAGGCATGCAGCGCATTGAGATGAATTTCCTCCCAGATGTGCAAATTCTTTGCGACGTGTGCGGTGGTCAACGTTTCAACCCTGAAACACTGGCGATTTTATTCAAGGATAAGAGCATCGGCGAGGTGCTGCAAATGAGTGTCGACGAAGCCGTCGAATTCTTTGCCGCACAGCGGGGTGTTAATCACGCCGTTAATTTATTGGCAGACGTTGGCTTAGGCTACTTAAGCCTAGGTCAAGCCAGCCCCACTCTCTCAGGCGGGGAAAGTCAGCGTATCAAACTAGTCACCGAACTTGCCAAAGTACGCACGGATGCCCTCGGACAAGATATCGCGCGCCGCGAAGGACAGCACACCCTATACGTCCTAGATGAACCGACCGTCGGCTTACACATGGCGGATGTGGAAAAACTGATTGTCGTGATCCAGCGCTTAGTCGCCTCCGGTAACACCGTGGTCGTCATTGAGCATAATCTCGATGTCATGGCCGCCGCCGACTGGATTATTGACCTAGGGCCCGAAGGCGGTAGCGGCGGCGGACGCATCGTCGCCGAAGGTAATCCAGAGGCCGTAATCCGTAACGCCAAGCAAAGCCACACCGCAAAAATACTCGGCAAATTTTTAGCCGAACGAGGCGTGAATTAAGCGAATTCACTGGGTCAATGCACCCAGCGTATTTCTAAGGCAGTGGCACGCCCCACCACCACTTCGTCGAGACTCGTCACTTGTTGCCAGTTGTCGGCCGCCAGCATAATTCGACCCGCCATTAATTCTGCGACTGGCTGCGGATACAGAGGATTTTGCGAGGGATCACCGAAACCGTCCGGGAAACGTGGCGCATTATCCCCCACACGGTATTTATCGGTGGCCCCCACCGTATGCAGTATTTCGTGGGCGATAACCACGCAGTTCTCTCCACCCATAGTCGGCGCCGCAAAGGCATACACCACACCGATAAGTCCTTTGGAGAGGCCGAGCGAATGCGGCACTGTCGGGGTCAGCGCCGGATCATGAAATAGTACGAATACCCGAATATCCTCCGGTTCGGATAGCTTGCCGCTCACTCGCCAAGCCCAATAGCGCAGTCGCAAACTCCACAAGGCCGTCGATAGCAGACCTGCCTCAGGACGTTGCGGGGGAAGTTCGCGTAGCTCTCCGCGCAATCGAGTCTTGACCGGCTCATCCGTTTGAAGATGATAACGCGCCGCCTCGCGCGTAAAGAAACGATCAATGGATTTAAAATACTCAGAATTAAGCGCTGCCACATAGCGCGCTGTCACGGGACTGTTGTCAGCCGCGATAGGATAAATAGTCACATACAAGGGCTGGCGCCAACCCGTCGTGCGAAAGCGAGTCTGGCAAGTCGTGACGCTCACAAGCAATAAAATTAAGAGCAATATCGCGACTCGCAGCTGTTTAAAGCCGCTAGCACCGGCCTTGGCAGGCATCACGCGGATTATCGCCCGCTCTTTGATTGAGTTACGGCCTGCAAATGACTATGCTCTCGCAATGAATCGTCGCTATTTTATATTTACCGCAGCTCTTGCCACGACTGAAGCCGCGCTCAGCGCTCCGAGAATCGCAAGCCCCAAACGTACAAATGCCAAACGCGCTCCAAGCCCTGATATGGCCGTCGAAGAACTATCCATCAGCACTATTGGCGAAGCCTATGCCAATGGCAGCCTAACATCACAGCGCCTGACACAACTGTACCTTAATCGTATCGAGGCGTTAAATCGACGAGGTCCAAACCTTAGAGCAGTTCTAGAAACCAATCCAGAGGCGTTAAAAGTGGCGTTTGCACTCGATGCCGAACGCAAGCAACGCGGCCCGCGCGGCCCGCTGCATGGCATACCGATATTGATTAAGGACAATATCGAGACGGCGGATCACCTAATGACGACCGCAGGATCATTGGCACTGGAAGGCTGGTATGCACCCCAAGACGCGCCGCTGATTGCCAAGCTCCGTGCAGCGGGAGCTATTATTCTCGGCAAGACTAATCTTAGCGAATGGGCCAATTTCCGCTCTACGCATTCTTCCAGCGGCTGGAGCGCGCGCGGTGGCCAGGCGCGTAATCCCTACGCACTTAATCGCACCCCATCGGGGTCAAGCTCAGGCTCAGCGATCTCGGTAGCGGCCAATCTTTGTGCAATCGCAGTCGGGTCCGAGACCGACGGGTCTATAGTAAGTCCCGCGTCCATCAACGGCATTGTGGGTTTCAAACCTACTGTTGGCCTCGTCAGCCGTACCGGCATTGTGCCGATTTCCCACAGCCAAGATACGGCAGGACCCCTGGCTCGCAGCGTGCATGACGCCGCGATACTGCTTAGCGCGATGAGCGGGAAAGATATCAATGATCCGGCGAGCATCGCGGTTGGCGATCGGTTTGAGAGCGATTACACCCGATTCCTGAATAACGACGGATTACGTGGCGCGCGACTCGGCATAGCCCGCAAATTCTTTGCCGATAATGCACCGCTCAATCGTTTTCTCGAGCATGCGGTTACTACGCTCAAACAAGCCGGTGCAGTTGTCATAGATCCCGCCGATATGGAAACGCATGGCACCTGGTCGGCACCCGAATCGATCGTTTTACTCTACGAATTTAAAGCCGATTTAAACGCCTACCTCGCACGGCTACCTAACTCATTTGCAATACACACGCTCGCCGACTTGATTCGATTTAATGATAGCCATTCCACCACGGAACTGCCGCTATTTGATCAAGAGCTATTACGCCAAGCGCAAGCCAAGGGCTCACTTGATGAAGCAGCCTACCAAGAAGCACGCGCCGAGTGCCTCAAAGCCACGCGCACCCAGGGCATCGACGCGGTGCTCAACCAACACAAATTAGACGCCATCGTCTCGTTGACCTCCGGTCCTGCTTGGCTGATAGACGCCGTGAATGGTGACTATGATACCGGCGGATGCTCATCACCCGCTGCAATCGCCGGCTACCCGCATATCACCGTTCCATTAGGCCTATATCAAGGGTTGCCCGTAGGTCTGTCGTTTTTTAGCACCGCTTTTAGCGAACCCACGCTAATAAAACTAGCGTCGGGGTTGGAGCATGTTGTAAAAGGCCGCAAAGTGCCGCGGTTTTTAGCCACGTAGCGCAGTGGCTAGCGGCCCAAGCATTACCACAACTAGTACACGACTTTCAGCTCAAAAATGGAGTGTGCCCTGCTGGGCGCGCCAAAAAAAAGCCCCGCACCAGGCGAGGCTTCAAATAAACTCTATCCTGAAGGAATTTAGAAGAAGGTGTATTTCAGGTTGATATAGAAGTTCCGCAACAATGGGTCTGCATTGAGTGCGTTGTACCCGGCCGCAAAGTTGCCTTGGTATGCGTTGGTGAATGGCGGATTCTTGTCAAACAAATTTTTGATTCCAAGCAATACCGTCAGATTGGAAATCGGCTTGTAGGTTGCATAAGCATCAAAGAGCGAATAACTGCCCACGGTACGCTGATTGCCGTTGCCATCGGGGAATTCGTCGATGTACGTCGAATAGAAGCGGTGACTCAGTCCGCCGCCCCACATTTTCTCCGGGCTCGACCAGTCGACCCTCAGGTTGTGCTGCCACCTGTAGGCCGGCGGAAGTTCATTGAACCAGCCCACCAGGTTAAGGAGCGGGCCGCCGTTGTACTGCTGAACCAGCATCTGCGTGACTGCGGTCCCTTCCAGATCCTCATGAAACGTCCCAAGCCCGGTCTGCTGCTGGTATTGGATGCTGAGGTCGATTCCGCTGGTCGCGATCTGGCCCGTATTGGAATTGGCCAGCTTGATGTATCCACAAGTCGGTAGCGTATAAGGAGTGCAATTCGCGCCCTCTTGAATCGACGGAGTGAGTCCCCCAGTGTTGTCCGTTACGATATAGCTCGAGAACAGGGTGGGATTACCGTAAATGGCCGTAGCCGGAACACCTCCAATGGTGTTCTTGAGAAGGATTCTGTAATAGTCCAGCGTAATGCCCAGATCCTGGATCGGTGAGAAGACAAGACCAAAGTCGAAGTTTTGCGATGTTTCGGGCGTCAGGTTCTTATTTCCGCCGGACACCCCCAGTCCCTGCGTGATGCAAGTCGCCGCGGTAAACGGGGCAATGGCCGGGCCACTGGCCGGACAATCCGGGTTCCCTGCTCCCATACTGCCGCTGGTCGCAGCGGTCACGAAATTCGGCGAGTACAGGCTGTAGAGCGTGGGTGCCCGGAACCCGGTGGAAGCGGTCGCTCTGACGGTCACGAAACTGTTCGGCGCATAGCGCACGGTGATCTTGCCGTTGTTGGTCCTACCGAAATCGCTGTATCGGTCCTCGCGATCCGATATATCGATGTCGAGGGCCTTGGTGATTGGCAGGTCCAGTTCCATGTAAATCGCCTGTGCCTGGCGACTGCCTTCTACCGCACTAGCCGAAAGTCCGGTTGCGGCCTGTACGAGGTTATTATAGGGCGTGGTCGCGTACGTGAAGCGTTCGCCGCTCACATCGTAGCCGAGCGCCACGGTGGCCGGAGTGCCCGCATTAAAAGCATCGCCCAGCGGGTGGCTGGCATGGCCGCCGACGCTCCACTTTTTGTCCTCGCCCGCCGAGTATGTGCCGGCGACATACGATGAGTTGATCAAAGCCTGTCCCGCTGCGCTCTGGGGACCAAAGGGGTTGATCAGATCGCTGAGGACGCCGCCGGGCGCAAGCACGCCCACACCAGGAACGCCCGTGGTGGTTTCATTGGGATAGCCCGAGAGGTTGCGATTGTTGTTTTTGTTCTGGCTATAGTTGAGAGCCGTACTGTAGTCCCAACCGCCGTTGCTGCCGGAAAACGTCAACAACGCCCTCTGCTCGGTATTGAGGTTGCCGGAGTAGCGGTTATTGGCGGGATCGGACCAGATCGCAGAGCCTCCACCAGCCAGATTCGGCGCCGGGGTGGTGCAATTCGCCGCGCCTCCGGAGCATGTCAGCTGAGCCGCCGTCGGGAAGTAGGGGCTCGCCGGGTCCAATTGGAAGAAATAGAACATGGGACCGGACCAAGCGGACACTTCGGAGCGGGAATAGAAGTACTGCAGTTGCAGGGTGTTATTGTCCGGCAGCGCCTTGGTGAAGGACGCCATCCC
>JAYVYN010000037.1:0-2656 GCA_043784265.1 Gammaproteobacteria bacterium | reverse complement strand
GCCTAACAATCGGTTTTAGCGATAGAGGGGTCGCGTTTTCGGTGAGCCAAGGAGGGAGTCGATGATGAAGCGGCAGATGCCGACTATTGGTACTTTCGCTCTTCGGCACCACTTGAATTTCGAAGCTTTGAAAACGGTAGGCCCACAGGGGAACATTCGAACTCCGGTGGTTTAATGCTCAGTAAGCGGTCGTTCCGCATGGTGCCGGCGGAAGCATATATCGACGGCGACGGAACGTCGAAGATCATGGTGTGGAAGCTCGGCGGCGACTTTCTTGCCATGGAGGGTAAACAATGGCGCAAATCGTTTTGATCAGCGAAAAATGACACCTAACAATCGGTTCGAGCGATCGCGGGGCACATCTTCGGTAAGTCAAGGAGTGGGTCGATGATCTGGATAAATCAGCTTCTTTGGTTGTTGCCGCGCCCCGCCTCGAAGCAGTGGTTTATGAATAATGAGCGGAATCGCTTTGGCAGACCTCGAGCGGCATTTTCGATGAGTTCAGGGGGGTATCCATGATGCGCGTAAATCAGCTTTGTTGGTCGGCAACCTATTGTTAATCGGTTCGAGCAATTTACGCCGTGATGCGGGCCAATGCGACGCGGCTTTAGGCCAGCCGCGTATACGAACTAAGGTGTATCAGTGCCGTTCGGCTTCGGGTCAGAGGATGGCGGGTGGGCGATGGAGGTCAATAGTCTTCGTTTAGGTTCGGTGATGCCCCGCGTCGTTGAACAAAGGCAATAAAAGTCATTTATGGGCAGCGCACGTGGCTAAAATTTCTCAGTACTGGTTTCCTGCAAAGCGCTACGGCTGGGGTTGGGGACCTCCTGTTGCATGGCAGGGGTGGGCTGTTCTTGTGGTTTGGCTCATTGCTCTGCTAGTTGCCGCAATTGCCTTTTTGCCGAAACGGCCGATGGCCTTTCAATTGTCAGTGGCAGTATTGGTGTTGGCGCTAATACTGGTTTGCTATGCAAAAGGTGAGCCGCCTTCGTGGCGTTGGGGTGGCCGTTAAACCACGCGAGAAAATGGCCGGCGAGGTTGCCGCCCGATGACCGCATAAATTGCGCGTTGCAATCGTACATTGTTGCTCAAATAGACTCAGGTGGACGCACCGTAATCACCGCAGCATATTGCTTAAGCAATATGCTCACTTATGTTTTACTTGATGCACATCCAATCCAAGGAGCACAACGGTGGCACAAGACATTTGGCTAAACCTTCCTGTTAAAGATCTCCGCGATTGTGTAGTCCGGTTGCAAGATGCGCGGCAGATTGATGTTCTTGTCTTTGGGAGTTAGCTCGTTCCACATGTCGCCTTTGTGTGCCACGTCAAACTGCGCATAGCCGCGTAGGTTACTGCTGAACGGTTGTTCGTAGCGCATATTCCAGCTCCAGCTGAAATAAGGCGCAAACGGTAGTCGTTCGCCGACGTAAGGGAGGTAGTTAGCGTCGGCCGCAGCAGTAATGTGCGAGTCTGTATAGTAAACTATGTCTGGAATGACTAACGCGTTGTATATCAGCGCCTGCAGTTGCTTCCAGTCCATTAACTAGGCCGCCCTGTTCCACACTAGGTGTCTGTTGAGACTAGTGGTCTTCCAACCGAGTTCGAAATTATTAAGTGTGTCGGGTGTGTAATTAAGTGGCACGCCGGGCCGCGGCACCTCCATCGCAACAATAGGCGCGCGCTAGATCCACGCGCGCCTGCCCAAAATCGGGAGCTTGGGCAAGTACGGCTTCGAAGATCGCAATGCCTTCGGGAACCTTATCTTGATACATCAGGGCACCACCCAGCAGCCACATACAATTTGCGTTTCCCGGAAACTGTGCATCGAGCGCACGCAGCTAGCGCACAGCAGTAGCAGCGCGTCCCGCGCGTAGCGCCGCCTGAGCCCGATCTAAGCTCTGCGCGAAGCTGGGTTCCGTTCGCGGTGCATGTATTCTCTATGGCTTATGCCGTGAAAACATAGATGAGACTTTAGCATTCAAAGGATTTTCAGCGTATTCGACGCAATTCTCGTGGTATCGTATTTACTCAAGAAGGTACGTGTTTAGCGATGCGCGCACATACCAGTTATACGGGGAGAAACGAATGGATATTGCAAATCGATATTCGACGGCCGATGGCGTTCGGCAACCCGCAATCATCCGCGACGCTGCCATAGTGGTTGGTGCCTTAATCCTATTAATGATTATCTGGCCGTTCTATTCGGTTCCGACCGGGAGTCGAGGTGTCATAACCCAGTTCGGCAAGATCGTCGGAATTGAGCCCGAGGGGTTGGCAGTACTACCGCCATGGCAGAAGCTGACTCTCTTTTCGACCCGATCAGAGCAAGCCGACATTGAGAATGCAGCGGGCGCCACCAGCGATACCCAACCCGTTACGGTAAGTCTTACCGTGCGTTACAGCATCAGTCCAAACAAGGTCTCCGAGGTCTTCGAGAAGTACAGCCATAATGGCGACCTGTCATCCTATGTTCAGACGGCTACTCATGAAATATTCAAAGCGGTTACCGCAAAGTACACCGCGCCTGATTTGATTTCCCAACGCGCCAGAGTGTCGGCTGACATCAATGTGGCGCTATCCGAGAAACTTGCGATCTATGGTGCTCAGGTAATTAACATTGACATGCACAATTTTGATTTTCAAGAATCTTAC
>JAYVYN010000036.1:0-27578 GCA_043784265.1 Gammaproteobacteria bacterium | reverse complement strand
GAAATTCGTAATGGCAGGTAGCTTTCTGACAGCAGTGTTATTTGCTTGTGGCCGATGGGCTGTTGGATCATGTCTGGTACATGCGACGCAACCAAGTGCCTTTGGTGTTGCAACTTCGTTTGCGGCTTTACTCTTGTGGCTCTACTACACGGCACAATATGTCCATTTGGCGCCGAATTTACAGCATGTCTCGGCGGATTTGGGCAATTAAATGAAGATATTGAAGCCTCAAAATCTGCGGCGGTTTCGACCTCAATTGAGGTGCATGTGCTTTAAGGCCAGCGTTGAGGTACACGCAGAACTTTGGAGGTGTCGTAACCCATGGAACCGACTTGGCCTAGAAGTCGTTGGTAATCAGAATCTGATAATTGCGGCTTTTTCGCCATGATCCATACATAATCTCGCGCCGTGCGCGCAATGATTGTTTCGGTGTAGTCGGCATCGAGATGGGCAATAAGGTATTCCGATTTAAATGGCCAAACGAGGCGCATTCCCCATACAGCATTGCTAGCATCGCGTATAAATCCAGTGGGCTTCATGGTTTTCACCGGCCCATCAAAAGAACCCTTACGGAAATTAAACGTCGTTTTGATCGTCCCATTAGGATTTTGTTGGTAAGACTCAACCGCGTTGTAGGCGTCTTTTTCTAAAAACGTGGGAATACTTGCTATCACATACCAAGAACCCATGAACCGTGCTACCTCGACATGCTCGACAGCCTTAATAGGTGTTTTTTGAACTGAGGCGCAGCCAGCCAGGAACGTGGCTGAGACAATTATTGTAGAAACAAAAATACTATGCAAAGGTTACTCTCCGTTGTAATGCGATTGTGAATTGCATCAAACCCTACAGTTGCTGACTACATAAAACATCGCTTGTAATGAATCAATAAATGTCAGTCGTTGCCTACCTAGAAACCGTCATTAGATATTGCCACTCGGTGCGTGAAGTTGCTACATTATAAAGCTCCAGTGGCCACTGTGGCCAAAGAAAACTTATTGCCAACAGTTTATTTCCGGCTTACCAGGCGACAGGTTCCTGACGGCGGAATTTTTGAATAGATTATCCACTAGGTAGACGTAGCCGATATCCGTCGTTAGCCCTGAATTGGAGCATGAGTGACATCAGAAGACTTGGTCGTGGCAACGCCGCGCGGGTTGTACTGCGCGGCAGGCCACTTTTACATCGATCCGTGGCAGCCTGTAGAGCGCGCTGTTATTACGCATGCCCATGGCGATCATTTGCGCGCGGGCAGTAAACGTTATTACCTGGCACGCCCCGGTGAGGGCGTTGCCCGTATTCGGCTTCCCAAGGACGCAGTGGTGGCATCGCTAGAATACGGCGAGCAAAACACATTTGACAGCGTGAGAGTTTCCTTGCATCCGGCGGGACATATATTGGGCTCATCCCAGGTGCGCATCGAGCACGACGGTTGCGTGTGGGTCGTTTCGGGAGACTATAAGCGCGATTTCGATCCGACATGTGCGCCATTTGAAGTATTACCGTGCGATGTCTTTATCAGCGAGGCGACGTTTGCGCTGCCCGCCTATCAGTGGCCTACTACACCGATCGTTGCTCGAGAAATCTTCGATTGGTGGAACAGCAATCGTGAGAGGGGAGTTGCCAGCGTGCTGTTCGCTTATGCACTGGGCAAAGCGCAGCGGATTCTCGCCGAACTTGTTGCCCTCACGAATGACACGATTTATGTTCACGGGGCTGTAGCTTCCCTCGTTGAGGCGTATCGAGAATCTGGCGTCACGATGCTGCCGACGCAGCCAGCGACTGTAGCGGGCGCGGTGAATTATGCGGGCGCATTGGTGCTCGCACCTCCCAGCGCCGCGGGGTCGCCTTGGATGCGCCGTTTTGGAGAGTGCCGCACGGGATTTTGCTCGGGCTGGATGAGAGTTCGCGGCAATCGCCGACGGCGAGGCTATGATCGGGGTTTTGTATTGTCCGATCATGCTGATTGGCCAAGCTTACTACGTACAATTCGCGAGACGCAGGCGAAGCGCGTGCTTCTTACTCATGGCTACACTGATGCCATGTGTCGCTATTTACAGGAACAGGGGGTCGCTGCGACCGCGTTGCGTACCGAGTACGGCACTGAAGACTGATGCGTCGTTTTGCTGACTTGTTTGAAACCCTAGATACGACGACATCTACGCGCGCGAAAATTGACGCAATGGTCGATTATTTTCGCGTTGCGGATCCCGCTGACGCTGCATGGGCGGTTTACATTCTGATCGGACGACGCCTGAAACGCAGTGTCGGCCCTGCATTGCTTCACTCTTGGCTGATCGAGGAGGCGGGTCTACCGGGTTGGCTGGTCGAGGAAACGTATGGATCCATTGGAGACTTGGCGGAAACGGTCGCCCTGCTAGTGACGCCTGACCCTCCTCATAGTTGCAGCTCGCCGACCCCGGAGCTGCGGCTTAGAGATTGGTTTCATGAGCGAATATTGCGGCTGCCCTCCTTGAATTCCGAGGAGAAACGTCACTTGATCGTCGGCTGGTGGCGTGTCCTGCCGTATCGCGAATGTTTTCTTGTTAACAAGCTATTGACGGGGTCGTTGCGAGTGGGCGTGGCACGCCTCCTGGTCACGCGGGCGCTCGCCGAATTGTTTGATCAACCGCGAACTTCTGTTGAGCGGGCGCTCATTGGAGCTTGGGATCCAAGTCCAGAATTTTGGGAGGCGATGATGCGCGATGAGAGCAGCACGGCGCCCACCCACCCGTACCCTTTTTTCTTGGCGTCACCTCTGGAAGAGTCGGTCGGCGCCCTAGGCTCTCGAACAGATTGGCTCGCGGAGTGGAAGTGGGATGGCATTCGCGGACAGATTGTGCGCCGGGCGGGTCAATGCACTTTATGGTCTCGTGGCGAAGAAATTATCACCGATCGATTCCCAGAAATAGTTGCCGCCGCCGCGGCGCTGCCGGACGGTACCGTACTCGACGGAGAAGTTCTTGCTTGGCAAGGTGAGCGGGTGCTGCCGTTCGCCCAGTTACAACAGAGAATTGGACGACGCAAGCTGACACAGAAAATATTGAAAGAAATTCCGGCGCGATTCAAGGCATACGATATTTTGGAATGGAACGCTGAGGATTGGCGTACTCGGCCTTTACTAGAGCGGCGAGCACAACTCCAGATCGTGTTGGGCGGTCTTGCTTCGAATGAGATCGATATTTCAGCCGAGTTGCTGCAAGACTCTTGGGAAGCACTTGCAGTACTGCGCGAGTCTGCGCGGACGCAAGGCGTGGAAGGGCTGATGCTCAAGGCGTTGAATTCATCCTACGGCTCAGGACGGCAGCGCGGTGCGTGGTGGAAATGGAAAATCGCACCGTTTGTGTTTGACGGCGTTCTACTCTACGCCTCACCAGGGCATGGACGACGCTCAAATCTGTACACGGATTATACGTTTGGTGTGTGGCATGGTGAGGTTTTGGTGCCGGTCGCTAAGGCATATTCCGGATTA
Organism: Gammaproteobacteria bacterium; assembly: GCA_043784265.1. Classification (GTDB taxonomy): domain Bacteria; phylum Pseudomonadota; class Gammaproteobacteria; order Steroidobacterales; family Steroidobacteraceae; genus Bog-1198. The sequence continues at coordinate 24,106 of JAYVYN010000036.1, read as the reverse complement.
ACAGATGAGGAAATTCGCACGCTCGATAAGTGGATTCGCGGCCATACTCGTGAGAAGTTTGGTAACGTACGCAGCGTTCAGCCTGTCCATGTATTCGAACTCGCCTTTGAAGGAATCGCGCGGTCGCTCCGACACAAGTCGGGGATTGCGCTGCGTTTCCCTCGAATCAAGCGGTGGCGAACCGATAAGCGAACCGGGGAGGCGGATACGCTCGGGAATCTTCAGGCGGTGCTCGAACAGCAGCAGCGAAATGTCCTCTGACGCTACTGAGCGGCTGCGTCGAGCCCGCGCGTGGTTCGAGCAACAAGGACGGACCCCGTTCGATTTCCAAGAGCAGATGTGGCAAGCCTATTGGGATGGAGATTCCGGGCTTTTGAACGCAGCAACGGGAACCGGGAAAACATTAGCAGCATGGCTCGGGCCTGTGTTGCAGGCGACACCCCGATCAATGAGTCACGGCGTGCGCGTCTTGTGGATTACACCGCTGCGCGCACTTGCGCGCGACCTAGTCAACGCACTGCGCGAACCGCTCGCGGCTTTAGGCTGCGACTGGCGCGTGGAGGAAAGAACCGGGGATACTTCGTCCCGCAAGCGAGCAATCCAGAAATTATCGCCGCCGGAAGCCTTAATTACGACCCCTGAAAGCCTTTCTGTGATGCTGAGTCAGGCGGATATGATTCCGGCACTACGCACAGTCGAAACACTCATTATTGACGAATGGCACGAGTTCCTCGGGTCCAAGCGGGGTGTGCAGTTGGAACTGGTCACCGCGCGAATACGCGCACTCTCGCGTAATGTTCGCGTCTGGGGAATGTCCGCTACATTGCCTGATCTGCCGTTAGCCATGAAAACGTTGTTGGGCCCGGGCAAGCCCGGTACGCTGATTCGAGCGCAGCAATTCAAACGTTACGACATAGATTCAGTGATTCCGGCTAACCTCACACGTTTTCCCTGGGTAGGCCATTTGGGCTTGGTGTTGCTACCAGAAGTTCTCGAACGCATTGATCGAGCGCAATCGACGTTGGTGTTCACCAACACTCGCTCTCAGGCCGAACTGTGGTACCAGGCTATCATTACAGCGCGTCTGGACTTGCTCACCTTAACCGCTTTGCACCACGGTTCAATCGACGCGAAAATTCGACGGCGCGTGGAGGACGGACTCAAGAATGGAAGTCTGCGGTGCGTGGTATGTACTTCGTCACTTGATTTGGGCGTTGACTTCCCGCCGGTCGATCAAGTGCTGCAAATTGGAAGTCCCAAGGGAGTGTCAAGGCTCCTTCAGCGGGCTGGCCGCAGTGGGCATCAACCCGGGCAAACCAGTCGCGTGACAGTGGTGCCGACTCATGCGCTGGAACTACTTGAATGCGCCGCCGCGCGACGTGCGGTGGCAGCGATGGTACTCGAACCTCGATCCGGTAGGCGCTTGGCACTAGATGTCTTAGCTCAACATTTGGTGACTTTATCAGCAGGCGAGGGCTTCGATGCGGAGTTAATGTGGCGCGAAGTGATAGGTACTCATGCGTTTGAGCATTTATCAAAAACACAGTGGCAATGGACCTTGAATTTTATTACTCGCGGCGGCGATGCGCTGCAAGGATATCCGCAATTTCGACGAGTGACAGTGCTTGATGCACGCTATCTTATCGCGGACGCCGATTTGGCGCGTAGGCATCGTCGCGGCATTGGCACCATTACGAGCAATGCATCAGTCGCTGTCAAATGGCTCCAGGGCGGCACGTTGGGATTTGTCGAAGAGTCGTTCATCGGGCGCTTACGGCGGGATGATGTTTTCGTTTTCGGCGGACGAACATTGAAACTAGTGCGGGTACGCGATTCAACTGCGTTCGTGCGTCTGGCGGGAACCTCGAGTCGCTTCGTGCCGAGATGGCAAGGCGCTCGATTGCCCCTGTCGACCACATTGGGACTTGGCGTCCTTGATCTGTTGGGAGAATACCTAGCGGGAACTGCAATGGATCCTGAACTGGTTGCGCTGCGACCGTTACTGGATCTGCAGCAGAAGTGGTCAAGAATACCCACGCGCGATGCCTTACTAGTTGAAAGCTATCAAACACGAGAAGGATTTCATCTGTTCGCATTTCCGTTTGCCGGGCGCATTTTGAACGAGGGAGTTGCATCGATTGTGGCCACGAGAGCCGCACGTGAGACACCACGAACCTTCTCGATTACCAGCAACGAGTATGGGTTCGAATTGTTGTGCGAGGAGACGCTTCCGCTCGACCCGCAATTGTTGCGACGATGGATGAGTGTTGAGGATCTGGTGCCCGATTTGCTAATTGGTATCAACGCCTCGGACTTGGCGCGACGCCAGTTTCGCGATATTGCGCAAATCGCTGGTTTGGTGGATTCTGGTACGCCTGGCCAGAGAAAGAGTAGCCGTCAATTGCAGGTGTCGAGTGGACTAATGTTCGACGTACTGGAACGCTACGATGCTGGGAATTTACTCCTTGAGCAAGCTCGCCGCGAAGTCTTGGATGCTCAACTCGATTACGTGGAATTGCGAGCGTTGTTATCTCGTTTGACTGCGTTGCCTATGGCGTTGACGCAACCGCCTCGACTCTCGCCATTGGCATTTCCCTTGTGGGCAGATCGCTTGCAGACTACTACGCTTTCCACAGAATCATGGAAGGTACGCATCGAGCGCGAGGCGCGGCGGCTGGAGAAATTGGCGCGATGAGTGAAGTGGCAATCCTAGAGGTATTGGGCGAGACGCTGTTACTGCATCCCGAGCGTGCAGTTATTTGGCAGAGTCACAGAACAATAATAGTTGCCGATACCCATTTCGGCAAAAGCGCGATTTTCGGGCAGCACGGCGTCGCGACGCCAGCGGGGTCGGATGACCAGGATCGCCAACGCCTTACTCGCCTCGTGATCGAAGCAGAGGCGCATCAATTGATTGTGCTCGGTGACTTCGTACATTCCCCGCTAGCAGTAGACAGTCAGGAAGCGCGCGATTTGGAAGAATGGAGCTCCAGCTTGCGACCCGCGGTCGTTCAGGTCATCGTGGGAAATCATGATCGCGGAATCGCAAAAGTCTGCTGCCCATCGGTGCAATGGTTGGAAGAGGATAAAATTGAGCTGCCGTTTAGATTTACGCATGACGCTGCCAAGATTGTGCGGAGCGATAAAAAGCTATTTACTCTGAGCGGCCATATTCATCCGGTAGTCAGACTTAAAGGGCTAAGGAAAACTCCCTTGCGGGTGCCTGTATTTTGGAAACACTCCGGTGGTCTTATTTTGCCTTCTTTTGGTGTATTCACCGGCGGCTATATTGTCACGCCAGCGTACGGCGACCAGATCTTTGCGGTCAGTCCGGACCGGGTAGTGCCTTTCCCCGTGCTGACCGGACGCTAACACAAGGAATGACCCACAGGCGCCTGTCCATTGCAGCGGCTGCTAGTTTGATTCTGTGGGTATAAACTATCAGTTTTGATTGAATCACAACTGAATAGAGACTCGCCGTTTGAACGATACCTCATTGCGCCTGTGGTTGTTTTTATCGCTGCTGGTCTTGCTCGGCATCGCCGAACGGTTGTGGCCGCGGCATACGGCGGACCCTTTGCGCGCTACGCGATGGCGGATCAATCTCGGTCTGGGTACGATTAACGTGTTGTGTTTGCGCCTGCTGCTGCCGTGGCTGGCGGTAGACGCCGCTCTGTGGGCGCAAGCGAATCACGTGGGCTTGTTGCCTCGACTACATCTTGGGCCTCTGATCGGGGCCGTGATCAGCTTCGCGTTATTGGATTTGACGATCTATATTCAGCACCGTCTGATGCATCGCATACCATGGCTATGGCGCTTGCATCGGATGCATCACACGGACTTGGCCCTCGATGTCACTTCAGGTGTGCGTTTTCATCCGCTCGAGATTTTGTTCTCCATGGGAGTCAAGATAGGAGTCGTAGTGCTTTTGGGGGCAACTCCAGCTGTGGTGGTAGCATTCGAGATTGTGCTGAGCAGCTTCGCCCTTTTCACGCATGCCAATCTGTCCTTTCCGGTTGGGCTTGATCGCTGGATTCGATGGATATTGGTCACCCCCGACATGCATCGTATTCATCATTCGGTCCTGCGGGAAGAGCACGACACCAATTTTGGATTTAACGTTTCCTGGTGGGATCGACTATTCGGCAGCTACCTGGATCAGCCGCGCTCCGATCAGGCAACCATGACACTGGGTCTGCCACGATTTCGCGCGCCGACCGAACAGCGTTTGGCGGCTTTGTTGCTGCAGCCGCGGGATGCGCTCTGAACTACTAAAATGTTAGACACGCTAGCCCGTCCATTGGTAGATCCTGCAATTAATGCAATTGCCAGAACGCTAAATCGTGCGGGGTGCACGTCCAACGGTGTCAGTGTGACGGCAATGCTGATTGGAGTAGCCGCCGCAACGTGCGTCGCAGTGAATTGGCCATGGGCCGGAGTTTCGCTGTTATGGCTCTCAGGAATGTTCGACGCGGCCGACGGGGCGTTGGCGCGCCTGACCAAGGCCGGCCCTTTCGGCGCCATTCTGGACATCACTTTTGATCGTATTGTCGAGATCGCCGTAATCGTCGCGCTCGCCTGGCGTCATCCAGAGGCGAGATTCATTCTGGTAATCCTAGCCGGGGTGATCGCAGTTGCCATGTCGTTGTTTCTCTCGATTGCCGCTGCCCTTCGCAACCAATCGGTCAAGTCATTCCACTACGCCCCGGGTCTCGGCGAGCGGACCGAGGCGTTCATCTGTTTAAGTTTCATGATTGTGGGTGCGAATCATTTGATGGCCTGGAGCGCGTTCTTCATTGCAGTGATCGTCTTTACTATGGCGCAGCGCCTGCAGCACGTGAGTCAAAGGCTGGCGGCCTCGCGCGAGGGCTAGTTTGGCTATGGTTTGCGAGTGCTGACAGACTGCCAGAATTCGGTTTCGCGGCCGACTCCGCTCCGCGGATCTGCACAAAACTCGAAGCGATCGTGGTAGCTGTGAAGACTGCCGGCAGCAATCATCGCGAAGCTATCGCCGATTCGGATTGACTCCTTCAAGTCGTGCGTGACGAACAGCGAGGTCGTGCCCTGAGCGTACGCCAAGCGCTTGAACAAATCCTGCATGGCCATGCGGGTGTCTGGGTCAAGATTGCTGAAGGGCTCGTCGAGCAATAGCAGAGCCGGATCCACGGCGAGGGCCCGACCGAAGGCGACCCGCTGCCGCTCGCCGCCCGACAGTGCATCGGCACCGCGGCCGTGCATACCATCGAGCTCAAGTTGCGCAATCAGACGCTCAACACGCGCTCGTATCTGGCTCTCCGCCAAGCGCCGCAAGCGCAAGCCGAACGCGATATTGTCGAAAAGGTTTAGATGCGGAAACAGCAGAGGCTCCTGGTTCATATACACGATGCCGCGTCGATTGGCCGCCAGAGACTCCACATTCTCGGTCCCGAGCATGACTCGGCCACGCTCCACGGCGACAAGCCCTGCAATTGCCCGTAGTAAAGTCGTCTTGCCGCAGCCGGATGCGCCGATGAGCGCCATCGTCTTATGCTCATCCACGGTGAAGGATACGTTACGTAGGATCAGCCGTCCGCCGAGGCGAACGTCCATATCTTCCACCCGCAAGCGGGGTTCGTGGGAATCAATCACGGGTCAACCAGGCGCGCGGCAATTGGGGCTGACAGCCAGCGGCGATTGATCCTGAGAGCGATGAGCGGCGGCGCAAGCAATAGCAGGGCACAGGTCGCGGCCAGTCGAATATCGCCGGAGCTGAAATATTGATACAAGGATACGGTGAGTGTCGTGACCTGACCTCGGCCGATCAAGAGCGTGAGCGGATAATCGAACCAAGAAATCAAAAAGGTCTGCAACAGACAGACTGGAAGCAGCGGTCGGGCTAAGGGTAATATCACCCGCATCCAAATTTGCCCACGACTCGCTCCCAGGGAGGTAGCGAGCTCCTCGAGCAACATCACACGGGCGCTCCAAAATCCACTTAACAAAATGATTGCGTAGGCGTAAGAAAAAATAAGTTGCGCCAGCAGAACGCCAGCGAAGTGGCCGGCCAGGCGCAGCTTCAAGAAGATGTAAAGCAAGCTGACCCCAAGTACGAGGGGGGAAACTGCGAACGGTAAGTGTAACAGCGCCAATAGCGGCCCCTGCTTCGTATGGCGCGCGACGCTGCGACTGCTCGGAAATCCCAGCACCGTCGCGAGCACCGCAACGGCCGCGCTCAAACCAAGTGAACTCAGTAGAACAGAACTCAAGTCTGTGGAATGCGAGAATAATGCCTGCCATTGTTGAATCTGCCAGCGGACCGGTAGCAGCGCTGGCCAAGGCCAATGTCGCGCCAGTGACAGCATGATTAAAATTATCAGCGGCATCAGCAATAGGCCAGAAAGGCCCCGATTGAGTACGCGGCGCATCATGCGCTGCGCGTGCGCGCCGCACGCCTGGCGCGCAGGCCGAATAGAAGCAAGAGCGTGCCTATTGCGAGCGTGGCGTACAGGCATGCCAATGCATACGCTTCAGGTCTCGTGCTTAAATCGAATTGGCTGAACCTGCGTTGTATCAGTACAGAGATCATCGACGGATACTGAGCGCCGACTAGCAACGGCACTTCGTAGGCTCCCGTCAGAACGACTAAGTAGACGCAGAGAACCGGCCCGCTCGCGCGCAACAGTACAGGCAGGCGCACGCGCCGCCAGGTTTGCCACGCGGATGCCCCTAAGGTTCGGGACACTTGTTCTAGCTCGACCACGCGGCCATGCCTTGCATGGCGATCAAACAGCAGGAGAAGAAACGGCCATACCATTGTCATGTGGGTGACGACGACACCGAATCCCGAGGCGGTATAGAGCAGCGTTGGAAACTCTGCTGGCTGCTCGATCGCGCCAGCGGCATGGGCTAGTCGCGCAATCAAACCGGCGTTGCCGAGTAGTTCAACGCTCAGAAGCGCCGCCACCAACGGTGGGATCGTCAGCGGTAGAAATAATAAGCTGCGCAGCGCGCCCTTGCGTAGCTCCGCGCCGAGCGCCACCTGCAGCCCGAGTGCGAGCGCCATCGATGCGCCCAGACTCGCACAGCCAAGCAATGCGCTATACAGCAGAGATATCCAAGTGCCCGCGTCAAATAGTACCGCGCTCCAGTGGCGCAACGTGAAGCCGGTCGCGAGCAATCCGATCAGACCAGTGCTATATAGCAGCATGACAGCCAAACCGGCGAGTACGGGACCTAACGTGAAGATCAAGGATAGGGCAATCCACGCATCGAAGCGAATTCGCTTACTCATGCAGATAGCGTCGTCGAAAGTCACGTGACAACTCGATCATCAGCTGTGGCGCAGGTTCAGCACGCGCATACGGCTGGATTGCGGTACGCGACGGTGCGTGAGTCCTCCTGCCCACCTGCCTGAAGCGTTCTTGCCAAGCATCCGGCAGCTTGCGGAGGTCAAGCACGCTGCCATCTCCCCAAACGATTGGATCCAGTTTTTTAAGTTGCGATTCGGGCGAGATCAGAAAATTTGCCACTACCATGGCGGCTGCCTTGTGCGCAGAGCGGGCGGGAATTCCGAGATAATGGCTGTTTTGCAGCGTTCCCGTGCGCAGCACGAAAGCGAAAGAAGTATCGGAAAATAAACCACTGGCGATGCGGTTATCAACCTCAGCGTCGTTGTAACTCATGCTGAAGTCCACTTCACCATTGGCGAATAATTGGTGCAGCTGTGCGGTACTCGCAGGAAAAGTCTCACCGTGATGCCACAGATCGAAGCGCACCGAGTCGGCCCAGGTGAACACTTGCTCGCGCAAGCGCTGGTAGACCTGCGGATTGAATGGACCCTGCAAAGTATCGGGCCGATCTGCAAACGCATACATTAGCGATTTCAGGAAACTCATGCCGGCAAAGGCGGTGTCGAACGTAAATCGGCCCGGATGGGCGTGAATCCATTTCGCGAGCGCTGCGGGATCGGTTGGCGGGTCTGCCACGCGTTTATGATCCGTGATTAATAATAGCTGGACGTTGCCCCAGGGACATTCATAACCCTGCAGCGGCTGCTGGAAGTCCTCGCCGATAAACGGATTTCTCCAGTCGATGTAGCGCTGATTCGGCAGCGCCTGGGTGAACGGCCCGTAGAGCGCGTGAATTTGACGCAGCTGATAAAAAGTTTCGCCGTTAATCCATACCAGATCAAATGCGCTCGATGGGCGGCCCGCTTCGGCTTCTGTCAGCAACGCAGTGACGATCATATCGCCCTGTGCCGCTACCAGGTCGAGCATGATGCCATGCTGCTGTTGCAGACGAGGGACAACGAAGTCGCGCAGGTAGGCGTTGATGGAGGGATCGCCCTGCCACATTGCCATCGTGATCCTCTGACCGCGCGCTGCCGACACGATATCTGCCCAGCTGGCCGATTGAGGGTCCGCGAGCGCCGCTGGAGGGCCGTGCCCGCAGCCGGTAAGACATATGCTCATGGCGATCACCCACAGCATCAAAGGTCGAGAAATATTCATCAATGAGCTGCGTTAGCGACGACGCCAGGTGTGATAGCGGGCCAGCCAGCGTAGCGCCCGCTCCGATGCATGCGCTTTTTTCCAGTTCCCGGCGGCATATTTATTCGCCTCGGCCCAGGTGGGATATGCGTGGATGGTCGAGAAGATCGCGTTAAGGCCGAGGCCGTTGCGCATCGCCAGCGCGAACACGGCCAGTAACTCGCCCGCATGCTGGCCGACGATGGTCGCTCCTAGGATGCGGTCCTGGTTGGGCGGCGTAAGGACTTTCACGAAACCATGCGCCTGGTCTTGCGTAATTGCGCGATCCAGATCGTCGAGATCGTAGCGGGTCACTTCGTAGTCGATGCCTTGCGTGCGCGCCTCACGCTCATTGAGGCCGACGCGCGCGACTTCGGGGTCTATGAACGTGACGGCTGGAATCACTGCGTAGTCCGCACGGAACCGGCGCACTTGGCCAAACAGCGCATTGATCGTGGCGTACCACGCCTGATGCGCGGCGGTATGAGTGAACTGATATGGTCCTGCGACATCGCCGCACGCATAGATGTTCGGGTACAGCGTTGCGAGCCAGGCGTCTGTCTCCACGGTGGGGGCCAACGGAATTCCGAGCTCCTCAAGGCCGAATCCCGCGGTGCGTGGAGCACGCCCCACGGCGACCAGTAGCGTGTCGAAGGGAAAACTTAGCCGGCCACTGTGCGATTCGCATACTAAGGTCGTGGCATCACCGCGCTCAACGCTCACGGCTGCGCAGCCGGTGCGCACGTCGACGCCATCGGCGAGCAGGCGTTCGCGCACAAATGCCGAGACCTCATCGTCTTCACGTACCAGCAACCGCTCGGCCTTCTGCACCTGCACGACCGAAGACCCGAGCCGCGCGAAAGCCTGTGCTAGCTCGCACCCAATCGGGCCTCCACCCAAAATAACCAAGCGCCGTGGCAGCTCGCGCAGACGCCAAAGAGTTTCCGAGGTGAGGTAGCCGGAATCCTCCAAGCCCGGTAAGTTCGGTATGCTGGGCTCAGCGCCGCTCGCGATCACGATGGCCCGAGTGCTGATCGGCCTGCCGTCGACTTCGACGATCCACGGCGAGATAATGCGCGCTCGGCCCAGTTGTACATCGACGCCAAGGCCACGAAAGCGCTCGACCGAGTCGTGGGGCGCTATTTTGGCGATGGCCGCGTGAACGCCGCGCATGACTGCCGCAAAGTCGATTACAAGGTTGCCGTGGATACCGACGCTCAAACCGGAGCGGGCCTGTGCAGCGAGCTTGGCGCTATGGATCAGGGCTTTCGAGGGGACGCATCCAGTGTTCAGACAGTCACCGCCCATGGCCTGCTGCTCGATCAGCGTGACCTTGGCGCGCACGGTGGCTGCGATGTACGCGCTGACGAGACCAGCGGAGCCCGCGCCGATGACGACCAAGTTGCGATCAAAGCGCTTGGGTTGCTGCCAGCGGGCATAAACGCGCCGGGTTTTGATTCGCCCGATAATCCAGCGCGCGAGTAAAGGAGCTGCGGCCAGCAGCAGCAAGGCGCCCACCAGTCGCGGCGACAAAATGCCCGACAAAGAATGTAGGCTTGCCAATTGTGTTCCGGCATATACGACGACGACGGTTGCCGCTAGCATGCCGATTTGGCTGATCCAGTAAAATGTACGGGTCGGAATTTCCGTCAATCCCATTAACAGATTGATCGCAAAAAACGGAATCACTGGCACTAGCCGGAGAGTTAACAGATATAGACTGCCCTCACGCTGCATGCCTTTACTGACGGCGCGTAGGCGTTTGCCGAAACGGCGTTGCACGGCCTCGCGAAACACGTAGCGACTGGCCAGAAATGCCAGCGTCGCGCCAATGCTGGAGGCAAATGAGACCAGTAGTGTGCCCTCCCACAGTCCGAACAGCGCACCTGCAGCGGCCGTTAAGAGAGTCGCCGCGGGCAGCGACAGCGCGGCAAATGCGACGTACAGTAGAAAAAACTCCATGGCCAGCGTGTATGGATTGGCTTTGGCGTAAATGTCGAGATCATGCTGGTGCGCCTTGAGGGCTTCGAGGCTCAGCTCATGCTCCCAACCGAAGCCAAAGAACGCGAGGATCGCACCCAACAGCGCGACTAGGATCACGATTCGGACAATATTGAAGCGATTTTTCAAAAGTCGTGCCGGTATTGCAGCAGCACCGTCAAAGGCTGCAGCGTCGCTACTTGTGGAATGATCGGCATGCTCGCGCCGACGCGATCGTACTGTGCGTAACCTACGTAGCCTATGTCACCGAGGTTTGGTTTTGCATTCGTTAAATTGTGAACCTTCAAGGCTACTTCGGTTGCGTCATGCCGTACACCGAGACGCACATTGGCAAGCATGTACGAGGCGCGACGGGCGAGCGCGCGCGCGCCACTGTTCAGTAGCGACACGCTGTCGCCCACGTAGCTGTAGTCGGCAGATACGAATCCGAGCCCCGCGGCAATTGCGTGGGTATAGACGCCACCCAGCGACGCGGTCCAGGCGGGAGTACCTAGTGTCCGCGAACCAGGTTGTACACCGACGATCTCAAGCGGTCCAGGTTTAGTAATGTCGGTTTTCTCGTAGCCCGCACTGAAGCGGACTTGAATGGATGGGGTGACGGACCCGGCTACTTCGAGTTCCGCGCCATCAATCTTCGCCGCCTGACCATTGATGACGATGTAAGCGCCGCAGGGCAACGCTACCTGTTGCTGTAGATTGTTCCAATCGATATGAAACACAGCGGCCGAGAGCAACAAACCAGTGCGCGGAACTTGCACTTTTGTGCCCAGCTCGTAGCTCCACAGCGTGTCCGATTTAAGGTGCGTAATGTCCTCCACCGGTAGCGTTGGTAGCGAGCAGAATGGCAAGAAGGGCTGCGCGCCTCCGGCGCGAAAGCCTTTGGATGCCCACGTGTACATCATTGTGGTGTCGGTATACTGATACGCGAGGTCAAACTTCGGATCGAAGCCAGTCTGCTTGCTTGCTTGCGGGCTACTCAATGTAAGACCGAAATTATTGAAACCGTCAGCAGTAAAATCGGTGGTCTGCCGCAGCCAGTATTCGCGGGCACCGAGCGTTGCCGTAAAGCGTCTCAGGAATTTCCAATCTATTTCGCCGAACAGCGAAATATCCTCCTGCGTAGCCGGGTTGTAATCCGTCCATAGCAGATTATTGGGCCACGGCCCTACTGGAATGTTAGCGGCGGTCGCGGCCACCAGGCCGCGGGCGTAGGTCGGAGGGATCGAGAGACGGGTTCGGGCGCGGCTGTAAAAGATGCCGACGGCTCCGCTCATCGAGCGGATCGCCTCGAACGACAGCCTCAATTCTTCGGTTAGCTGATTTTGACGGTGCTCCTGGTCCCAGAGAAAGGGCTGATTCGGCAGCGTTGCAACGCCGTAGAAGCCGCGCAAGATTTGTTGCGTTGCATAGGTGGAATCCTCAAGATCGCGGTTGCGGCGGTAAAAATAGCTGGTCGACGACACGACACTGAAGTGTTCGCTCCGATAATCGAGGGCGAGGGATGGCAGGACCCAAGTGTCCGAAGCACGGGGTTGAATATCGAAGGCCCGATTCAAAGTGTACTGTGGCGTGAAGGCCGGCAGCGGCGCGAAGGTGGCCGGGAACCCCTCGTCTTCGGTGTTCTGAAACATTATTCGCAGCCGCGCCTCGAAGCGCTCACTCGCCTTGAAGCGGGTCGTCACCGAACCGCCGAGAGTGGTCTCGGCGCCCTGGTCGCCGACCGCGCTGCGAGGTGCGGCGAGGAACGGGTCACCCGCAGCCGGACTTAGTGCGGCAGGGAACGTGCGCCTCAGGTACCCTGCGTCGTGATTACCGAAGAACACCGCGCGAATTGCCAGACGGTTAGGAATCAGTAACATGTTCGCGATTACACCGGCCCCGCCGTCAGCGCTGCCGCCGCCAGCCGTGAGCCCGGCCTCGGCTGTATAGCGGAGGGAGTCGCTGAGATCCGGCTGTTTCGTGATCAATCGGACATTGCCGGCGAGTGAACTCTCGCCGAACAGAGTCCCCTGCGGCCCTTTTAAAACTTCGATGCGATCCAAGTCGACGACGCGCGGATCGAGGGATGCTGGGATCGGCGTATCGTCGAGATAAAAACCAGTCGCGCCCGCTGTGCCGAACAGATTTTGGCCGTTGATCCCGCGAATTGCCACCGTGCGTGCATTGGAGGTCCCGGTCGCGCCAGCGCCGTAAGCGAAGGACATATTGGGCGTCTTGGTGGAGTAGTCGTTGAACGAGCGAATGTCGAACTCCGAGAGTGATGCCGCAGTGAACGAGGTGATGCTCTCCGGAACTGAGGCTAGCGATTCGTTCCGCTTTCGTGCGCTGACGATAATCGTGTCGAGCATGGCGGTGTTGGTAATATTCAGAGCCTGCGCGCGCGCGCTGCCAGAAGCGCCGAGCCCGGCCAGCAGAAATGCAATTGCTAAACCCCGCGCAGCGCCCACCGCGCAAGTATTTGACAGGTTAAAATTAGCCATTGTGTGCTGCCGCGTTAAAATCGCGAGGGACGGTGCTGCCTACGGAAAAGACTAGCGATCATATATGCAATTTGCTACTCTCATCTGGCGTTATTGTGCGCCCACAAACTTTCACGGGAAACTTACTATGATCAAGCAAATCGTTCGTTCAATCCCCCGCGCCCTGCTGCCTGTGCTGATGCTGAGCGTCTTTGGCGTCGCACTCGCCGACCAGGACGTGCAGTCGAGTGACGGGCAATGGAAGCTACACGCCAAGCTCGTCGATTCTTTGATGGTTAAGAAATCCGCCGAAGCCCTCATCGATATCACGTCGGCGGCCGGCGGCAAGGGCTGCCCCACGCTAAAGAGCGTCGCATTTGAAATGCCGGCTCACGGTCACGGCGGCGATGTCGAGCCTAAATTCATGAGCGCCGGTAACTGCCGGTTTCACATCACCGATCTCAGTCCATCAATGGATGGCGCGTGGCGGCTGCGGCTCGTGCTCCTGAGCGCTGACAAGACTAGTAATGCTGACTTCACTATTCCCGCGAAGTAAGGTGAGGCTGCAACCATGCACGCATAGGTGACGCAAGCTGGTATAAATTGAGGCATGCAATGCCCAAAGTGCATTCATCTACATCTGGACCTCGTTAAGTGCGAGGCCAGCAGAATATATTTTGCGAAATTTCATTGACCATCGGCACTATCCTCTGACGATCAGGGTAGCAAGTCGCCCGCAACACCCATGGATTCTGGGCTGGAGCTGGGCGCCGTTGTAGCGACCGCAATTCTGACGGCGAGAATCGTGACTTAATCGCCGGCGCGCAACGATTGCGCTGGGCATGGACTGCTCAGCCAGAGAGAAATCTCGATACAGTTGAAATGGATGCGCAAATTCGGGTCGCGAAGGATTTGCAATAACGCTGGTCGATGTCACTAAATTTGATGCATTGCACGCCAGGATTGCCCGTAAGGTTGATCTGTTGCTGGTCAAATTACCCATAGAAAATTGCCTATATTGAAGCCGGCCAGCCTACCGCACTTGTGCTTGAAGAGCGCTTATTTGCGATTGGAAAGCCGTTGAGTTTTGCAGACTGATGCGTCCATCAATCACGGAAATAGCGGTGGTCCTTAGCTAAGCACAGGGTAAAGGATTCGCAATTCCAATCGAGGTCGCCATTCAGGAATTTTCAGAACTGACGAATGCTTCGCCGTGGCCCTGAGTGGGTGCCAATATGGCCCTCGCTGCACAGGGCGAGGCAACAGCCTCAACCGGCTAGGGCGTGCGTGGGATGGCCTTTCCGGTAATATGCGATGTCTGCGCTTTAGTCGGCATCCGTCAAATCAAGAGTTGTAGCACGTGTCCGATCGTAAACCTGTCCATCACGTCGACCCCGCCCATAACGGTAAGGGGCTGTTTCGGAGTTTGATCGCCGGTGAGGGACGCACAATAGCCGAGGCATTTGCCTACCTAGCCGAGCGCAGCACTGTCGCACAGGTTTCGCGACACCCGCGCCGCGCGCTGTTGGGTGCCAGAATTGCGCTTGCGCCTGAAGAAGGAGAGGGATTTTGGGACTTTACACAGATAGGCGACGATGTATACATCGTCGCCGGGCGATTCGCATACAAGGATCCGCGCGTCGAATTTGTTGCTGGCGATGGATTGTTGCAGTTTTACTTCACGCTTACTGGCGACTTGACAATGGCGATCAGCCGCACCGAGCGGTATCGCATTAATCGCCCAAGCCTTTTCGTGTACAGTCAACCCAAGGGAATCGTAATCAAGGAATGGACGCCAGCAGGTGCCCACGAGCGCTTCGTCGCGATTGTGCTTAGCCCCCAGTTTCTCGTCGACCATTTCTTTGGGTCCGCAAGTGAGGCACCCCTGCTGCTGCAAGCATTTATTGCCGGAACGCTTAAAAAGTTTGAGTATTTTCAATTGCCGTTGAACGCGCAAATGTTCGAGATTGCGACCAAGTTGGTTGACAACTCTTATACCGGAGTAGTCGGTTTGGTACACACCGAGGCAATTACCCTCGAGCTTCTCTGCTGTGCGATTCAGAGTCTTAATTCCGTGTCAGGCGAACCGACTGAGCAGTATAGCGAGCGAGAGTTGCGTTGCCTGCACGCGGCGCGAGGTTTTCTGATGAAGCAACTTGCGCCCGCACCGACGGTCGGTCAAGTAGCTCGTGCCGCAGGAATAAACGAGACCACTCTAAAGCGCGGATTCAAGGCGGTATTCGGCAATACTCTTTTCGAATTCTCAGTTCGTTGCCGCATGCAGCATGCATTGATGTTGCTGCGTGACTGCGAAATGCAAGTCGCTCGGGTAGCCGGAGCGGTCGGCTATAGCCATCAGACGTCATTCGCCACGGCATTCCGTCGCCACTTCGGACTTCGGCCGAAGGACGTCCGCCGAGGCAAGATCATATAATTGCCGGAACTCCTAGTAAAAACATCCGTAGGGCCAACTGTTTTTTACCCCAGCCATAGTCAGGCTCCTTAGTCTTAGAGGTGCAGAAGGGTAGGCGAAATACAAGATATCGAGGCGTAAAAGCATGATCGGAAAATTTGACACAACAACTGCGTTGCTACTCATTGACGTGCAAAAGGGTGTCGACGTGCTTAATCATTGGGGTGGAAAACGCGGGCGACGCAACAATCCGCAGGCGGAAACTAATCTACGTGTTTTGCTCGACGGGTGGCGTGCGCACGGATTGCCGGTATTTTATACCATGCATGATTCGCGCGAACAGCGTTCGCCACTCAAGATCGCACTGGCGACCGGCAATATTAAGGAAGGACTTGAACCTCGCAGCGGCGAAATTGTCGTCAAAAAGGACGTGAACAGCGGTTTCATTGGCACAAATTTGGAACTTATGCTGCAGCGGCGGCGCATCCATCGCTTGGTCGTTGCCGGTTTCTTTACTAATATGTGTGTCGAAACGACTGTTCGAATGGCGGGAAATCTGGGATTCGATACTTACTTGGCGGCGGACGCGTGTGCTACCACCAATCGGGTTGACTCGGACGGAGTTGACCACGATCCTGAGTTGGTTCACGCGATGGCAATCGCCAGTATGGATGGTGAGTTCTGTACTGCCATTAACACTGCCGATATCCTCAGTCTATTGAAGGGTGACGTAGATAGTTTATTGAGAAGGCAGGGCAACGAGTGACTTCAAATTGGCCGCAGTGAATGGAGTGCCGCCCGCAAAAATTTCAGCGATCACTCGTTGGTATGTTTTACTTGCCATGGTCGCGGTCTATAGTTTAAGCATTGCAGATCGGTTCGTGTTTTCCACGCTGCTCGAGCCCATCCGGCTGGAGCTTGGTCTCACCGATACGGGTATTGGATTCCTAAGCGGTGTGTCGATCGCAATTTTTTACGTAATTCTGGGTTTCCCGCTGGCGTATTGGACCGACCGTGGCAATCGACGCAACATAGTCGCGGCCTCGGTGGTGGTGTGGTCGGTCATGACGGTAGCGTGCGGGCTTGCGCTGAATTATTGGCAATTAATGCTGGCGCGTATCGGTGTGGGGGTAGGCGAAGCCGGTGGAACGCCAGGTGCGAACTCGATAATTTCCGATTATTTTCCCGCGGCGCGACGGCCGATGGCACTAACAATCTTCGCGCTCGGTGCCCCAATTGGTGCTTGGCTTGGCGCCGACGTATCGGGCTCGATTGCCGACCATGACGGCTGGCGGGCAGTATTTCTCGCACTGGGCGTGCCCGGCGTGCTGTTCGGCATTGTCGTGTTCCTAACGGTGAAAGAACCTCGCCACGGTCAACTCGATGCCAGTATTGATGATAGACCGACTACGTTTATGCAGACCATGCGTTTCTTGCAAGGACAACGGGCAGCACTGCATATTATGGCTGGCGGTGGACTAACAGCGCTATGGGGTTGGGGCCTGATGTGGTGGACCCCGGCGTTTTTGATGCGCAGTTACGGCCTGTCGGCCGGGCAAGCCGGTGCCGTCACGGGTCCGATCCACTTGGTTGGTGGTGCCGCAGCGACGGTTTTGACGGCTTGGTTGGTCGGACGGCCGTCAATGGCAGATCCACGCCGCGTCGTCAAAATGTTAGGTGGGGGTATCGGAATAGGCACTGTGGTGTCGATCATAATTTTCTGGACTCACTCGCTGTCTTTGACTCGGGCGCTGTTCTGGATTTTTATTCCGTCTATATACTTCTATTTCGGCCCCGGTTTCGGGCTGCTCAATAATTTGGCTACGCCGCGAATGCGGGCGGTGTTTTGTGCCACTCTCCTATTCGTAGCAAATGTTGGTAATCTCATTGTCGCACCCCAGTTAGTCGGAATGTTGAGCGATGCGTTTGCGCCGCGACATTTAGCAAATGCTACTTCATTGCGTTTGGCACTGCTGTGTCTTACGCCCCTCGGTTTTTGGGCATCGCTACATTTTTTCTGGTCCGCACGACATTTAATACGGGATCAAGAGCGTGCGATCGGTTTAAGAGTAACATCGCAGGAACGGACATGAGAAATCTGCTGTACCTGGTAATCTTTGTAAGTGTCATCGCCAGCGCACCAGCACCCGGGGCAGCCTTTGCAGATAGCGTGTATTGGCATGGATACATATATTCCGCGGAACTGCCGAACAGGCCCGCACAGGCGATCGCCATCCGCGACGGACGTTTCTTGTTCGTCGGTCCCGATCGCGGCGTACGTGGCTATGTTGGCCCGCGCACTCGTCTGCACGATCTCAAGGGTCGGATGGTCATGCCCGGGCTCATTGATGGGCACCTACATGCGCTTGCCGGCGGCACTCAATTGAACCAATGCAACCTCAATTATGAGGCGTTGACGGTCGAGGATCTGCGAGCAAGACTTCAACTATGTCTCGACCGGACCAAAGACCAAGAACCTGACAACTGGCTGGAAGTGTCGAACTGGTTTCAGCAGTCAATGCGTCCGGCTGGTGCGATCGTAGTAGCCGCAGACTTGGATGAACTGCGGACGGGTCGACCGATCGTGATTAACACCTCGTTCGGCCATACCCTGCTCGTCAATCGCCGTGGGGTTGCACTGGCGGGCATTGCGGCCGCGACCGTCGATCCGCCCGGTGGAGCGATCGGCCACGACGCCAGGGGTGAGCCTAATGGACTTCTCGAAGACGATGCGCGGGATCTCATCACGCCTCTCCTTCCGAAGCCAAAGCTCGCGGATGACGTGGCTGCGATTGAGTTGGCTCTCGCGTCGTTCGCTAAGCAGGGTATCACTACAATTGTCGATGCTGACAGCTCTGCCGGAACGATTGCGGCATTCACGGAAGTCGCCCGGGTAGGCCACTTGACGGCGCGCACGTATATGATCCCGCAAATTCCGGTCGCCGTTGCGGCCAATCCGGATGAGAGGATCGCGGAAATTGTCGCGCTCGCCAAGCAATACGAGCACGGTAAAGTGCGAGTGATACCCGGTCTGCGGATTCAGAGTGCTAAAATTTATTTGGACGGAGTGATTGCCGGTCCTTCCTTTACCGGGGCGATGTTGAAGCCATATTTTGTGAACGCGGGTTCTAATGTCGCGCCGCACTGGGTTGTCGGTACGAATCGCGGTCCGGAACCTTATTTCACACCTGACTCTTTGCGGCACGTGGTCATCGAACTCGCCCGGCACGGACTCGATCCGCACATGCATGTCGATGGCGACCGCGCCGTTCGTGCGGGGCTAGATGCGGTGGAGGCGTTGCGCGCCGCGGAACCTAATCGCCTTGTACGACCCGCGCTGGCGCACGACGAGATCGTAGACCCAGCGGATTTCGGCCGCTTTATGGCACTAGGCGTTATTCCCGTGTTATCGATGCAGTGGGAAAAGCCCGCGACCGACACGATTGACAACTTACGTGATCCCCTAGGTGCAGAACGTGCGCGCCTACTCGAACCAGCTGGCTTTCTGGCGCGGGAAGGTGCTCGGATCGTCTATGGAAGCGATTGGCCGGTGGATCCACTTAACGAATGGTTCGCCCTTAAAGTCGGAATCACTCGCACGGCGACACCCGATGCAGGCCCTGCGTATGCTGGCCGATTGGGAGCAGATCCGGGCCTTACGCGCGTCGAAGCGCTGCGCGCAATTACGATGAATGCTGCCTACGAGGTGCATGCAGAGCTCGACATCGGATCGATTAAGCCGGGGAAATTGGCCGACTTCATCGTTCTCGATCGCAATGTTTTTGAGATTGCCGCGCAAGATATCGCGAATGTCGGGGTTCTCGAAACGACGGTCGGCGGGCACGTTGTCTATACAAGGAATTAAGATGCAATTTAGATTTTGTGGATACCTGGCTTACACAGTTTTGTCCCTGGCGTCGATTTTTGCGGTGGAACCGAGTTGGGGTCAGGCGACCCCTGCGGTCGGCGGGTCTGCTGCCTCTGCCTTGGAGGAAATCGTCGTCACTGCGACGCGACGCGAACAGCGACTGCAGGATGTTCCGGTCAGCGTCACTGCATTTAGTCAGGAGAAACTAGACGCTCAAGGGCTGCGCAACATCGATGATTTGACCCGCCTAACGCCGGGAGTTACGTTTCAACGTAATGGCATGGGTTCGTCGGCAAATTACAATGATGAGAATTCGGATATTAATATCCGGGGGATTGATTCGACCGCCGGGACATCGACGACCGGCATTTACATCGACGATACGCCTATTCAGACCCGACGCATCGGTTTTGGCACGTTTAATACTTTCCCGGCATTGTTCGACGTGGAGCGCGTTGAGGTGCTGCGCGGCCCGCAGGGCACACTTTTCGGCGCAGGCTCTGAGGGTGGGACTGTACGGTTCATCACTCCTGAACCGGGATTGCAGAAGTCCTCGAGCTATCTGCGCACGGGGCTTGCAACAACCCATAACGGTGATCCGAGCACCGAATTCGGCGCAGCCGTGGGAGGCCCCATACTCGATGACCGATTGGGATATCGCTTGAGTGCCTCGTATCGGCACGACGGTGGCTATGTCGATCGAGTGGACTCTCGTGACGGACAAGTCTTGGAAGCACGCTCAAATTGGCAGGATACGGTGACTATTCGTGGCGCCCTCAAATGGTCAGTAACCGACAACTTGACGTTGACGCCATCGATCGTGTACCAAGAATTGAAGATCAACGACACCGGTGCTTATTGGCCAAGTCTTTCGGACCCCGCTGGTGCCAACTTTCGGAACGGGAACGCGCAGCGCAATCCGAGCACCGATCCGTTTTATCTCGCTGCCGTACGCCTGGATTGGAATTTAGGCGCTGCAAGGCTCGTGTCAAACACCTCATTCTACTCGCGTAATCAGCACTCGATTTCTGACTACACGCAGTTCTTACGCACAATTTACGTGAGCAATCCATTTCCGCCGCGTGGCGCTGCGGGCTCAGCTTTCTTTACGGACACGCAAAACAATTTTTATCAGGAGTTGCGCTTAGCGTCAGTCGACTCGAACTCGCACCTGAGTTGGAATACAGGAATCTTTTTTGCGCGCTTGAACGAGAACTCTACCGAGTATGAAAAGGATCTCACTCTCGACTCGGAGTATCTCGCCGCTACGGGCACTCCGTTCTGCACTCCTGACGTACCCTGTCCGAACGGAATCGTCTATTACCAACCGTATGCCCGCGTGATTGATCGCCAACTGGCGGGATTTGGTGAGATCAGCATCCAGCTGCTCGCCTCGCTGAAAGCGACCCTAGGTGTGCGCGTCGCCCGCGTGCAGTACACCGGGCAAAGTGAGGGGGGCGGACGTGATGGACCCGGCGCACCGCTATTCGGCAATGCTTCGGGCTCGGAGACGCCGGTCACGCCAAAAGCCGTTCTCTCGTGGCAGCCCGACAGAAACAATTTGCTGTACGCAAGCGCTGCGAAAGGGTATCGAGTCGGTGGCACCAACGTCGATTACGGCCAGACCTCAGCTTGTGGGCCAGATCTGGTCGCACTCGGGATAGTGGCCGGCGCGGACGGATTGCTGCATTCGCCAACTCAGTACAAGTCGGACAGCTTGTGGAGTTACGAAATCGGCAGTAAGAACACTCTGTTCGGGGGGCTACTGCAGTTCAACACGAGTTTGTTTACGATTGATTGGAGCAACATTCAACAAAGCGTATATCTGCCGTTTTGCGGCAACCAGTTTACCGCCAACTTGGGTCGCGTCCTTAGCCACGGCGGTGATTTATCGATCACGTTCCGGCCAATGCCGCCACTGACGATTGATTTGACCGCTGCCTACACAGATGCAAAGTACACTGCTTCAGCGTGCCTGCCCGGTCTTTCGTATATCAATGGCGGCTGTGGGAGTAATGGTATCGTCATTGGGAAGCCGATCGTCAGCAACAACAACCGGTTGTTGGGCGCGCCGTGGACCTTGCTAGGGGCCGGGGAATATGTGTTTGCATTGCCTGCGGATCGTAAGGGTTACTTGCGCGTGGACTATCAATACACAACCGCGCAGACAGGACTTTTGCCAGCTCAGGATGCAAACAACGCGATCAATGATTCGAGCAATCCGGGTCTGCCCCGCACGACCAATTTGTCGATGCGGGCCGGCATGCGTTTCAGTGGGCTTGATCTATCGCTATTTGCCAACAACCTGACCGATACGCATCCCGTATTGTTTCAGTCACGCGACGTATCGGCAATGTTTGATACTCTCTACTTTCAGCGGACACAAAAACCGCGAACAATTGGCGTGACTGCGACTTACCGGTATTGATCGTGTCAGTCGGTAACAAAATTTTCCGCCACCTCGTGTTCCATGAATAGTAAGTTAGAAGTCTTCGTTTAAAATTCTGCATTAAAATATTCTTGCATAGGAGGGTTATATGCGTCTCGTCAATCTACGCGGTGCACAGGGTATGTCCAAGCTGGGGGTGGTTAAGGGTGCAAATGTATTAGACTTGGCTGAGTTGGCGCTTGCGGCCGGTCGCGCGGCACCATTTGTGGCAAGCATGGGACTATTTTTGGAGGCGGGCGCTGAGGCACAGCAATTCGTAGCATCACTTTTGCAAGATGCGGGCGGTGATGCGTCCGGTAAGCCGTTACAATTCGTTGACCTCGGGCCTCCTGTTCCGAGGCCCGGTAAGATTGTCGCAGTAGGCTTGAATTATAAGGACCACGCTGGCGAGGCCGATTTTCAGCTTCCCAGTGCTCCCCTGATTTTCGCGAAGTTTCCTAACTCAATTTCTGGTCCAAGGGACGAGATCGTCTTTACTGATGAATCTATGCAGGTGGATTCCGAGGCTGAAGTAGCCGTCGTCATTGGACGGCGAGCTAAGAGCATTACGGCAGATTCTGCATACCAATTTATTGCAGGATATATGTCACTCAATGACGTCTCCGCCCGGAATTGGCAATTCGCTGACACGCAATGGACGCGAGGAAAGTCCTGCGACACATTCTGCCCTACTGGGCCGTGGCTCACGACTCGCGATGAGGTTGTTGATCCCCACAATTTACGGATAAGCGGACGGTTGAATTCACAGGTTTTGCAGGAGTCGAACACTCAACACATTATCTTCCGGATTCCTGAGCTCCTGTCCTATATTTCTGCTTCGATCACGTTAGAGCCTGGAGATATTATCGCCACTGGCACCCCTTCCGGGGTTGGAGCATTTCGTAAACCGCCTATCTTCATGAAGCATGGGGACATCGTCGAAGTTGAGATCGAGAAGTTGGGATTATTAAGAAATCAAGTCCGGGTATCGCACGCACACGGCTAGTCTGTTCGGCAGACTGAATTTCCAGGTTGAATATTTGACTTGATGTCAAATATTCAGTAGAAGTAGCTAACAAAAAACGATAATGAAAGATGAAAGATAAACGCAATGACAATGTGCGGTAAAAGCCTACGTTAGATTATAAATTGTCCTTTTATTTAAATTTTGTGGGAGCGATTGATGACGAACAATAAATTTTGGTTTCATTTACCACTGCCACTGGCGTGGCTCGCGCTAACGACTGGAGTGATCCTGCACGGTGAAGTATTCGCTCAGAACACAAGCGCACCAGCGGCGGCGAAACCGGGAGAGCTTGAGGAAATTCAGGTCACCGGCGTGCGTGCGAGTTTAGAGAAGTCGCTAGATATGAAAAAGAATGCGGTAGTAGCATTAGATTCAATCAATTCGCTGGAACTAGGACGTTTTCCAGACGCTGATGTAGCTGACTCGTTAAGTCATCTGCCCGGCATTACGATTACTCGCACCACCGGTGGCGATGGCCAACGAGTGAATGTTCAGGGCCTAGGTCCGCAGTACAACCTGGTCACGCTCAATAATCGAATTCTCGCGACCGATGACGATGGCCGCTCGCTTGCATTCGACGTGCTGCCTTCCGAAGTGATTGCGGGGGCCGACGTTTTAAAGTCCGCTCAGGCTTCGGCCTTGGAAGGCAGTATTGGTGGCACAGTCAATCTACGCACGGCCAGCCCTTTCGACAATCAAGGACTCCATGGAGGAGTACATGCAGAAGGTGACTATAATCAAATGAGTCATCTACACGGCAGTAAGTTTTCGGCATTCTTTGAGAACACCAATGAATCCGGTACGCTGGGCTTTTTGGCCGCCGTTGTACACTCGCAAAATAATCTTCGCACCGACGCTTTGAACAACTTTAACCAAGCCACCTATGGTCCTCAGACTTACCCGTTTGACGGTACCGGAAACGCGACTACGCTGGCATCCACCCCTTGCTGTATTTCCTTTGGATCGATTTTCGACAAGAAGAAGCGCGATGCTGTTTCGGGCAGTGTCGAGTGGCGACCCAGCTCCGATTTCAAATTAGTGGCGGACGGGTTGTTTACCCGGTTGAATGACCCGCAAAATGGTTATTACCAGTCTTATTATTTTCCTGCCGGCACGAATGGAAGTCCGTGGCAGGATCCGGTAATTCAAAACGGCGTAGTAACCGGAGTCACCTCTAATTTCTTTCAGCCGGAGATCGTCAATAGCTCCCTCAATCGGCAGGTGGATACTTCACAGTTTGGGCTGACCGCCACTTGGAAACCAACCGATAAGTTGAGTTTTACGGGGGATGCGTATCGATCTAAGGCGAGCCGCCCCGAAGGTGGGAACGACACCTATGTCACCGCAGGACTGGTCACGAGCACAGCAACCGCCCCGGATACCCTTATATTAACTGACTTGCC
>JAYVYN010000035.1:0-34490 GCA_043784265.1 Gammaproteobacteria bacterium | reverse complement strand
CCACCAGTGATGGTACGCGAGCAAATTCGGCGCAATGCTATTCACAAGAGTCGTAAAAGTCTCCCAGCCCACGCCGCTCTTTGTAGCCTACTCTAGAGATCCACCGCTTTCGGCCCATTCCTTGAAGGCACCTAAGTTATAGACCCGCGCGTAACCCATGTCTTTGAGTACCTTGCCAGCCAATGCCGCGCGTCCGCCAGAGGCACAGTAGAGAATAACGGCCTTATCCTTCAAGAAATTTTTGTCATAGTAGGGCGATTCCGGATCCGCGCGAAATTCCAGCATGCCACGCGACACATGGATGCTACCGGCAACCCTACCGCTTTCGATTTCCGGCGCATCGCGCACATCAACTACCAACGCACCCTGCGCGATAAATTCCCGCGCTTGGGTCGGCGTGATTTTCGGTACGACCGCATTGGCGGATTCCATCATCTGCTTTACCGTGATAGCCATTTCACTCACCTCACAAAATATAAGAGAAAATTAAGCCGCCTTGGAAATAATGGTCCGTAGCCGCATTAGTTTAGGGGTCGCGATGGGTATCGTCAGCATAGTGCTGGCCACCGCCATCAGCAACAATGCAGTAAACGTAGCGTTAGTGATAATTTTCTTATCAAGAAGTACATTCACAAAGATAATCATGATGAGCGCTTTAGTTTGTAACAGCCAGCCGATTAAAGAACTCTCACCCGCTTCCCACTTGAGTATACGCCCCGCCAGTCGCATGCCCAGCAGCTTACCGCTCACCGCGACAATCAATAAAACTCCTCCGACTACCAACACCGCGAATCCTCCCATAGTCCAATTAGTTCGCAAACCGGTGCTTAAGAAAAATACCGGCATCATGACCAGCAACACGTTGTGCCGCAGCATATCCATCCGATTTTGATCGAACCAGTGACGCTCCATAACAGCTCCGGCCACGAACGCTCCCACCATGAAATGCAGGCCTGACCAGTCGGCCCCTAAGCCACAGATAAGCAGCCACATGAGACCTACATACCATCGATCACGTTCCTGCAACCAACGCATCAAGCGGCGCAGCAGCCAACTGGCTATCGCAAAACTTAATAAGAAAAACAGTTGTTTGCCGATGCGTTGCCAATCCATCAGAATTAACGCGAGCACTCCCCAGATAGCAATGTCGTCCATGCTGGCATAACGCAATATGCGCTGCCCAATCGGTTGACGGAGAATTTCCAATTTTTCCATGAACAAGATCAGTATAGGTAAAGCCGTCACCGCACAGGCCATACCGATGCCAAGGACAAATTGCCAAGGTGCAGCAGTTGCGCCCATCCAACCGTCATACCTTAAAAGACCTTGCGCCACAACACAGCCCAACAACAAGGGAGTGCCTAACGCGAGACCTGCGGCAATACCACTCTCACGACGATGCGCCCAGACTCCCTGTAAATCGAGTTCGATGCCAGCAATCCAAACAAAGACCATGACCGCCCACCAAGCCACACCGTTCAGCGCCTGAACTACCGCAGCATTGAACACAAACGCATAATAATGCGGATACAATGCGCCCAATATGCCGGGGCCGAGTAGGATTCCGGTAATGATCTGGACCACTACCAGCGGCGCATAGTAGTCAGTCTTGCCCACTCTCCATAGAAGATAGGGGACTGCAAATATAATCGCCATGGCGATTAAAAATATTTCGCTAGTGCTCATTGCCTAAAACTATTCTCGCAATTTAATGCCTCGCGGATCATACGGCGGCTCCGTCAAAATCATCGCCGATCGGCGCTCGCCCACGACCGCCACTTCAATTGGTACTGCGAGCGCCAGGTCAGGTGTCGCATTGCGTGCCAAAAACTCCCGATCAACATACCCCAGTGCCAAGCTCTTCTTAACATGATGGCCATACGCACCCGAAGTGATAAAGCCTATTTGTCGAGTACCGTTCCAAATCGGTTCCATGCCCGTAACTTCTGCATTCCGTGCGTCAATGGAAATCAACACCAAACGCTGGGCAGACCCGTTGCCGCGATACAGCGCGTCACGATCCCGCAGCGCCGCCTCACGGCCGATAAAATCTGCTTTATCGTAGGCGATAAACCGATCCAGCCCGGTCATCACCGGCGTGTAGGCTTGCGTAAATTCAAGCGACCACACTCCATAGCCTTTTTCTAAGCGCAAGCTATCCTGTGCCCGCATCCCGATAGGCTTCATTCCCAAGGGCGTACCCCGCTCCATTAACGCCCCCCACAAAGCGCGTTGCTGTGCCACCGGGACATTGATCTCATAGCCTAACTCACCGGTCAGCGACACACGCGCGACCAGCGCTTGAGTAAAGCCAATGTCTACATGCCGACAACTTAAGAATGGCAACGCCGAATGACTCACATCCTCGCGAGTCAGGAGCGCCAGAATATCGCGGGCACGCGGACCTGAGAGCGAGAATCCCAACCAGCGCTCAGACAAATTTTCAATAACGACGCCAGACTTTGGTAAGTGATCGGCAAACCAGCGTTGATGCCATTCCTGTAAATAATAGGATCCCACTAACCAGTACCGCCCAGCAGCGATACAAGCCACCGAAAGATCTCCCATCAACTTTCCCGTCGGCGCCAGCATGGGAGCGAGCCGCATACGACCTTCGACGGGGAGTGTGTTGGCGAGCATGTGATCCAGCCAATGCGCCGCGCCCGTGCCCGATACCTCGTACCGCGCATACACACCCGTATCTAACAATCCCGCCGCGTGACGGGTCGCCTCAACTTCGGCCGCAACCAACGCGTGCGCATTCGATCGACGCAGCGACGGAGTTTCTACAAAGTGCGGTTGGCCCGGAGCAAAAAACTGCGGGGTTTCCATTCCCCACACCACACCGAAATGCGCGCCCGCTGCTTTTTGAGCGTCATAGCTGGGTGTCATCTTGAATGGCCGACCTGCCGGTAGCTCTTCATTGGGATACGCAATCACAAAACGTCGCGCGTAAAATTGTGCCGTGGTGTCGCGCAAATATTGATCGTTACTCGCAAATGCCCCATAGCGCGCGACATCCATGCCGAACACATCAGACCCGGGATCACCATCGATAATCCAATTGCTCAAAACCTGTCCAATCGCACCGCCCTGCGAGAAACCCGACATACAACCGCAGGCAGTCCAATAATTACGCAAGGCCGGCACCGGTCCTACTAACGGATTACCATCGGGTGTAAAGGTAAACGCGCCATTCACCCAACGGCGAATGCCCACTTCTTGTAACGCCGGGAACCGCGCAAAACCAATATTAAGTTCATCGCTAATGCGATCAATCTCTTCTGGAATTAAATCCATCCCATAGTCCCAATCAGCACCCTCCGTTTTCCAATGTTTAGGATTGCGCTCATACACACCCAACAGCACGCCCTTGCGTTCCTGCTGCAAATACGTGAACCCCTCCAGATCGGTCACGCAGGGCATCTCGTCTTTACGCGCGATAAGCGCCGGAAGATCCTCAGTGATTAAATAATGATGTTGCATCGGCGTGAGCGGTAAATTAATCCCGACCATGTGCCCGACGCGGCGCGCCCACAGCCCGGCAGCGTTCACAACATGTTCGGTAATAACTGGACCGTGCTCAGTATCTAACTGCCAGAGGCCGTTAGGCAGCGATCTAATCGCCACCACGCGATTACGCAGGATTACATCCGCGCCGCGTTTTTTTGCCGCAATCGCAAACGCATGCGTCGTACCATGCGGATCTACCGCGCCCTCATGCGGGTCAAATAGACCCCCGAGCAGGCCGGTGGGTTCCACAATGGGGCAGTCAGCGACTATTTCCTCAGGTGTTGCTAGCCGCGCGCCAATGCCTAAGGTCTCATAGATAGCCGCCTCAGCCTGTAGCCATTCCCAACGCGCTGGCGTGGTCGCGAGGCTATAGCCCCCGGGCATATGCAACCCGACATTTTGCCCACTCTCTTTTTCAATTTCGTGATAGAGCTTAATGGTGTACGACTGTAATGCCGCGATATTCGGGTCATCATTAAGCACATGAAAGCCCGCGGCCGCATGCCAGGTAGATCCAGCGGTTAATTCTGCGCGCTCAATCAGCGCAATGTCCGACCACCCGCGGCGCGCTAAATGATAGAGTACGCTCGTGCCCACGATACCGCCGCCAATCACGACCACCCGATAATGACGCTTCAAGTTTTTTCCTTTAATTTTATGACGTGCAGTTTACTACACCCGATTTCCGGGTAGCCCCTCAATGGCTTTGTAAAACGCCGCTAGGGTTACCGATCGCCCCTCGGGCAGTAGGTATTGTTCAGTTTAACTCATCACTTTCGCATCCGCTGAAATGCGTGCCAGCAACGCGGCCGCTTCGGCCCGACAAAGTCCCCGTATAGTAACCCGCGAAAAGCAGCGTCCTGGACGAATTAATGCGGCATCGATATCAGATAAATTAGGCAAAGTCATCATAAGTATGATCTTTCGCCCCTGAGCACTCACTACCTCATCGGCTATCGCTAGAAACCGGTGCAAATCCACATTGTCGCTAGAGCTTGCCATCAAAAGGTGATCGGCATCCTCAATCACGAAGGCGTCATGGCGTCCAGCAACAAAGTCCACAAATATTTCGTCTTTCTCCAATGCGCGAGTATCAGCGGTATAGAGGACATTAACGCTATCACCCTTGCGCTCCGAAATCGCCGCCAAGAGCGCGCGCACCTAGGTACCGTTGCATGGATGCTTCGAGCGGTTCATCAAGCGACGGATAGGCCTCATCCAGCAATTTAGGGTCGGACATTTCATCAAAGGTAGCCCTTAGGCGCTGCGCTCCTGTCAAAAGATAGCAGAGTACGAATTTTAAACAGAGTCTCGGCAGGATTGGATAGGTTATCGCTAACCCGCACACTAAAATGCCAGCTATGATTACCGTCACTGCTATCAAGTTCAAATTGCACGGGACATTACCTGGAAATTCAGGCTATTAAAAAATAGCCGCGCAAAATACCGCGATGAAATTTGATGTCAAGATAAATTGCTTTAAATCTTCTGTTTCGTATGCCTTTTGATAACGTATGTATTCCAATATGAGTACAAATGTTATTAATAGCGTGGCATTGCTGCTATTTGGTGCCGTTCGCCGTCAAATTCTGACGCTGCTATTGTTAGATCCAGAGCGGTCTATTCACCTGCGCGCAATTGCTCGAATGATCGAGGCTCCTGCGGGCTCAACCCGACGTGAGCTGGAGCAGCTCGTAGTGGTGGGAATCTTAACTCGTACACGCATCGGGAACCAAATCCACCATCAGGCCAATAATAGTTGCGAGGTGCATGCAGAACTGGTGCTTCTGGTGCGCAAACTTTCGCAGTTGCCCTACGACGCTTTGCCGTCCAAGACACCGCAAAAACTCACTGCGCCTTCTAACGACAGGTACAAATAAACCACCACTCACGGCAACTTGCGACGCGCGCTCGTCAATCTCGAACTTGATCGACGATTCCTGACAGCGCTATGCCGTCAACACCGAGTCAAGCGACTTTCCCTGTTTGGCTCCGTAACCCGACTCGGGCGCCTGGTCGATCTTAGGAAAGCGCTTTCACCACTAATAGGCTGCCATCGTATAGATTTGGCGACCAACACGATTTTGCAAAGCCTCAGCGAAGAAAGACCACATTGCGCGACCTAAGCATTCTCTATAAGGCACGGTGAATGGAGTATGGGTACGGCGCGCCCCTAACATTGGTTACCGCGACACGCCGCGAATGGACGAGTGCGGCCTCCATTGCTGTGGCTTTCACAAAGACTCGGCGGGTGATTTGATAAGTTATCATACCGGAGATCAGGCCATGCCCAGCGTCAAGGTTGCAATAGCACCCGAGCACGAGACTCTGCGCCAGGTGGATAGCCTAATGGCCACGAGCAATCAGGGTTTCGTCCAGTGCTCATCCTGAGTCACAATATTTTCAACGCACGATCCGGCACGGTCATTGCCGTGGCGTTGACCACCCAGCCCCAAAAAACTGGGTTTCCGTTGACGCTGGAACTTAGAGCGGCCAAATTTCGCAAACCCACTTGCGCAAAGATCAGTCAACTGGCCCGCGTGCCGGCGGCGGATATTACAAAAGTGATAGACGTAATATTGGTCAAAGTCAGAGGCGAGTTTGTAGAGCACAAGCACGTCAATACATATAATTTGTTCCTTGTTCTCAGCGGCCACATTTTTATTCAGGTTCGCGATGGTGTCGTTGCGCTTAGTCCAGGCGAAGTGTTTGTCGTTCCGAAAGGAGTCGAGCACTGCCGTGTTGCGGAAGAAAAGGCCCATATTCTATTAATCGAGCCACCAGAAACACTAAATACTGGCGATGCTGGAACAGCTGAGGTTCGACGGGTTATTCAATCGCACAACGCGAGCAACCGCTCTCAGTTATTGCGGGTCCCGACCGAATTTGCTGTTCGTCCTCAATTAAAGTGAGGTCTTTCCGACCGCCATCATGATTGCTCGCAAGGCCGCACCGCGTCGGTAAATCCCTTCTCAGCCACCCACGCCGGATTGAACAAACGCGATGAATACTTAGCGCCCCCATCACACAAAATAGTCACGATGGTATGCCCCGGCCCCATTTGCCGCGCGATCGTCACCGCCGCGGCCACATTGATACCCGCAGTGCTCCCCAACAACAGCCCCTCTTCGCGCATGAGTCTATACACATAGTGCAAAGTCTCAGCATCGCTAATGCGCAGCGCGTCATCAATTGGCGCACCCGCTAAATTTGCAGTTACACGACCGGTGCCGATTCCTTCCGCAATCGACGAACCGCCGTCCGAGGCCAGCGCACCGTCCTTGATAAAGTGGTACAGCGAGCTACCCGGGGGATCCACCAAAGTAATGCGCACTTTTGAGGATTGACTCTTCAAGTAGGAAGCCACCCCCGCCAATGTCCCACCAGTTCCAGTGGCTGCGCAGAACGCATCTACCCTACTCTCAGTATCACGCCAAATCTCCGGCCCCGTCGATTCAAAGTGCGCCGTACGATTCGCCGTGTTATCAAATTGATTGGCCCAAAAAGCATCCGGTATTTCAGAAGCCACCCGCGCCGCTACCTTTTGGTATTGATTCGGATTGCTATAGGGCACCGCCGGCACCTTGCGTAGCTCAG
This sequence comes from Gammaproteobacteria bacterium, assembly GCA_043784265.1. Taxonomy (GTDB): domain Bacteria; phylum Pseudomonadota; class Gammaproteobacteria; order Steroidobacterales; family Steroidobacteraceae; genus Bog-1198. The sequence goes on along the minus strand of JAYVYN010000035.1, from coordinate 27,380 downwards.
CTCCCAGCGCCTCAATGATTTGATATTTTTCCGCCGCCTGATTGTCCGGCATCACAATCACGCAACGATAGCCACGCGCATTGCAAACGTGAGCCAAGCCAATCCCCGTATTACCGGCAGTCCCTTCCACCACAGTGCCGCCGGGCTTTAATAACCCGCGATTCTCCGCATCTAAGACAATCCACTTAGCCGCGCGGTCCTTCACCGAACCGCCGGGGTTCATGAACTCCGCCTTACCATATATTTCACAGCCCGTTTCAGCGCTTAAAACGCCTAACCGGAGCAACGGCGTATTACCCACCGCATCGACGAATCCCGAACGAGTAGTCATATAAAGAATCCCCGTATGAACCGGGGAATTAGAGGGGAACAGGTGTCAGCACTTAGGTCCAACACGTCCTGCTTTGATCGTTGGTAGGGGACAACAGCCCCAACACTCGAACTTATTAGGTCACAACCAAGTGTTGCAATTAAGTGACGCCTGGCAGGGAATCGTGCTTGCATAATCGCCTTATGGGTTCGCATTTACAATATATAATTCCACTAGTTAAGCGACTTTAATCGAAGACGCCGATATAATGTTAAATGTGTCGCCAATTTGTGACACAAAAGCCTCAAGGATCTGACATGCAATACCTACACACCATGGTCCGCGTCACCGATATCGAAGCGTCGCTTAAATTCTACCGTGCGCTCGGCCTTCAGGAACTGTCACGCAAAGACTACCCGCAAGGACGTTACACGCTGGTGTTTTTGGCCGCCAACGGCGACGAAAACGCACAAGTAGAGCTTACTCATAACTGGGATACTGAAGTCTATTTCAGCGGCCGCAATTTCGGACACCTTGCCTACGCAGTCGACAACATCTATGCCACCTGTCAGCACTTAATGGATCAAGGCATCATCATCAATCGCCCGCCCCGCGACGGGCGCATGGCCTTTGTGCGCTCGCCCGATAATATTTCAATCGAACTTCTACAAGCAGGCGGCGCACTCCCGGCGGCAGAACCCTGGACTAGCATGCCTAATACTGGCGCGTGGTAACCCATCACCAAACGCTCACTTCGTCCGCCAGCCGCGGCCGCTAGAACATCTCCGACGCATCCGGCGTGGTAATTTTTACGAGTGTGCGCGAAGGTATATGCTCACCCGTGATCATCTCATCGTAACCCTGACCTGGACCGACCATCGGATACACCCCAGCGTCCGCGTCAATCATCACCTCTAGAAACGCCGGCCCATTGAAGCCGATGAACTCCTTGATCACGCGCGGCACATCGTCTTTGACCTCTAAGCGTTGTGCATAGGGAAACCCGTCAGCCAGCGCCGCCTTCACAAAGTCCTTCTTGTGTAAACTTTTGTCGCTGGCGCTTAAACGACCTTTATAAAACAGTTTCTGCCACTGTTTCACCATTCCGTCACCACAATTATTCAGCACCACCACTTTGATAGGCAGGTCATAGGTCGTGACTGTTTCCAATTCACCGAGATTCATCCGAATACTGGCATCGCCGTCGATATCAATCACCAACCGATCGCGATTTGCAAATTGTGCGCCCACCGCCGCCGGCAAACCAAAACCCATCGTACCCATGCTGCCGGAGGTCAACCAAAGACGCGGGCTACTAAAATCGAAATACTGTGCCGCCCACATTTGATGCTGACCCACGCCGGTTGAAATGATTGCTTCGCCCTTGGTCAGCCGATTAATTTCCTCGATCACATAGTAGGGTTGAATCAGGGCACTATCACGCGGGTAATTCATTGCATAAGTTGTGCGCAGCGCCTCACAATGCTGAAGCCATTTTGACCAATCGCGCATAAATTTATGCTGTCGGCCAAATGCCAACAAGCTCTTGAGGGCATCAGATAGCAACCCCACATGGCTCCAATCGACTCGTTTAACCTTATTGATCTCCGAGGCATCAATATCCAAATGCGCAATAAATTTCGCCTTGGCCGCAAATTTTCCAGGATTGCCCGCCACCCGATCATCGAAGCGCGCGCCCACATTAAGCAAACAATCGCAATCATCTACTGCGTAATTGGCGAACGCGGCACCGTGCATTCCTAACATACGCATCGATAGTGGATCGGTGGTGTTGATTGCGCCGATGCCCATCAGCGTCGTGACTACTGGAATGTGGAATTCGGATGAAAACTGTCGCAGGCTGGTGGCGGCTTCCCCATTGATGACGCCGCCTCCGGCATAAATCATGGGTCGATCCGCAACCGATAGTGCTGCAAACAGCGTCGCCGCTGCGCTTTCTGGCAATTTATTGGCCTCTAAGCGATTCATCCGCTGGCGGTATCCCGGGATGCTTAAGCGTCCAGAACCGTGAAACACGCCTTTCCAGTTTTGGATATCCTTAGGAATATCAAGCACCACGGGGCCGGGCCTACCGGTACGGGCAATTTCAAATGCCGTACGCACTGTAGCCTCAAGCTTGGCCGGATCGGTGATCAAAAATACATGCTTAGCCACCGCGCCCATGATGCTAGGCACTGGAGCCTCTTGAAAAGCATCGGTGCCAATTGCGGTGGTCGCTACTTGACCGCAAATCACCACGATGGGCACCGAATCAGCCATGCTATCGCGCACCGGCGTTACGGTGTTGGTGGCTCCCGGGCCCGATGTGACTAAAGCCACGCCCACCCGACCGCTGGCCCGCGCGAAGCCCGCCGCCATAAAACCCGCACCCTGCTCATTGGCCGGGACAATCAACGGCATAGTGCCCTTATGATCGAGGTTATAGCGAAATACCGCATCATAAATCGGCAAAATAGCGCCGCCGCTATACCCAAAAATAGTGTCGACGCCCTCGTCGGCCAACACTTGGACTACCATTTCGGCGCCCGTCATGGTGGCGCCCGCTAAGGGGTGGGCAGCCTGGTTTAACATGTCGTGTTTGTCTTTCACCCACAAAGACTAGCAGTAATCGCTCTGGCGCTAAAGACCCTCACTCCCGTATCCTTAATGCCTATGCGCCATCTCATCGCGATTCTGTTACAAAACGAAGCCGGAGCACTCACTCGCGTTACTGGATTGATCTCTAGTCGCGGCTACAACATTGAGTCCTTATCGGTTGCGCCCACCGACGATCCAACCGTTTCACGCATCACTTTGGTGACCATAGGCTCCGATGCCGTTATGGCCCAGATCAACGCTCAACTCCTCAAGCTGGTCGATGTGGTAGCGGTCGAGGATATGACCAGCGGCGACACTATTGCGCGCGAATTACTGCTGGTAAAACTAAACGTCGTCGCGGCACAAATCGATGCGGTTAATACCCTTTCGCGCCGGGTTGGCGGCCGCGTATTATCGTTAAATCCTACCAGCTATATCGTCGAACTTACCAGCACAGAAGCCCAAATCGGCGAATTTCTTAAAGATGTAGCAACCTTCGGTGAGATCATCGAAGTTGTTCGTAGCGGCGTACTTGGTATTTCACGTGGAGAACCCAAAAAATGAATGAACTTGAAGTAACAGCGGAACATGGCGCAGATCCTTACACCCGTAGGGTTGGAGTCCTGGTCGGTATCGTCGGTATCCTATTGTCAGTGGTTACTATCGCCTCACATCGAGCCCACACCGCAGGCGTTATTCATCGTACCGAAGCCAACGATCAATGGACGTATTACCAGGCTAAGAAAATTCGCGAAAATTCTACCGAGGTGGGTCTCACGGTTTTACAAGCGTTAGCACCTGACCTTGAGAAAAGTAAAGCAGCGGCCGAAAAACTAGAATCGTCGCGCGCCCGCTACGCCAGCGAAGCTAAAGAGATTCAAGAAGAAGCTAAAGGGAAAGTACGCGAGACCGAACATGCCGAACAACAGGCGCTGCGTTTTGATATTGGCGAAGGATTGCTGGAACTAGGCCTGGTGCTTTGTTCTCTGTATTTCCTGGCACGCAAGAGTTTTTTTCCAATATTTGGTCTCATATCTGGAGTTGCGGGCGCCCTTATAGGACTGTGGGGCCTGTTGCTTTGAGAAGGGCGGCGGCACGTTACCTAGGTATCAGTTTAAGCCTCATCGCCTTCGTGAGCTCAGCAGCGACCCCGCGGATCGAAGCACGCTCCGCGAGCTTTTTAGCGGTTGGAGTCGTGCGCGAAGGCGTGTTGAATGTGCATATCAGCCAGCTTGCCGACAACTCCCCGGTACGCAACGCCCTGGTAACTATCAACCTACGCGGCAACACCACCCCCGCTACGGCACAAGTAGACGGTAGCTATTCCTTACAAACTCCAGATCTACGTTTACCCGGCCCAGTAGCGATCGAATTCAATGTCACGCAAGGCGAGAGACGAGAGCGTTTGCACGGTACGTTAGAAACTCCAGGAGACAGCGACAATGGTTCCAATAAAAATAGCGCACGCCAATTATGGTGGTGGGTACTAAATTTTGCGGTGTGCATCGGCATTTTGGTACTTTTTTCTCGCCGCAAGGCCGCGCAAAAAAACTAAAGCGCAGCGTTATCCATCTCACCGGTACGAATTCTGAGCACGCGCGCTATGGAAGTGACGAATATTTTGCCATCGCCAACTTTGCCGGTCTTAGACGCCGCAGTAATAGCCTCGAGCACCTGATCCACCAATTCGTCTCGCACCGCGACTTCGATGCGCGTCTTCGGTACGAAATCAACCACATACTCGGCGCCCCGATACAATTCAGTATGTCCACGCTGGCGTCCAAAACCTTTCACTTCGGTGACAGTCATACCGGACACTCCTATCTCAGAAAGCGCGGCGCGTACATCATCGAGTTTGAACGGCTTTATAATAGCGGTAACCAATTTCATACCAGACTCCAGCGAAACTTAGGGCTGACCCAGTCATACTATACAGAATAGCGCTGGTTATCTAAGGATTCCCATGATCGAAAACATAATCGTTATCGGTGCAGGCCAAGCGGGTGCACAGGCCGTTGATACGCTCAGGCGTGAAGGATTTAAGGGCCGCTTGATACTGGTAGGTGATGAGGGTCAGCTTCCCTATCAGCGCCCGCCCCTATCGAAGAAATTTCTCGCCGATGAAATGACTGAAGACCGACTGGTGTTTAGGCATCAGGCGTTTTACGACGAGCACAGGATCGAGTTGCATCTCTCGACGGCGGTAACCGGAATAGATCCGGCTACGAAAACTGTTACTTGTACTCGTGCGGTCAGCATTGGCGAATCCTCTATTCGCGAATCCTTGAAGTACGACCGGCTACTGCTTTGTCTCGGCGCGACCTCGCGATTGCTCACCTGCCCGGGCGCTCAGCTTGCAGGCATTCACTATCTACGCAACCTAGCCGATGCGAGCAGCATTCGAAAGCATATCAAACCGGGTGCACGCGCGGTCATTATTGGGGGCGGCTACATCGGCCTTGAGACGGCAGCGACGTTTCGAAAAATGGGCTGCGAAATCACCGTGCTGGAAATGGCTGACAGGGTCATGAATCGCGTTGCTGCACCCTGTGTGTCGCAGTATTTTGCCGACAGTCACGCCTCGCACGGTGTCAAAATAATCTGTAATAGCCGTGTGGTGCAAATCGAAGGCCTAAACCAGGTCGAGCGCGTGCTATGCGCGGACGGTAGTATTCACGACGCCGATTTTGTCATCGTCGGTGTCGGTGCGATGGCGGCCAGCTCTCTCGCGAACGCAGCGGGCTTGAACTGCGACAACGGGATTGTAGTCGACGAATTCTGCCGTACCAGTGACCCCAACATCTACGCCGCTGGCGACTGCACTTACCATCCGTCCCTGCACTACGCGCGGCGCATTCGTCTCGAATCAGTCGATAATGCCGTCGAACAGGCCAAGACCGCCGCACTCAACATGCTAGGTCGAGAGGTCAAACATGACCGGGTGCCCTGGTTTTGGTCCGATCAATTCGACAATAAATTACTCATTGCGGGATTATCGGAAGGCTATGACCAGCTCATTCTGCGCGGCGATCCAGCCCAACATGTTTTTAGCGTTTGTTACCTCAAGGAGCGTGCCTTGATAGCAATAGAAGCCGTCAATCAGCCGAAGGATTATATGGCGGCCCGTAGACTTATTGCCGACCGGACACCGCTAAATGCTGCGAAAATTCCTGATACCCACATATTGTTGAAAGAAGCCATTTAATGCCCCGTATCGTATTCATCGAGTCAAATTCACGTCGCGAAGTGCTGGCAACTACCGGCATCAGCCTTATGGAGGTGGCGCGCCAAAATCAGATCGAGGGAATTTTGGCCCAATGTGGTGGAGCCTGCGCCTGCGCGACGTGCCATGTGTATATTGGGCAGCAATGGATGGATAAATTGCCGGCAAAAGAAGATATGGAACAGGGTATGTTGGAAAATGCCTGGGAACCCAAAGACAACAGCCGCCTAAGCTGCCAAATCATGGTGAGCGAGGCACTCGACGGCCTCGAAGTCACGGTCCCAGAACGCCAAGGGTAGAGCAACCTCTGGCCCCGGCGCACTATTTGAAAACCCCGCGCGCTATTTAGAAGCCTGAGGCGCTATTCGAAAATAATCAGCAAGTCCTTGGTATCGACTATCGATCCTGGCTTCACTAGTATCTCCTTGACTCTTCCATCGCGCTCCGCCCGCACCGTCGTTTCCATTTTCATGGCCTCAAGAGTCAGCAGCACATTGCCACGCACCAAGTTTTGGCCAATATGAACCGGCACCGTCGTAACGGTACCCGGCATGGGAGCGCCTACATGGCTGGGGTTGCCTCCTTCTGCTTTTCGCGGTAGCGGCTTTTTTGCGACTTGCGTCCGGTCGGCAACTCGAACGGGTCGCGGCTGGCCATTCAATTCGAAAAACACCGTACGTGTGCCGTCGTCGTGCGGCTCGCTGGTGGTCACATACTTGACGATCAGCGTCTTGCCGCGCTCCAGGTCAACATTGATCTCCTGACCGGATTGCAAACCGAAGAAAAACACCGATGTCGGTAACGAACTTACATCGCCGTAGGCGGCTCGATCAGCCGCATAATCGATAAATACTTTGGGATACATCAAGTAGGACGCGAGTTCAAACTCACTCAAAGTTCGACCCACCGCAAGCTCCGCTGTACGTCGCGAACTCTGCAGATCGGCAGCGGGCAACAACTGTCCCGGCCGCACTCCTAGCGGCGACTTACCGGCCAATATCTTTTTTTGCAAATCAGGTGGGAAACCTCCGATCGGCAATCCTAGATCGCCCCGAAACAGTTGTACCACTGATTCCGGAAAAGCCACTTCGACCGCCGGATCCAACACCGACTCGACTTTAAGTCCACTTGTGACCATCAGGAGGGCCATATCACCGACCACCTTGGAGGTAGGCGTTACTTTAACGATATCGCCGAACATTTGATTGACCTCTGCATAGGCCGTAGCCACTTCCGGCCAGCGGTACTCATCGATACCTAGCGCACGCGCTTGTTCGCGCAAATTAGTGTACTGCCCCCCCGGCATCCCGTGCACATACACCTCGGACGCTCCGGCGCGAATCTCGCTTTCAAACGACACATAACCATGACGAACCTGTTCCCAATAGGTTGAGATTAACCTCAAGTTATCGGGGTTTACCTGCGAGTCACGCGGACTGTAACGCAAGGCTTCGACAATGGAGCCTAAATTCGGTTGGGATGTAAGACCTGAGAGCGCATCAATAGCACCGTCCACCGCGTCGGCCCCTGCTTCAATCGCTGCCAGCACACTGGCCGCGGCGATTCCGCTGGTATCGTGCGTATGAAAATGAATCGGTAGCCCAATTTCTTGTTTGAGCGCTCGCACTAGTACACTGGCTGCGTGTGGTTGACACAATCCAGCCATATCCTTTATTGCCAGAACATGCGCGCCCATTGCCTTTAGTTCCTTGGCAATTTTGATGTAGTAGCCTAAATCGTATTTAACTTCACGAGGATTGGATAAATTTCCCGTATAACAAATGGCCGCCTCACACAAGCGCCCACTCTTACCAACCGCTTCCATGGTGACCCGCATATTGGCGGTCCAATTCAAACAATCGAAAACTCGAAACACGTCAATTCCGGCCTTTGCGGCCTGAGCTACAAAATATTGCACTACATTGTCTGGGTAATTGGTGTAACCGACAGCGTTTGCCGAGCGCAATAACATTTGCAGCAATAGATTGGGAATTCGCGCTCGTAATTCTGCCAAACGCTCCCAAGGATCTTCTTTTAAGAATCGCATAGCGACATCAAACGTCGCACCTCCCCAGCATTCGACCGAAAACAGCTGAGGCAGCAAACTCGCGTAAAAAGGCGCAATCAAACTCATATCCCGCGTGCGAAAACGCGTCGCCAGCAAGGACTGGTGCGCATCACGCATGCAAGTATCCGTGAGAAATACTCTCTTCTCGCCGAGCATCCATTGTGAGAATTTCTGCGGTCCCAACTCGTCAAATTTTTGTTTGGTACCGGGTTGCGGGGGCGACAAACCCACCCGCGGCAAACGCGGGAAAATCGGTTGCTTCGGTTGGACTCGCCCCTTCACCTCAGGATTACCATTAACAATCACTTCACCCAGAAAACTCAACAAACGCGTCGCGCGGTCCCGTTTACGCACCGCACGCATTAACTCGGGTGTTTGATCAATAAACTGAGTGGTGTAGTCTGCCGTGACAAAGCTCGGGTGGGTAATGAGTTGATCGAGAAAACGTAAATTGGTTACCACACCTCGAATCCGAAATTCCCACAAGGCACGGTGCATGCGTGCAATGGTCTCTTCCGGCGTGGGTGACCAAGCAGTCACCTTAACCAACAGCGAATCGTAAAACCGGGTAATAATGGCCCCGGCGTAGGCCGTACCCGCATCTAAACGGATTCCGAAGCCCGCCGGACTACGATAGGCAGTAATGCGGCCATAGTCCGGAACAAAATTATTTTCAGGATCTTCCGTGGTGACCCGGCATTGCAGCGCGTAGGCATTAATTTTAATGTTTTCCTGCACTGGCACACCGCTTTCCACACTACCAATGCGCGCTCCAGCACAGATGCGAATTTGGGCTTTAACCAAGTCCACACCGGTGACACATTCAGTGACCGTGTGTTCGACCTGGATACGCGGATTGACCTCAATAAAATAGAACTTACCGCTATCGGCGTCCTGTAAAAATTCTACGGTTCCCGCCGCGAGATAATTCACCGTGCGACCAATTTTTAATGCAGCTTCACATAAATCTGTCCGCTGCTGATCGGTCAGAAATGTCGCTGGCGCACGCTCCACCACTTTTTGATTGCGCCGCTGCACTGTGCAATCGCGCTCGTATAAATGCACTAGGTTGCCATGCGCATCGCCCAATATTTGCACTTCGACATGCCTGGCGCGCCGAATCAATTTCTCAAGATATACTTCGTCCTTGCCGAAAGCCGCCTTGGCTTCGCGCCGCGCGTCCGTCACAGACTCAAGCAACGCCGTATCGTCTTCGACAATTCGCATGCCACGGCCGCCGCCACCCCAGCTTGCCTTGAGCATTAGTGGAAATCCTACAGCGTGCGCCATGGCCAGCACTTGCGCATCATCGAGCGGTAAGGGTGGGGTTGCCGGCATCACCGGCACACCGGCGCTCACGGCTAAATTGCGCGCTTCAACCTTATTTCCCAAGCGACGCATAGTGTCGGGCCGCGGACCCACGAACACCATACCGGCCGCTGCGCAAGCTTCGGCAAATTCCGGACTCTCCGATAAAAAGCCATAGCCCGGATGAATAGCATCGGCGCCTGCCTCGACCGCCACCCGAATAATATCGGCGATGTCTAAATACGCTTCAATTGGACCCTTGCCATCGCCTATCAAATAACTTTCGTCCGCTTTAGTCCGATGCAGCGAAAACCGATCTTCGCGCGAATGGATCGCGATAGTGCGAATACCTAACTCAGCCGCGGCGCGCATGACGCGAATGGCGATTTCGCCGCGATTAGCGATCAACAGACTTTTAATGGCACCGGTTTTTAAAAATGGATTCATAGGAAAAAGATGATAGCCTTGAAACTATGTACGGACTAGCAATTCATGGGGGTGCAGGCACGCTTCCACGTGCAGAGTTGGACACGGCCAAAGAAAACCAATATCGAGCAGGTCTTGCCGAATCATTGGAGGCGGGCTACGCCATCTTAAGTAAAGGCGGCACCAGCCTAGATGCAGTTGCGCGCGCGGTCGTCGTGCTGGAGGATAACCCGCTATTCAATGCGGGCCGAGGCGCGGTGTTCACCCTCGAGGGTCACAACGAATTAGACGCCGCCATTATGGACGGCGATACACTGCAAGCGGGTGCCGCCTGCGGTCTGACGCACATCAAAAACCCAATCGAGTTGGCGCGCACCATTATGGAGCGTTCATCCTATGTGATGTTAAGTGGTGCGGGTGCTGAAGAATTCGCGGCACAGCAGGGTATTGCCGTGGTCCCTACGAGTTACTTTTATACTGAAGCCCGTTGGCGGCAACTAGAACGCATTCGCGGCGGCGATACTGCTCTCTCTGGCCTCACGATCTCTCATGTGGGCACCGTCGGCGCGGTCGCGTTGGACCAACACGGTCACCTTGCGGCTGGCACCTCCACCGGCGGCATGACCGGCAAACGTTTCGGCCGTATCGGCGACACACCCATCATTGGCGCGGGAACCTATGCCGATGATCGAGCCGCTGCCGTGTCCGCCACCGGGCATGGGGAAATGTTCATTCGCGCCGCGGTGGCCCACGATATTTGCGCTCGGGTTAGATTTGCTAAACTTTCGTTGCAACAAGCGGTGCGCGAGGTGGTGCACGGAGAGCTTATTAAATTGCGCGGCGAAGGCGGAGTCATCGCCATCAATTGCCTAGGCGAAATCAGTATGCAATTTAATTCCGAAGGCATGTTTCGCGCCAGCCGAACCGCTAACAATCCCGCGGAAATTGCCATTTACTAAAACTTTTTACTGAGGATTTTTTATTAACCTGTGGCTATTCTTTTAAATACTGTGCCAAGTAGGCATCAAAATTTAAAGTGTCGTTAGCCTCAATATGTTGTTGCTCAGCATGTGATTCCAGCGATTCAGCGGCAAACTCCGCTAATCGACTTTCATTGGGCGGATACAGTCCCAAAAAATAGTCCTTATGCAACTGAGACATGCGCAGTGTGAGCTCGGCAAACGACTCACCACTTTGCCGCATCTCGGCCAGCAGTCTTGCCGACGGCGTACGGTCAACATCGTCAATCTTGACGCGCTGTTGTTCAAGCGCCGCCATGTACGGGCGCGCAGATTCACCGCTGTCCAACAACTCGCAAATGCCCTGCATCGAGTCGAGCAGTTCTTTAGCCCAAGTCATCATGGAATACGAGCGGCCCTGACGATTTAAAAGCAGTCCAGGCTCGCGTCCGCGTCGCGCCACTTTTAAGTGATTGGCGTCTAACGATTCTTGTTCATTGCGACTAATGGGCTCGCTTTCGCGCAACACGCACAGAGCCAGAAACGCCTCCAGGAAGCGTAATTTATTTTGGTTAACACCGACCGGATCAAACGCACTGACATCAAGCGCTCGCACTTCGACATATTCAACCCCGGCACGACGTAATGCATGGCTCGGGCGTTCTCCTGAGCGCGCGACGCGCTTAGGCCTGATATAACTGTAATATTCATTTTCTATTTGTAAAATATTGGAATTCAGCTGGCGATACTCGCCATCAACTTTCACGCCTAAAGCTTGATAATCAGGGAAAGGTGTACTCGTAGCATTCGACAAATCTCGCACGTACTCATCGAGGCTGTTCACCGATACACTGACCGTCGATTGATTTTTATTGCGATAGCCGATGTCGCTCATGCGTAGTGACGTGCCATACGGCTCGTAATAAGTGTCCGGGTCGAGCGCTGGCAAAGTAATTTCGCGCGCTCCAAAAAAACTCTTGGAAACCGCTGGGGAGGTGCCAAATAAATACAATATTAACCAGCCGAAACGGCGGTAATTTCTGAGCACACTAAAGTATTGCTCTGAAATAAAATCCTGATTTTCCTGATTAGACTCATTAACGTCTTTTAGCACTTCCCATAAGGCGGGCGCGAACGAATAATTAAAATGTACGCCGGAGATAGCTTGCATAATACGGCCATAGCGCAACCCCAAGCCGTGACGATAAATGGTTTTCATTCGTCCGACATTCGAGTTCCCGAATTGAGCCAGCGGTATGCTTGCGTCGCCATCGATAGCGCAGGGCATACTAGTCGACCACATCAACTCCTCGTCCAAATGCCGGTAGACGAATTGGTGAAGATCGCACAAATATTGCAATAACTCCCAACTTTCCTGAAAAGGAGGTGTCACTAACTCAATTAGGGACTCGGAAAAATCTGTCGTAATGTGCTCATTGGTTAACGGCGAGCCTAGTGCGTGCGGATGACGCGATTGCACTATCGTACCGTCCTGCGTTACGCGCAAAGACTCCTTCTCGACTCCCTTACGGCCGCCACGCAATACCCCTCGTTGGCGGGAATTTATCAATCCGGCCAAGCGTCGCTCAAATTTTCGATCGATCACATTTCGCATCGCGCCCTACCTTCCGATTAATTCATTCTGCATGAGTTCCGCCCGCATCTGTACAGCACGCAACATCTTTGGCAAATCGCGCTTCAACGCGGCCCGCACAATCCAGTGCGGCACCCAAAACCCCGGAACCAGCTCCATCCGATACTGAGCAACCGTGTACTCACCCTGACTTTTCAAAATCCAAGATGCCCGCATACGCGCCAAATCACCCGCTACTCGCTCAACAATTACTTGCTCAGGCTCAATATAAGTCGCGCGAATTTCATAGGTCAGCCGCGGCACATACCAGGAATAATCCAACACGTGGCGAATTCGCTGCCAAGAATGATCCGCTGCCGTTTCCAACACATTACATTCAACCAGCCCCGGCACAAGTCGCAACGCCTCTGAACACTGGGTAATTAACCCCCAAATAACCTCGCGCTTAGCATGAATGCTAACCGTAGCACTTGCTCGACCACTTTGCTCGCCCGCATCCAGCGTGACCTTGATCGGGATGTCGGCGGCTCGCACCTCATTCGCTGGCGCACCATTTACCGCCGCACTTGCACCCAGCACGGTGATTGCATAGAACATCGTCAGTAGCAAAACCCAAATACTTAAGCGCACAAGCTAGTCTGACTGCGATTGATGTGCCTTGTGAGGGGATTTGATCCATTCCTCGATCTTCAATTCTAAAATATCCAACGGCATGGCCCCATCCTGAAGTATTTGGGTATGAAAATCCCGAATATCAAAGTCTGTACCCCAAATCTTCTCGGCCCGATCACGTAAGGCGCGAATCTTTATCTCACCGACTTTACAAGCCAGCGCCTCGGCCGGTAGCGCGATCGACCGATCCACGATTGAGTCTGCATCCAATGCAGTTCCTAACCCTGGCGGCATTTGAGCGCGCAGATACTCCAGGGCTTGGCGCCGCGTCCAACCTTTAAAGTGCAACCCTGTGTCAATCACGGCGCTTAAAGCACATACAAAATTAGCTGATAAAGCCGCAATTTTTGCATCCGGGTCACGGTATAACCCGAGCTCATCGCCTAAAGACTGCGCATACAAAGCCCATCCTGCCTCGAAGGCGGGATAGTGTTCTGGGCGAAACGACGCTGTACTAGGTGCTCCCGTGGGAAGAGACATTTGTAAAACATTTCCCGGCACGGCTTCGCGCAAGAACAGCGCCTCCATCGAAAACGCAGGGTAATTAGCTAAATCAGCCGTATTGACTATTAAATGTGCTGGTCCCGTGACAGAGCCAGGCTCGGCGGATTGAAAAAAGAGCTTGGGTGAATTGAGTGCCGTGTGACTTGCAACGCCAGCATCCATCGCACGAATATCAAAATCAGCCGGAACTTGCGCGAACAAGTTTGGCATCAGCGCCAGCACCTTGGTTTTTAACTCCTTATAAGAATCTACGAGCTCCTGAGGGGTCGTATACAACCGCATGGGCTGATGCTGGGCAACGCTTATCGCCAAGGTCGCAAGCAGTCGCGGTTTTATGCGGCCTACCTCAAGCAGACCGAGCTTATGAATTGCTGCGGGAGTCAAGCCCGTGCCAGTCACGCTTCGTACTCGATACGCATACCAAGCCTCGCCCAGTGGCAATGCCTGCAATCCCACCGTGGCCCTAGCGCGCGGCAGATATTCAGTCTTTAAGAAATTCCGCAATAAGGCATAGGCAGGAGCCTCATCCGCCGCGTTGCCGAGCTGCGCGAGGGATCTCGCAACCACCACCTGCGGCAACATATAGCCGCGGCGCAATCCTTCACGCATATTGATAAGTATTTGACTCATACGCGGTGAACTTGCCGGCGTAAGAGCTTCAAACGGATTCAGAGGCATCAACTCAGAAGGGTAGGTATAACCCTCCACACGGAGTTCCCGCTGCCTCTTGAAAATATCCAGGGTCAAGCGTGAATGAGTGTCTAATCCCTCGCGCGACAGACCGTTGACAGCGTTTAAATAGCGCCGCTCAAGATCCAGCGAGTCCGCCAAGTACTGGGGCGCTAGATCATTCGGTGGTACGGGGGATCGCGGATTAACGCGTGAATACTCCTCCGCATACCTGACCATCAACCGATTCAATTGTTCCGGAGCCACTAACGCCGTCGCCGGCGGCACACGTGCAGCCGAGCCACCGCAGGCACTCATAGCAAGCAGTGACGTGACACCCAACATAGATGTCATTAAAAACCGGTTATGGAGTGTCATTAGAGGGATTATATCCACTGATCTAGCTTTAAGTTGAGCGAGAGTGAACGAACGCGCTATCCTGCTCGCCCCAACTGCAGTAAACCCTTGCTCTTAAGGGCACAAATAGGCTGATGATGAAACTACAAGATCCGACATTGTTACGCGAACTTTGCTTTATTGATGGCACTTGGCTAGCGGCAGACGCTGGCGGCACGTTGCCGGTGCACAACCCGGCGACTACTGCCAAACTCGGTACCATTCCCGATATGGGAACGGCTGAAACTCGCCGCGCCATCGCAGCAGCATCCGCCGCCCAGCCCGCCTGGGCGGCACGTACCGCCAAAGATCGCTCGGCTTTATTAAGGCGTTGGTTTGACCTCATGCTGGCCAATCAAGAAGACCTCGCCGTGCTCATGACCGCCGAGCAAGGTAAACCGCTTGCCGAATCAAAAGCTGAAATTAGCTACGCCGCCTCATTTATTGAATGGTTTGCCGAGGAAGGTAAACGTCTTTACGGCGACATCATCCCAGGTCATCAGGCCGACAAGCGCATCATGGTATTGCGCCAGCCGGTCGGCGTAGTAGCGGCCATCACACCCTGGAATTTCCCGTCGGCGATGATTACCCGCAAAGCCGGACCCGCATTAGCGGCCGGCTGCACCATGGTCTGCAAGCCCGCCACGCAAACCCCTTACTCGGCCCTAGCTCTGGCGGAATTGAGTCATCGAGCGGGCATCCCTCGCGGCGTCTTCAATGTCGTCACTGGCTCTGCAACCGCTATCGGCGGCGAGATGACCAGCAATCCGCTGGTACGCAAGCTGACATTTACCGGATCGACCGAAATCGGCAAAAAACTCATGGCCCAGTGCGCCAGCACCGTCAAAAAATTATCGTTAGAACTCGGCGGTAATGCCCCTTTTATAGTATTTGAAGACGCCGATTTAGACGCCGCTGTGCAAGGTGCGATCGCCAGCAAGTTTAGAAACACCGGGCAAACGTGCGTCTGTGCCAATCGACTCCTGGTCCAGGCGGGCGTGTACGAGGAATTTGCTCAGAAGCTGACCGAGGCCGTGCGTAAATTGCGGGTGGGCGATGGACTCGCCGGAGTTACCGATCAAGGCCCCTTGATTGATGCGAAGGCACTCGCAAAAGTTGAAGAACATATTGCCGATGCGCTCTCGAAAGGCGCGACTCTCGCCTTAGGCGGAAAAAAACACGTCCTTGGGGGCACTTTTTTCGAACCCACCATACTTACCCAGGTCACACCGAAAATGTTGGTGGCCCGCGAAGAAACCTTCGGACCAGTAGCACCTCTATTTAAATTTCAAACCGAAGCCCAAGCCATCGCTATGGCAAACGATACGGAATTCGGTTTGGCCGCCTATATGTACACCCGCGATCTTGCCCGTAGCTGGCGTGTGTCAGAGGCCATTGAATACGGAATCGTCGGCCTAAACACCGGCCTTATTTCCACCGAAGTAGCTCCCTTTGGCGGCGTTAAGGAATCGGGTATGGGTCGCGAAGGCTCAAAATACGGGATTCTGGATTACACTGAGATGAAATATATTTGCGTCGGCGGCGTGTGAGCAATCTACAGTGATCGGCCGATTCTTAGAATTTTCCGTCGCTACACCCGATATTCAATCGTCGCTAGATTTCTACCTACGACTAGGATTCACCGAGGCTCAGGTTGGTGAAGCCGTGAGCCATCCCTATGCGGTCGTCACGGACGGTAGAATTTCTATTGGCCTGCATCAAGAAATCCTAACGACACCGCGGTTGACCTTCGTCAAACCAAACTTATTGACCTATTTGTCCGAACTGGAACGACTAGACATTAAATTTGAATCGCGGCGACTCGGCAACGACGTGTTTAACGAATTAAGCTGGCGCGACCCGTCGGATCACATGATTCACTTAGTCGAGGCTCGTACATTTTCTCCCAGCAAACGTCCCAGTACGAATATTTCGGACTGCGGTTACTTTCAAGAAATAGCCTTGCCCGCCAACGACAACGAGACCGCCAAATATTATTGGGAGCAATTCGGATTCGTCGGCATGGATGAACCCGAGGCGTGGTTAGCGCATGTCTCCTGCACCAGCGACACCATTGACCTAGGACTCTACGACCCGGCCCTCATTCGCAAACCCTCGTTATTATTTGAGACTGAAAATCTCGAGATCCGGTTGACTCGATTAGCAGAAAAAGGCATCGAACCCTCGCATACAATACCTTCACGATCGGGCACTATGCACGCAACTGTGCTCACTGCACCGGAAGGAACACCTATTTTGATCACCGCAGCGATGGATTAGCGCGGCTAGCCCGCGCGCGCAACCGCGATTATTGTAAATTTTAAGCGCATCTCGTCCTGAACCTGGAGCGCACCCAACATCACACTAAATGGCGTTAAGCCCAAATCCGACTGACGCAAAACAAAATTCCCGCTCGCTTGAATTCGTTGCTCAGCCTGCGAGCCCACCATTGTGAACGGCACGACGATCCTCGATTCATGCCCCGCCACGCTAATCGCCAAGGTCACTACCAGGCCCGGCTGCACACCGGAGACGGCGACGCTCTTGACATTAATAGTCGGATAACTCGCCACATTCAGCAACGCAGCGCTTTGCATATTGCGCAATGTCCCGTCGATGGATCCGCTATCAATTTCACCCGGAAAATCGCCGCCCTCTTCAAGTCGCAGCGCGGCATTGTCTACTTCGAATGCCCCCACCGGCACTTGCAACGCAAAAGCCGAATCTGTTATTTTTGCAGCAACATCCACCCAGCCTACGAGCGCCCGGTTAACGATGACGTGATTGTGACCCAAACGCGCCATCGCACCTGCGCGGTACACTAAAATACGCAAGTCCGACTGTTTCGAATCAATTTTAAAAGACATATGCCCGCTCGAGTGCGCAGGCGGCAATGGCAGGCCAGTGATCCCCGAGGGCGAGTGTGTCGATGTCGGCCTTGAACTCAATCGCGAACACGACGTCAAAGACAGCAGGACTAGGCAACCGAACATCCCGACCCAGAAATAGCGCCCACAACAGAAGCGCCGTGTGATACCTGTCCGTCTTGCTAAACTATTCATCGATCCTTAATTGTGCCCCTGGAGAATGTCGATGCCAACACCGAAGTCTACGCGCTATGGCGCTATAGCCCAGACATTTCATTGGGTCATCGCTGCGCTAATAGTGGTCCAATTTGTGCTCGCCATTATGGCGGAAGACTTGCCCCTAGGCATCCATAAGCTCGGATTACTAGCACGACACAAGAGCTTCGGCATGACCATCCTAATGTTAGCAGTTCTACGACTACTATGGCGGCTTAAAAATCCAACGCCCGAATTACCCGCCGGTATGACTGCCATTGAAAGACGCCTTGCACGCTTCACCCATGTTGCCATGTACGGGTTTCTATTCGCCATGCCCTTGTCGGGATGGCTTATGTCGTCAGCCAAAAATTATTCAGTCAGTTGGTTCGGGTTTTTCACCTGGCCTAATCTAATCAGTAAAAGTGAAAATGCATTTCATTTATTTGATGACACTCATAAAATATTGGCGATTGCGCTGTTCACTACTGCAGCACTGCACATTGCCGCGGCGCTCAAACATCATTTTTGGAACAAGGATGATGTATTGCGCCGAATGCTGCCCTTTACTGGATCCAAGAAGCCCTGATCATGCGTAAAACTGGCCCCACTCCGCCCCGCGCTGCGCCTCTATTAGGCGCACTTCTGCTGGTCACGCTAGCCGCTGCGGGTATGCGACCCACTACCGCCGCTACTAGCGCCAGTAACTACACTGCGGATGCCACGCGAAGTCACCTAGAATTTTTCGGCGTCCAAGCTGGGGCGGAATTCAAAGGCGAGTTTCATAAATTTGCCGCCCTCCTCAGCTTCGCACCCGATGCATCAACAAGTAACCACATCGATGTACAAATCGATCTCAATTCGCTCGACACCCAAGATAAGGATCGCGATAAAACCATGCGCAGCGCCGATATCTTCGACATTGCGCACACCCCCAACGCACACTACATCACGCGTAGTTTCACCAAAACAGCGAGCGGCTACATCGCGCAAGGCAGCCTCACGCTGCGCGGCATCACCAAAGATGTACCCATTGAATTTCGCTTCACACCCGGCACCGGCAGCGCTGCCGGTGCCAAACTCGAAGGTACCGCCAAACTTAAGCGGCTAGATTTTGGCGTCGGCCAAGGCGATTGGAAGAGTACCGAGTGGGTCGACGACGCGGTAAAAATACACTTCGCGCTCGCCCTAACCTTAAGCCCTAAGCCTTAAGCCTTAAGACATAAGGCTTAAACGCGCACCGGCAATTCGCGTGTTTTTTGCACAGTGCGCAACGCGAAGCTCGATTGCACTCGCGCCACATTCGGCAAACGAGTCAGATGCTGACTATGCAGCCTTTCAAAATCTGCTGTGTCCGCGAGCACCACACGTAGCAAATAGTCGTACTCACCCGACATCAGATAGCACTCCATCACTTCTGGGACTTTACGCGCCGCCTCTTCGAACGCATGCAAATGCGCTTGCTCCTGGCGCTCAAGCGTAATATTCACGAATACATTCACTGGGCAGCCCGCTTTTTGTTGATTAATGAGTGCGGTATATCCCTCAATGAATCCCGCCTCCTCCAAAGCCCGCATGCGCCTCAGACACGCCGACTCGGATAAATTCACGTCCTCGGCGAGTTGGGCGTTCGTGATGCGACCATTTTGTTGTAGCGCGCGCACAATAGCGCGATCATAGCGATCCAGTTTCATTCGTACCTCGGCTTAAAAAGTCGGCAAAATATTGCGGCTAAATCGCAATTATAGGTGGAATCTGCCATTTTCAGTCAAATTTTTCTCATACTTTGCAATATTCCGGCGACGCACTTGAGTAGGCTAATGGACTTTCACCCCCTATTCTTAACGTGGAGTCTCCATGAAAATCGGCGTACCCAAAGAGATCAAGGTTCATGAATACCGCGTCGGCCTAATTCCCGCGGGCGTGCGCGAACTCGTCGATGCCGGACACACAGTTCAAGTACAAAGCGGTGCAGGTAACGGAATTGGATTCGGTGACAACGACTATAAGGCGGCCGGTGCTAGCATTGCGATCGACGCAGAGACAGTTTTCGCAAGCGCTGAACTGGTCGTCAAGGTTAAAGAGCCGCAAATTTCCGAATGCAAACTACTGCGCTCTGGCCAAACCCTATTTACCTATCTACACCTCGCCGCTGATCTCCAACAAACCAAGGGTCTCCTAGCCTCAGGCGCTACCGCCATCGCCTACGAAACCGTCACCGCCTCTGACGGCTCATTGCCCTTACTGACCCCAATGAGCGAAGTCGCTGGACGCATGTCCATCCAAGTTGGCGCCAACTGCCTACAAAAGGCGAATGGTGGCTCCGGTGTGTTATTAGGCGGTGTCCCCGGTGTAGGCCCCGCAAAGGTTGTGATTCTGGGCGGCGGTGTCGCCGGTACGAATGCCGCAGAAATGGCGGTGGGGTTGCGCGCCGATGTGACGGTCGTCGAACGCTCCGCGAAACGACTACGAGAACTATCATCCCTCTTCGGTAGCCAGCTGAAAACCGTGTACTCGACCGCACACGCCATCGAAGAATTAGTACGGGACGCCGATCTCGTCGTAGGCGCTGTATTAATAGCTGGCGCAGCCGCGCCTAAATTGCTGACGCGCACCATGATCAAGACTATGAAAGCGGGCGCGGTGCTGGTCGATATCGCTATTGATCAAGGCGGTTGTTTCGAGACTAGCCGCCCCACTACTCACGCGGAACCCACCTTTATACTTGACGGTATCATTCATTATTGTGTCACGAATATGCCCGGCGCCGTGCCACGCACCTCCACCTTTGCACTCACTAACGCGACACTACCGTATGTGAAGGCACTCGCTGCCCACGGCTGGCAAAAGGCTATTGAACACGATCCTGGCCTTAAGATGGGTCTTAATATCCACGCCGGTGCCATCACTCACGAGGCGGTGGCGCGCGCTTTAGGACTAGAATACAAAGCTTATATATAGTGGTTAACTTTAAGCGGCGAAAAAATGAGTAACTCTACATCCCAAGATGCCGTAATCATTGGCGGCGGGCATAACGGCCTCGTGTGTGCGGCTTATCTTGGCGCTGCAGGGTTAAAAGTCACGGTTCTGGAACGCCGTGGCGTGGTGGGCGGGGCGGCGGTCACCGAAGAATTCCATCCTGGGTTTCGCAATTCGGTTGCCGCCTATACGGTCTCACTCTTAAATCCTAAAGTCATTCGTGATCTCGATTTGACCCGGCATGGTCTACGGGTGGTCGAACGCAAGCTTGCCAATTTTCTGCCTCTGAACGAATCGCAGTACTTAAAAATTGGCGCAGGAAAAACCGCCCAAGAAGTCGCTAAGTTCTCGACTCGCGATGCCGGTCGCTTAGATGCCTACGCGGAGCGACTCGACGCGATTGCGGACGTGCTACGCGATTTAGTGCTCGAAACCCCGCCCAATGTGACCGCCGGCAGTTGGCTGGCCGCGATGCCAGAACTACTGCGCGGCGCACGCTTAGGCAAGCGCTTAGCCAAACTCGATATGCCATTAAGGCGTGAGCTATTGGATTTGTTCGTGAAATCGGCCGGTGATTATCTCGATACTTGGTTTGAGAGCGCGCCCATTAAGGCCGCCTACGGGTTCGATGGTATCGTGGGAAACTACGCGAGTCCCTACGCTGCCGGTTCAGGCTACGTACTCCTGCATCATGTATTCGGCGAAGTGAACGGCAAAAAAGGTGCATGGGGTCACGCCATTGGCGGTATGGGTGCCATTACCCAAGCCATGGCCAAAGCGGCCGCAGAACGCGGCGTCGACATCCGCGTGAACAGCGGGGTACGCGAAGTAATAGTAGAGCGCGGTCGCGCGGTTGGCGTGCTCACGAGTAACGGTACGGCAATTCGTGCTCGCGCGGTGATATCTAATTTAAACCCGAAGTTGCTATACGGATCGATGATTGACCCTGCGGTGCTGGAACCCAACTTTCGCGAGCGAATCAATCATTGGCGGTGTGGCTCTGGCACCTTTCGTATGAACGTCGCTCTGTCCGAGCTTCCAGACTTCAGCGTACTCCCCGGTCGCGCGCTCGCCGAGCATCACACCTCCGGCATTATTATGGCACCGAGTCTTGCGTACATGGAAACCGCGTACCTGGACGCGAAGGCGGGCGGATGGTCGCAAAAACCGATTGTGGAAGTGTTAATCCCTTCCACTTTGGATGATAGCCTCGCGCCCCCTGGACAGCATGTTGCCAGTTTATTTTGTCAGCACGTCGCGCCGGTGCTGCCAAACGGTGCTTCGTGGGACGACCACCGCGAACAGGTCGCCGACGTCATGATTGATTTGGTGAATAGCCACGCGCCCAATTTTAAAGCGTCAGTACTCGGGCGACAAATCATGAGCCCACTCGATCTCGAACGAACCTTCGGTCTCATCGGCGGCGATATTTTCCACGGTGCGTTGAGTCTCGATCAATTATTCTCCGCACGCCCCATGCTAGGACACGGCGACTACCGCGGTCCTTTGAAAGGCCTCTATATGTGCGGTTCCGGTACCCACCCGGGCGGCGGCGTCACCGGCGCGCCCGGGCACAATGCCGCGCGCGAAATTATCAGTGACTTTAAGCGCCGGCGAATCGGGCGCTGAGCGCATCAGGTGCTTGTATCAAAGCACCGAAATCTATCCCGTCTCAATGGGCGCATTAGATCCACCCCATTCAGTCCACGAACCATCATAAACAGCACCCGGCAGGTATCCCGCAACAGCAAGGCCCAAAGTAATCAGCGGTGCCGTGACGCCAGAACCACAACTCGCTATCACACGAGTATCATCCTCCACCCCTAACGCCGCGAATAGGGCACGCAGCCGATCGGGGCTAAGCATCGTACCGTCGGCGTTCAGCAACTCACCAAACGGTAGGCATCGGCTGCCGGGGATATGTCCGCTGACTACTCCCGCCCGTGGTTCCGGCACTGTTCCCGCAAAGCGTGGACGCGAGCGCGCATCCACGACCAGCTCATGATGGTTAACGAGATTCGCTACCACATCCGCCATCACGCGCAACAACTCCGAACGCAAGTGCGCATCATAGTGTTGCGGCACCGGGGCGGGCGGAACTTCATTGTTTAGCAGACGCTGTTCGTATCGCCATTTAGGCAGTCCACCATCCAGTACCGCGACCGATTCATGGTCAAAAAGCCGCATAAGCCACCAACCCCGTGCTGCTGAAAAAAGTCCCCGTTGGTCGTAAAAGACAATACGCGTACTATTTGAGACGCCCATTGCACCCAGCAGATGCTCAAAACGAGCGGCGCTCGGCACCATATGAGGCAGAGTAGTCGACGGATTAGCAACTTCATCAATATCAAAAAAGCGTGCGCCAGGAATATGCTCTGCCGCATAACGCGCGCGTCCGTCGACATTTTCACTGGGCAAATAGTAGCTGGCGTCAAATAAAATCAAATCCGGAGCAGTCAGCTCTGCCGCAAGCCAGTCGGTCGTTACAAGGTTTTCCATGCAAATGCCACACTAACACTGGACGCACTCAGTCCGCGTGGGAGGTGCTCCGGCCACGACCTAAGCGTTTATTGGTGCCTACTGGGGACACGGACCAAACTAACCTAGATTCGTTGGCTTCGCGCCTCAATCCCGCTCGCCTATCAGCATATTTTTGGTAACGACACTGGCAATTGCCCGCCGATGTGCAGTTCGGCAGTGGCAGCGCGAGTACCTCGCCCAAAAGAAATCGACGCCCGCTTAAAGCCTTCACAGCCAGACATCCGTTGGCTTTCCACACCACGGCAATCGAATGCCAGGGATTTTTGTGCGCTATTACAGACCTTCATTGGCGGTCATTCCCAACTGCTAAATCTCGGTAAAATCAAATTGGCAGTAATTGTTTCCCCTCAATCATCCCAGATTATAAAGACAAATGCTTGACCCGTGAAGTCAACGGCTGCGTCACAGTTAAACGGCCCAGGTCAAGCAGCCAGGGAAAGTGGTGAACGGATTAAATGATCGAACGCACTCAATGATGCTTTGGCCCCTTCGCCGACGGCGATTACGATCTGTTTATACGGCACGGTAGTACAGTCGCCGGCCGCGAATACGCCGGGTACCGAGGTCTGGCCGCGCGCATCGACTTCAATTTCGCCGCGCGGTGATAATTTAACAACCCCTTTTAGCCAATCAGTATTGGGCACGAGTCCGATCTGCACGAAAACTCCCGCCAGGTCGACGGTCTTTAGCGCGCCGCTCGGGCGATCTTTGTACTTGAGGCCATTCACGCGCAATCCATCGCCGGTCACTTCAGTGGTCTGCGCATTAGTAATCACGGTCACGTTAATTAGGCTACGCAGTTTTTGGGTGAGAACGGCATCGGCGCGTAGCTGTGGATCATATTCGATCACAGTCACATGACTCACGATCCCCGCTAAATCAATAGCAGCCTCTACACCAGAATTACCACCCCCGATTACTGCGACCAACTTACCCTTGAACAGAGGCCCGTCACAATGCGGGCAATAAGCGACACCCCGATTGCGGTACTCGCGTTCGCCGGGCACGTTTATTTCTCGCCACCTTGCACCGGTAGCAATAATAACCGAGCGTGCTTTGAGTGTTGCACCACTCGCAAATTGAATCTCGGTTAAATCTCCGGGAATTAATTTTTCGGCGCGTTGTAGATTCATGACATCGACATTGTAGTGTTGCACATGGCTCTCAAGACCGCTGGCGAGCTTTGCGCCATCGGTCTCCTTCACCGAGATAAAATTCTCAACGCCAACGGTATCCAGCAATTGTCCACCAAAGCGCTCCGCTGCTACGCCGGTACGAATACCCTTACGTGCAGCGTAAATTGCCGCAGCAGCACCTGCAGGTCCGCCACCCACCACTAGGACATCGAAGGCCTTCTTGGCGCTGATGTTGGCAACGTCTTGCTTGGCCGCACCCACGTCCAACTTCGCAATGATTTCCGCTAGCTCTAACCGACCCTGACCAAAGGGTTGACCATTGAGTAATACCGTGGGCACCGCCATTACTTGACGACGCTCGACCTCGCCCTGAAACAACGATCCATCGATCATGGTATGACGAATCTTTGGGTTTACCACCGTCATCATGTTTAGTGCCTGCACAACGTCTGGACAGAGTTGACAGCTCAATGAAATGAAAGTCTCGAAGATAAACTCACCCTGCAACGCGCGGATCTGCTCGATGACATCCGCATCCACTTTCGGTGGATAGCCACCCACTTGCAATAATGCGAGCACTAATGAAGTGAACTCGTGGCCCATGGGTATGCCCGCAAAACGAATTCGAGCCTCTGTGCCCGGCTGACTCACGGCAAAAGAAGGTTTCAAGTGCGCATCACCACGCACCACTTCCACCGAAATCAGCGTCGACAAGCTGGCGATATCCGCCAACATATCCAGCATTTCGCCAGAACTATCCTGATCGTCAACCGATGCGACAAGCTGCACCGGCTGCGTGATACGTTCCAAGTATTCCTTCAATTGAATTTTAAGTGCACTGTCCAACATGATGCTACCCGTTCCTAAATTAAATCTTGCCTACTAAAGAGAGAGACGGCGCCAAGGTTTTTGCGCCAGGCGTCCACTTTGCAGGGCATACTTCGTTTGGATGAGCGGCAACATACTGCGCAGCCTGGACCTTGCGCAGCAATTCCTTGGAATCGCGACCGATGCCGTTATCGTTAACCTCTACGACCTTAATTTGTCCTTCCGGATTGATAATGAAAGTACCGCGGTAGGCTATTCCCTCTTCCTCAATCAACACTTCGAAATTGCGCGACAGTGTTAACGTAGGGTCGGCAACCAAGGGATATTGCACCTTCTTGATGGTATCCGACGTGTCATGCCATGCCTTATGGGCGAACTGGGTATCCGTGGATATGCCATAAATTTCAACGCCTAATTTTTTAAATTCTGCGTAATGATCGGCAAGATCACCGAGTTCGGTCGGGCAAACAAAGGTGAAATCGGCGGGATAGAACACAAAGACTGACCACTTACCCTTGATCGACTCGTGAGTCACCGGCACAAATTTGCCGTTATGATAGGCGGTCGCTTTAAATGGCTTAACTTCGGTATTGATCAGAGACATGAATTAACTCCTGCGAACATTTAACTGGAAACAGCCGCTCAGTGTTACTGATCCGCGTTAATAGATAAAATCAATTATTTCTATGTAGTTGATAGATTTTTACTATCGTTATCGGACGAATATGGGTTAAATAGATTTGAGGAACTCGCGTCATGACGAAGCGCCGTACCAACCAGTTCCAGCAGACTAGGCATTGGTTACAGCTGAACGTTTGGCGATAGACCGGCTGAAATAGCTCAGTCTAACGACCGGAGAAAGTACGCAGCGACGGTAAGTTGCAGTCAAAGGCGTCGATGAATATCTTAAGAAAAAAGAGCCCAGACCGTTGAGTTGGTGAAACAGGTCAAATCGGGATTAACGTAATTTCACGTGTTAGCATATTGTTAATTCATAATAAAAATTTAGCCTGCATAAAATAAAGGGAAGTGAGTTTATGGACCATGCGCCGGAACAACTTCGTTTCACAGGAACCGGTCCCGAGTATTTTGGAATCTGGATCGTTAATTTACTCTTGACAATAGTGACGCTGGGCATTTACTCGTCGTGGGCCAAAGTGCGCCGCTTGCAATATTTCTATCGGCACACCGAATTAGCCGGTTCAAGCTTCGACTTTCATGGCAATGCAGTTAAGATTTTTATCGGACGCCTGATTGCACTTAGCATGCTGATTGCCTACAACGTCACGGTTCGTCTGCATTCACCACTAGTAATAGTTGTATTAATCCTTCTGGCGATTGCCATGCCTTGGCTGCTGCGAAATTCGCTGCGGTTTCGCCTCTACAATTCAAGCTGGCGTGGTACGCGCTTTCATTTTCGAGGCAGCTTAAGCAGTGCATACCGAGTGTTCCTACTCAATAGCTTCCTAACGTTAATTACGATCTATATATTGGCACCCTTTGCACATCAACGCATGAAGGCCTACCAACACAATAATAGTTGGTTTGGACGCTCGCCTTTTTCCTTTCACGCCCGAGTAGGTCAGTTTTATCTACTCTACCTAATGTTATTAGGCGCGATAATCGTCTTCGCCCTGGTAGTCGGTTTTGCTGGAATAGGTGGCACTTTTGTGGCGATGGCTCAAATGAAAAGTGGAGGCCATCATGTGGATCCCCGTGCTTTCATAACCACGCTGCTCATTCTTTATGGTGCGTTAATACTAGCCGGTATTTTGATCGGACCCACTTTTCACGCGCTCATGACTAACCTAATCTGGAACAACACTCGTCTTGGCGAACATCGTATCGAATGCAAAATGTCTCCACTGCCCTTGATGTGGATTAGTTTCAGCAATTTCGTGCTGGTAATAGTGACGTTGGGGCTATTCATTCCCTTCGCCGTGGTGCGTGCTACTAAGTATCAAATCGAATGTATGCGCGTATTACCCGCCAGTGATTTACAAGAATTTGCGGCCGCAGATCCGGAGGCTGTGGGTACCGTCGGTGAGGAGGCGGCAACTGCTTTTGACTTCGATATAGCGCTGTAGAATCCAGGCTAACACGCATG
>JAYVYN010000034.1:0-17754 GCA_043784265.1 Gammaproteobacteria bacterium | reverse complement strand
GGACGCTCTTTGGTGCATACGGTTTCCCAGATGCTTTCCAAAGTGACCCATATGGCGGGTTTAGTAACTTTGCCCAATCCAAATTATGTGGCGCTTTCGCAAATTGAATTTGTCAGTTTGTCTGAAAATCGCGCGCTAGCGATTATGGTAATGAGTAATCGGGAGGTGCAAAATAGGGTAGTTCAGTTGGATCGTCACTATGCGCCAGAAGAGTTACGCCGCGCGGCTAATTATCTTAACGAGGCGTTTTCTGGCCGTTCTTTGCCGGACGTGCGGGCCCAATTACTGGCGCAGCTGCAAGAGACGCGCCAGCATATGGACCAATTGATGTCGGATGCGATTCAAGTGGCACAAAAAGTCTTTGTGCAAAACCCGAACGAGCGGGTTGAATATGTCATTGCGGGCGAGACCAATTTGATGGGTTTTGCCGAATTATCCAATGTGGACCGATTGCGCCGTTTATTTGAGGCGTTCAATGAGAAACGCGACATATTGCAACTCTTGGATAGTTGCCTGACGGCGGATGGGATTCAGATATTTATCGGTCATGAGTCGGGCTATCGGATACTCGATGACGTCAGCGTGATTACCGCTCCGTATACCCTGGACAACCGGATCGTAGGGGTTTTAGGCATCATCGGACCCACCCGAATGGCCTACGAACGGGTCATACCGATTGTCGAGGTTACAGCAAAACTATTGAGCTCGGCCTTGAACGCGCGCAAATAGCCCCCAAATGAACGGACTCGAGTCCAGTCGAGGCTAATTTTTGGGGAAAAACGTGAGCGATATCTATCAAGAGCCGGGCCGAGGCCCGGGCAATGAGGCGGTGGAAATAGCCGTGGTGCCTGACGCCTTGGCACTAGCAGAGGCTCGAGCCGATGAAAATAGAAATAGCTATTTACGCGCAGTGGCGGAACTTGATAATTTCCGCAAGCGTTCGGAGCGTGAAATCGATAACGCGCGTAAATTCGCTATTGAGCGTTTTGCCGGCGAATTGGTGACCGTCGGCGATGCCCTGGAAGCTGGCATTGGAGCCGGCGCGGCGAACCCGGGCCCTGCGCTGCTGGAAGGGGCAAAAGCCACTTTGAGGCAACTGCATAAAGCGTTTGAGAAGGCGGGTATCAAGATTATTGACCCTGCGGGCCAGCCCTTTGATCCTGCTTGGCACGAGGCGATGGTCGCGACGCAAACTCTAGAGCACCCGGCGAATACTGTGCTTAGCGTTATCCAAAAAGGCTATTCGCTGAATGGGCGCTTGTTGCGGCCGGCGCGGGTGATCGTAAGTAAGGCACCTGAATAACCAGCAGCTTGACTGAATAGAGCAATTGAAAAACACTTAAAGGCCCCCCACTTTAGGCACATGTTAAGTAATTTTTTGAGAGGATTTTCGTTATGGGTAAAATGATAGGCATCGATCTGGGTACGACCAATTCCTGCGTTGCAATCATGGAAGGTGGTAAGCCTAAAGTGATTGAAAATAGCGAAGGAGATCGTACTACTCCGTCCATCGTGGCATTTACCAAGGACGATGAGGTGTTGGTGGGGCAGTCGGCGAAGCGCCAAGCCGTGACCAATCCGCAAAATACCGTCGCGGCTGTTAAACGCCTGATCGGCCGTAAATTCAGCGACGATGTGGTCAAGAAAGACATGAGCATGGTCTCTTATAAAATTGCTAAAGCCGACAACGGGGATGCTTGGGTTGAGGTGCAGGGTAAGACCATGGCGCCTCCGGAAGTATCGGCACGGGTTCTCATGAAAATGAAGAAAACGGCGGAGGACTACTTGGGCGAACCGGTAACCGAGGCTGTTATCACAGTACCCGCGTATTTTAACGATTCACAACGTCAAGCCACTAAGGATGCAGGGCGAATTGCGGGGCTTAATGTCAAGCGCATTATTAACGAACCCACTGCAGCAGCATTGGCCTACGGTTTGGATAAGGACGGGGGTGATCGCAAAATCGCTGTTTATGACTTAGGGGGCGGCACCTTTGACGTATCCGTGATCGAGATCGCTGCCGTTGACGGCGAGCGTCAATTTGAAGTGCTGTCTACCAATGGCGATACGTTTTTAGGCGGCGAAGATTTCGACTTGCGGGTGATTAATTATCTTGCGGATGAGTTTAAGAAAGAAAGTGGTATCGATGTACGCAAGGATCCGCTGGCCATGCAACGCTTGAAAGAGGCTGCCGAGAAAGCCAAGATCGAGCTTTCCTCTAGTCAGCAAACTGAAATCAATCTGCCGTATATCACTGCGGATCAAGCCGGGCCTAAGCATTTAAACATGAAGCTTACCCGCGCTAAACTAGAGTCCTTGGTTGAGGACTTAGTCCAGAAAACCATTGAACCTTGTCGTATCGCGTTAAAAGATGCCGGCATTTCGATTAAGGATGTGGCTGATGTGATTTTGGTCGGTGGTCAAACGCGCATGCCCATGGTGCAAAAAGCGGTTAAAGATTTTTTTGGCAAAGAACCGCGTAAGGATGTAAATCCCGATGAGGCGGTGGCTGTGGGTGCTGCCATTCAAGGCGGCGTATTGTCGGGTGAAGTGAAGGATGTGTTGCTGCTGGATGTTACTCCGTTGTCCTTGGGGATTGAGACCTTGGGTGGAGTGATGACTAAGGTAATCGAGAAAAACACCACTATACCGACCAAGGCGAGCCAAACCTTTTCAACCGCAGATGATAATCAGACCGGAGTTACCATTCACGTATTGCAAGGTGAGCGTGACCGAGCCACCGATAATAAATCTCTTGGACGTTTTGACTTATCCGATATCCCGCCGGCAGCGCGTGGGTTACCGCAAATCGAGGTGGCGTTCGATATCGATGCAAACGGCATTTTGAATGTCTCGGCCAAGGATGTGAAGACCGGCAAGGAACAGCGGATTGTCATCAAGGCTTCCAGTGGACTCTCGGAGGCTGAAATTAAGCGCATGGTGTCGGAAGCTGAAGCTAATGCGGAAGAGGATAAGAAATTTCGTGAATTGGTCGGTGCGCGCAACAAGGCGGATGCCGCGGTACATACGGTAGAGAAGGCAATCAAGGATGTGGGTGATAAGGCATCCGAGGACGAGAAGAAGGCCGTTACCGAAGCCATGGCTGCGGTTAAAACCGCCATGAGCGGTGATGATCGGGAAGTTATTGAGAGCAAAACTACTGCGCTTGAACAAGCCTCGGCAGCGATCTTGCAAAAGATGTACGAGGCGGGCGCCAAGGACGCGATGGGTAGTGCGGGTGAGCCGAAGAAAGAGGATGTCCTCGACGCGGAGTTTGAAGAGGTCAAAGAAACCGAACCTAAGAAAAGCTAGGGCTTCTCTACGATGGCGAAGTCGGATTTTTATCAGGTACTTGATGTGCCAAAAGACGCCACCGAAGCGGACATCAAGAAGTCATATCGGCGTTTAGCGATGAAATATCATCCGGACCGCCATCCGGATGATCCTGAATCTGAGCATAAATTTAAAGAGGCTAAAGAAGCTTACGAAATTTTGACCCATGCGCAAAAGCGCGCGATCTACGACCAGTACGGCCACGCGGGACTGGATCAGCGCGGCGGGGGCGGCGGGGGTTTCAGTGCGGGTGAAGCCTTCGGCGATATTTTTGGTGAAATGTTCGGCGATATATTTTCGGGCGGACAACGCGGCCGTAGCCAAGTGTTTCGCGGCGCTGATTTACGTTTCGAACTGGAATTGGATCTAGAGCAGGCGGTATTTGGCACTAAAACCGATATTAAGATTCCAACCTTAGTCGAGTGCAAAACCTGCAAAGGGTCCGGGGCGGCGAAAGGGTCGACCCCAAAGACCTGCGATACCTGCGCGGGCCAAGGTCAGGTGCGAGTGCAACAATCAATATTCACCATTCAGCAGCCCTGTCCGCGGTGTAAGGGACGCGGTAAAATTGTGAGCAATCCGTGTGACGATTGTTATGGGCAAGGTCGCATCCGCAGCGACAAAGCAATCTCGGTGACGGTGCCTGCGGGAGTGGATACCGGTGATCGGATTCGGCTCAACGGCGAAGGTGAAGCAGGGCGCAATGGCGGTCCTCCGGGTGATCTATACGTTGAAGTGCGGGTGCGCGAACATGCTATTTTTGAGCGTGAAGGTAGCCACTTGTCCTGTGAAGTGCCCGTGAGCTTTGCAACGGCAACATTGGGAGGGTCCGTGAATGTGCCGACCCTGAACGGTGAGGTGGTCATTAAAGTGCCCATTGAGACCCAGTCCGGGCGAGTATTTCGCGTGCGAGATAAGGGCGTCACTCCGGTGCGCGGAGGCGCTGCGGGGGATCTGTTTTGCCGGGTAGTGGTTGAGACGCCGGTGAGCCTCAACGCTGAGCAGCGCGAGTTGCTGCGAAGGTTTGAGGCGGCGCTTCAGCTTGGCAGCCACAAGCCGCGTGAACAAACTTTTTTTGCAGGTGTAAAGAAATTCTTTACCGGCGCTATATCCTAGGCTTATGGCTAATCACAGGCTGACGATCTTTGGCTCAACCGGACGGATGGGCCAATCGATAGTACGCGCCTTACACGAAACCCCGCAGCTGCACTTAGTAGGCGCGGTGGCTTCCGCAGGAAGCGTAAGGTTAGGGCTAGACGCGGGCGGTGAGGGCATGCTAACGGGGGTCTCAGTGAGCGCAGATCCGGTCCTCGCACTGGCCCACTCCACGGTGGCGGTTGAATTCAGCGCGGCGACCAGCGTGGCTGAGCACGTGCGGGCCTGCCGTGACGCACGTGTGCCGATCTTGGTAGGGACCACCGGTTATGACGCAGCGACTCGCGCGAGCCTTGAGCACGCCGCTAAGGACATTGCAGTGCTGATTGCGCCCAATACCAGTGTCGGCGTGACCGTCATGCTGCAGCTCGTTGCGTTAGCAACTGAAGCCTTGGGTGCAGGCTATGAGGTTGATATTGCTGAAATTCATCATCGGCTGAAACGCGATGCGCCATCGGGCACGGCACTCGCGTTGGGCGAGCGGGTTGCCGCAGTGCGCGGCCAGGCGCTGAAAAATATAGCGCTGTACGACCAAGAATCGATGGCGGCGGGTCGAGCGCCCGGTACCATTGGCTTTAATACGATACGTGCCGGCGATGTCGTCGGCGAGCACACGGTACTATTTACCGCCAATGGCGAACGTCTTGAAATTACTCATCGGGCGATGGATCGGATGACATTCGCTCGCGGCGCATTGCGGTCTGCGTTATGGTTGTCTGGCAGGCCTGCCGGCCTATATGAAATGACCCAAGTGTTAGGACTTTGAAGTAAAGGCATAGACAGCCAGCTTGCGCATCGTTAGTATTTGCGCCCGGAAACTGATCGCGATTAAACCCATCAAGCGGGAGGATGTTCTAACGAGCGCCTCCCGCTTTGCGCATGTGCGGAACGCGCTACTAGCGCAAAGCGAGGAACCGGAGTGTCAACACCTGCAGTGCTAGCTCTCGAAGACGGCACAGTGTTCCGTGGCGTGTCTGTGGGTGCCAAGGGCAACACAACCGGCGAGGTGGTATTCAATACCGCGATGACCGGCTATCAGGAAATTCTGACCGACCCCTCATACTGCCGCCAAATTGTGACTTTGACCTACCCGCACATCGGCAATACCGGGACCACTCCCGAGGATCATGAATCGGGCGCTGTTTATGCCGCGGGACTCGTCATTCGGGATCTGCCGCTACTGCACTCCAATTGGCGCGCAACCGAATCCTTAAATAGCTTCCTGCTACGCTGTAAAGTGGTAGCCATCGCGGATATTGATACGCGCAAATTGACCCGCTTGCTGCGCGAGAAGGGCGCGCAGTCCGGCTGCATCATGACCGGGGACAGCATCGACGAGACCGCCGCAGTGCGAGCGGCTAAAAAATTTCCAGGTTTGAAAGGTATGGATTTAGCCAAAACCGTCAGTACCAAGAAAAATTACCAATGGAATGACGGGATCATCTGGCAGTCCACCAATCGTCAGCCTCGGCCGCAAACCCGGTTACATGTGGTTGCTTACGATTTTGGTATCAAGCGCAATATTCTGCGTTTGCTCGCTGATCACGGCTGTCGCATGACGGTGGTGCCAGCACAAACTTCGGCGAAACAAGTACTTGCAATGAATCCTGATGGTGTTTTCTTAAGTAATGGGCCGGGCGATCCCGAGGCCTGCGATTACGCCATTGAGGCGATAAAGGAATTGTTAGAGACCGATACACCGATTTTCGGTATTTGTCTGGGGCATCAATTATTAGCCTTAGCCAGTGGTGCGAAGACCTTAAAAATGAAGTTTGGCCATCACGGCGCCAATCATCCGGTGTTGGAAGTGGATTCTGCCCGGGTGTTGATTTCAAGTCAAAATCACGGGTTCGCCGTGAGTGACATCGATTTACCGGCCAATCTTCGGATTACCCATCGATCTCTTTTCGACGCATCGTTGCAAGGGATTGCACGTACGGATCGACCAGCCTTTAGTTTTCAAGGTCACCCGGAAGCAAGCCCAGGTCCGCATGAGCTGCGGTTACTATTTGAACACTTCATTTATTTGATGTTAAAACACGGTCAGACGAGCGTACGCACTCGTTCCGCTAAATTGAAGTCTACCGAGAGTTAACGTGCCCAAACGAGCGGACATTCATAGCATCCTTATCATCGGCGCGGGACCGATAGTCATCGGTCAGGCGTGCGAATTCGATTATTCGGGCGCGCAAGCGTGCAAGGCTCTGAAGGAAGAGGGTTATCGAGTGATTCTGGTCAATTCCAATCCGGCCACTATCATGACTGATCCGGATACCGCCGACTCGATCTATATTGAGCCTATCAATTGGCGCACGATTGAAAGAATTATCGAGAAAGAGCGCCCCGAAGCTTTGCTTGCGACCATGGGCGGGCAGACAGCACTCAATACCGCGCTTGATCTTGCACGCGAGGGCGTGCTGGAAAAATATTCGGTAGAAATGATTGGTGCGACCAAGCGCGCAATCGACATGGCGGAGGAC
Source organism: Gammaproteobacteria bacterium (assembly GCA_043784265.1). GTDB lineage: Bacteria > Pseudomonadota > Gammaproteobacteria > Steroidobacterales > Steroidobacteraceae > Bog-1198. The sequence goes on along the minus strand of JAYVYN010000034.1, from coordinate 10,786 downwards.
CGTGAGTTATTCCGTCGCGCGATGACAGAAATAGGCCTTGAGACTGCGCGCGCGCGCATCGCGCATAGCATGGAGGAAGCGCTGGCCGTTCAGTCGGAGATTGGTTTTCCCACCGTTATTAGACCGTCGTTTACGCTGGGCGGCAGCGGTGGTGGCATCGCCTACAACCGGGAAGAGTTTGAAGAGATAGTCGCGCGTGGATTGGATGCTTCGCCCACCAATGAGGTGCTTTTAGAAGAGTCCGTGTTAGGTTGGAAAGAGTACGAGATGGAAGTGGTGCGCGATCGTAATGATAACTGCATCATCGTGTGTTCCATTGAAAATCTAGATCCGATGGGCGTGCACACTGGAGATTCTATTACCGTGGCGCCGGCTCAGACGCTGACCGATCGGGAATACCAACGCTTGCGTGATGCCTCTATTGCGGTGCTGCGCAAGATCGGTGTGGATACGGGCGGATCCAACGTGCAATTCGCAGTGAATCCTGTCGATGGTCGGGTGCTGGTGATCGAAATGAACCCCCGCGTCTCCCGCTCTTCGGCGTTGGCGTCCAAGGCCACAGGTTTTCCAATTGCCAAGGTCGCGGCCAAGCTTGCAGTCGGCTACACCTTGGACGAGCTCAAGAACGAAATCACCAATGGTGCGACCCCAGCCTCCTTTGAACCCAGTATTGACTACGTGGTCACCAAGATTCCACGTTTTACCTTTGAGAAATTCCCCGGATCAAATACGCGGCTTACCACGCAAATGAAGTCTGTCGGCGAAGCCATGGCTATTGGTCGAAATTTTCAGGAGTCTTTGCAAAAAGCGTTACGTAGTTTGGAAACCGGTTTAGATGGATTTAATGAGCAATTACATCTGCCATTGACCGATGAAGCGTCCGAGAAATTAGGTTATGAATTGCGTTGGCCGGGACCCAATCGTTTGTTGTATGTCGCCGATGCTTTTCGCGCGGGTTGGAATCTGAAACAAGTGTTTGATGCAACCGCTATCGATCCGTGGTTTCTGGCGCAGGTCGAGGATTTGATGCGTGAAGAAGCGGTTTTGCAGCAACAAGGATTTGAGAGTTTGGATTTTGCGCGAATGCGCACCCTAAAACGCAAGGGTTTTTCGGATTCGCGGATCAGTCGCCTGGTCGCGCGTGACGAGCCGGTGATTCGCAGCCGACGGCGTAAGCTGGGAATACATCCGGTTTACAAACGGGTGGATTCCTGTGCCGCCGAATTTTCCACCTCTACCGCCTTCCTATATTCGACCTATGACGAAGAGTGCGAGGCCAATCCAACTACCCGCCGCAAGATCATGATACTGGGTGGCGGTCCCAATCGAATTGGACAGGGCATTGAATTTGATTATTGCTGCGTACACGCCTCGATGGCGCTCCGTGAAGATGGCTTCGAGACCATCATGGTCAATTGTAATCCGGAAACCGTTTCGACCGACTACGACACCTCGGATCGACTATATTTTGAGCCGTTGACCTTTGAAGATGTGATGGAGATTATTGACAAGGAAAAGCCGGAGGGGGTTATTGTGCAATATGGCGGCCAAACACCGCTCAAATTGTCGCGCGCTTTGGGGCTTGCGGGTGCGCCGATTATTGGCACCACGCCCGATAGTATTGATGTGGCTGAGGATCGCGAGCGGTTCCAAAAATTAGTCGCTAGCTTGAAGCTTAAACAGCCGGCGAATGCTACGGCAAGAACCGAAGAGCAGGCGGTGCTGTTGGCGAGGGACGTGGGGTTTCCGTTGATTGTTAGGCCGAGCTACGTGCTCGGCGGACGCGCAATGGAAGTGGTGTTCAATGAGGATGATCTGCGTCAATACATGACTGATGCCATGCAGGTCTCGAACGATAGCCCGGTATTGTTAGATCGATTCTTGGATCTCGCTACTGAAGTGGACGTGGATGCTATTTGTGATGGCCAAGATGTTTTGATCGGCGGCATCATGGAGCACATTGAGCAGGCCGGCGTGCACTCTGGCGATTCGAGTTGTTCACTGCCGCCGAATGGGCTTACACAGGCGGTGCAAGATGAGTTGCGCGCCCAGACGCGTCTGCTTGCCAAAGCGCTCAATGTGATTGGCCTCATGAATATCCAGTTTGCCATTCAAAATGGGGTTATTTATATTCTCGAGGTTAACCCGCGTGCGTCACGCACCGTACCGTTCGTTTCGAAGGCTACGGGTGTGGCGCTTGCCAAGGTCGCGGCGCGCGTTATGACTGGCAAATCGCTGGCGGCACAAGGCTGTACCCAGGAAACTGTGCCGCCCTATTTTTCGGTAAAGGAAGCGGTATTCCCGTTTGCAAAATTTCCGGAAGCAGACCCTATCTTGGGTCCGGAAATGAAATCAACGGGTGAGGTAATGGGCACCGGGCATACCTTCGGCGAGGCGTACGCCAAGGCTCAGGCGGCCTCCGGCGTGGTCTTGCCGACGCGAGGTTTGTGTTTTATCAGTGTGCGTGATCGTGATAAGCCTGGTGCGGTATTATTGTCGCAAATGTTGATTGCACGCGGTTTTGAGATTGCGGCGACGGGTGGCACTGCGAGCGCCTTGGAAAGTGCCGGTATCATTTGCCGGCGGGTTAACAAAGTGCGTGAGGGCCGGCCGCATGTGGTTGATATGATAAAAAATGACGAGGTTGCTCTCATAGTGAATACTACCGAGGGCAAGCAAGCGGTGCGCGAATCGCGACCCATACGTCGTGAAGCGGTGGCGCGTAAAGTTACCTACTACACCACGGTGGCGGGTGCGCGGGCGACCTGTGATGCGCTCGATCATTTGGGCGATATTTCTGTTAATCGACTCCAGGATCTGCATAAGGAATTGGTGTGAAGCGAACTCCCATGACACTACGCGGTGCCGAACGGCTTCGGGTAGAACTGAAAAAATTGAAAAGTGAAGAGCGCCCTACGGTGATTAAAGCAATCGCGGAGGCGCGCGCCCATGGTGATTTAAGTGAGAATGCTGAATACCACGCGGCGCGTGATCAGCAGAGTTTTATCGAGGGGCGCATTAACGATATTGAAAGTCGTCTCTCAAACTCAGAAGTGATTGATGTGACTACGCTGGTGGTCAGTAGTCGCGTGGTGTTTGGCGCGACTCTGCTACTTGAGGATCAAGATGGCGGCGCCAAGGTCACCTACCAATTGGTGGGTGATGACGAGGCCGATATTAAACAAGGCCTATTGTCGGTTTCTTCGCCCATCGCACGGGCCCTCATCGGTAAGTCCGAGGGCGATGCGGTGGATGTCAAGGTACCGGGTGGAACCAAGAGCTACGAAATAATATCGGTGCGTTATCTTTAAGAATTTTTTTCGTGTGTTGTTAGTTTTATGGGTGGGCAGCCTCTGGTCGCTGGCCGTGTGGGTTGCGCCCGCTCTGTTTTATTGGCAGTCTGATCGACATCTGGCGGGGTTTTTTGCCGCCCGATTTTTCAGTATCGAGACCTACTTAGGGGTTGGCGTGGCGGTGTTCGCGCTTATTTTGCCAGGACGGCTGAAATTCATTCTGGGTTATATCGCGGTCGCTATTTTAAGCGTCAATGAGTGGGTCTTGAAGCCGTTCATGATATTGGCCCGCACCCACGGGGTTGCCGGTGGGCTGTCATTCGGGGCGTGGCACGGCGTTTCAGCGGTTCTGTACGTAATCGCCTGTCTGTGCGCGCTGCTGCTAGTCTGGAAGGATAATTTTCGATAGACCTGGTCGGCGACGGTAAAACACTCCCATGTGACCGACTTTTTGTACCAGATCGCTGTGCGTATGCGTCGCTAACGACTCGAGCGCCGCATTTCGACTGACTCGATCCGCGAGACGGACGCCCACTTTGACCAATTCGTGGTCGGTGAGGGCGCGTTCTAGTTCGTTTTGTACCCCATCGGTCAGGCCGGACTGTCCGACCCTTACAATGGGGTGCATGGGATGCGCAAGCCTGCGCAAGTGTTTCTTTTGTTTTTCAGTGAGTGCCATAGCGACAGTATAGATGCCAAAACGAACTAAGAGCAGTGCCCGTTGGTTGGCCGAACATGCCAACGACGAGTATGTCAAGCGAGCGAAGGCCGAGGGTTGGCGCTCACGGGCGGTGTACAAGCTGGCTGAAATCCAAGTTACTGAGCGTTTACTGCGGCCGGGAATCCGTTGCGTGGATTTGGGCGCGGCGCCTGGTGGTTGGAGCCAATACGCTGCGCGTATTGTCGGCGGCAAAAGTCGCATAGTAGCGACAGATATTTTACCCATGGACGCCATTGTTGGCGTAGATTTCATTCAGGGTGATTTTCGCGAAGCGAATGTATTATCGAACGTTTTAGGCGTTTTGGGAGCCGATAAAGTTGACCTTGTATTGTCCGATATGGCCCCCAACATGGCTGGTATAGATTCAGTTGATCAGCCCCGTTCGATGCATTTGGCTGAATTGGCGCTTGAATTTGCAGACCAAGTCCTAGCTCCCGGAGGCGATTTGTTAGTCAAGTTGTTCCAAGGAGCGGGGTTTGAACAGATACTTAAGGATGCGCGTGCACGCTATGGTCGAGTGGTTACAAAAAAGCCAAAAGCCTCGCGAACTCGCAGTCCTGAGATCTATCTATTGGCGCGACAGTTTGGGATGGTGTAACGTCGGTGTATAGGCCAGTTGGTGTATAGGACGATAGGTGAAACTTGAACGATCTGACAAAACAAATTCTGCTCTGGGTTGCTTTGGCGGTAGTACTGCTGGCAATCTTTAGTCAATTCGGTCTGCGCACAGGCCAGCCTTCAACGATTGATTATTCTCAATTCCTAACGGAAGTGAAGAGTAATAATATCGATACGGTCACCCTACGGGGCGAGATCATCGAAGGCAAGCGCCGCTCTTCGGGGGAGCAATTTGTAACCTACAACCCGGAAACTAGTAACGCGGCGTTAATCGGCCTGTTGCAGTCGCAGGGTGTAAAATTTCGGGGCGAGCCGCCGAAACAACAATCGTTGCTCATGCAGCTGCTGATTTCCGCTTTTCCTATCCTTATATTAGTGGGATTCTGGGCCTACATGATGCGTCAGATGCAAGGCGCGTCCGGCGGGCGCGGGGCCATGTCGTTTGGTAAAAGTCGCGCCAGATTGCTGGGCGAAGACCAGGTCAACATTACCTTTGCGGATGTGGCGGGTGTTGAGGAAGCCAAGCAGGAAGTAGTTGAAATCGTCGATTTCTTGAAGGATCCGGGTAAGTTTCAAAAATTAGGCGGAAAGATCCCTAAAGGCGTGTTAATGGTGGGATCACCCGGTACTGGCAAAACCCTGCTAGCCCGCGCCATCGCCGGTGAAGCGAAAGTACCGTTCTTTACTATTTCGGGTTCGGATTTTGTGGAAATGTTCGTAGGCGTTGGTGCCTCGCGCGTACGGGACATGTTTGAGCAAGCCAAAAAGCATGCTCCGTGCATTATTTTCATCGATGAAATTGATGCAGTGGGTCGCCATCGTGGGGCTGGCTTAGGCGGTGGACATGATGAACGGGAGCAAACGCTGAACCAGCTGCTGGTCGAGATGGATGGATTCGAGGGCAATGAAGGTATCATTGTGATTGCTGCCACCAATCGTCCGGATGTGCTGGATCCTGCATTGCTAAGACCCGGTCGTTTTGACCGACAAGTGGTGGTCCCGCTGCCTGATGTCAGAGGCCGCGAGCAAATTCTCAAAGTTCATATGCGTAAGGTGCCCCTTAGCGACAACGTTAAGCCGAACGTGATTGCGCGCGGTACCCCGGGATTCTCAGGCGCTGATCTTGCGAACCTCGTTAATGAGGCGGCGTTGTTCGCTGCGCGCGCCAACAAGCGTGCTGTGACTATGGAGGAGTTCGAGAAGGCTAAAGACAAGATTATGATGGGCGCTGAGCGGCGCTCTATGGTCATGACCGAGGACGAGAAGCGCAATACCGCGTACCACGAGTCAGGCCACGCCATTGTGGGTTTGAGCGTGCCCGAGCATGATCCGGTGTACAAAGTCACTATTATTCCGCGCGGTCGTGCGCTCGGCGTCACCATGTTCTTACCCGAACAAGATCGTTACAGCACCAGTAAACGGCAGTTGGAGAGCCGCATTGCCACCTTATTCGGCGGTCGAGTGGCCGAAGAACTGGTATTTGGGCCGGATGCCGTAACCACTGGCGCATCCAATGATATTGAGCGCGCCACGGAATTGGCTCGCAACATGGTCACTCGCTGGGGCCTTTCTGATCGACTAGGACCCCAGACCTATAGTGAGGAGTCGGGTGAGGTGTTTCTGGGGCGTAGTGTTACCCAACATAAACAGGTCTCCGATGTTACCGCCCATGTGATCGATGAGGAGGTGCGGCGGGTCATCGACAGTAATTATCAGCGTGCGTACAAAATTATTCAATCCAACATGGATAAGTTACAAGCCATGACGGCGGCATTGATGAAGTACGAGACTATCGACGAGGAACAAATCAAGGACATCATGGCGGGTCGTGAGCCGCGGCCACCGCGTGATTGGGATGACACACCGACGACTACTCCTCGTAGCACGGAAACTCCCGCGACTCCATTGGTTACTCCTGCCGGGCAGCATTAGCTAATATTTTTTGTGGCGTTGTCGACATAGAACTATCGATTTGACTCAGGCAGTCGTGATGGGGATACTCAACACGACTCCCGATTCTTTTTCGGATGGCGGACTCTATCCATCGTCGCAAGCCGCCGTGGACCGTGCGGTACAAATATTCAATGAAGGTGCGGCCATTATTGATGTGGGCGGTGAATCCACCCGGCCGGGCGCAACGGCAGTGGGCGAGGCCGAGGAGATGGATCGCATTTTGCCCGTTATAGAATCCATCGTGAGGCGGCTCGACGTCGCTATTTCCGTGGATACTAGTAAGTTAGCGGTGATGGATGCGGCGGTCGCGGCAGGGGCATGTCTTGTCAATGATGTGAATGCGCTGCGAGCCTCCGGCGCACGCGAGTGGGCTGCTAAGGCCAGCGTCGGGGTATGCCTAATGCATAAGCAGGGCGAGCCTCGTTCTATGCAAATAAAACCTGAATATCAAGACGTGGTGGCGGAAGTGCAGGCCTTCTTGGCCAATGAGCGAAGCTTGTGTATCACGGCCGGCATCGCGCCTGAGGCGATTGTCCTCGATCCCGGCATCGGCTTCGGTAAGTCGCAGTTGCATAACTTGCAATTACTCAAAGAACTTGCACTCTTAACGACCTTGGGAGCTCCTGTGTTAGTCGGAGTATCCAGAAAAAATTTCATTGGAAATATTCTAGGGCGACCGGTCAACGAGCGTATGTTTGGCGGCTTAGGGTTGGCGGTGCTCGCCGTTACTGAAGGTGCAAAAATTATTCGAACTCATGATATTGCAGCTACTTGCGATGCATTGCGGATGGTAAGTGCGGTTATGCAGAGCGTAGCTTGAAAGGAACTTTAAATTGACGGTTAAATATTTTGGGACAGACGGGGTACGCGGCCGAGTGGGCACGGCACCTATGACGGTGGATTTTGCGCTGCGGCTTGCTAGTGCGGCTGCGCGCGTACTGGCACCCAACGGGGGTCGTGTGCTTATTGGTAAAGACACCCGTGTTTCGGGTTATATGTTCGAGTCGGCCTTAGAGGCGGGATTTGTCGCGGCCGGTGTCGATGTCATGCTGATGGGACCGCTGCCAACGCCGGGTATCGCCTATATGACCCAGCGGCTCGGGTGTAGTTTCGGAGTAGTCATCAGCGCGTCGCATAATTCTTATGAGGACAATGGCATTAAATTCTTTGATGCTATGGGCAGTAAATTATCCGATGAAGTCGAGGCCCAGATTGAAAAAATGCTCGATGAAAATGTCTTAACTCAAGAGTCGCAACATCTGGGAAAAGCTCAACGAATTGATCGAAGTCGTATTCAATATCAAGAATTTTGTGCTTCGACAATTCCTAAGGGTATGAGTTTGAAGGGCCTTAAAGTCGTGATTGATTGTGCTAATGGTGCCGGCTATAAAGTCGCCCCCCGAGTATTGGCTGACTTGGGTGCCGAGATCGTGCCGATCGGGTGCTCGCCCAACGGGCGCAATATCAATGATGGTTGTGGTTCGACTGCACCTGAGCTATTGCAACTGACGGTGCCGGGGGTGCATGCGCAAGTGGGTCTGGCCTTAGATGGAGACGGCGATCGCGTGGTAATGGTGGATTCATTGGGCCGTTGCGTAGATGGCGATCAATTGCTGTACGTGTTGGCACAGGCCCGCCACGCCGCGGGCGCGCTTAAAGGCCCGGTGGTGGGTACCGTTATGAGCAATCTAGGATTAGAGCATGCGTTTAAAGACCTGGGAATTGCATTTGTGAGGGCCCAGGTTGGAGATCGTTATGTGCTCGCGAAGTTAAATGAATTAGGGGGAACCCTGGGCGGGGAGACTTCAGGACATATTCTATGTTTGGATAAGACCACGACCGGCGATGGGCTGGTAAGCGCTTTGCAAGTGTTAGCCATCATGCGCGAGTCGGGTGCCGGTCTGGCCCAATTAACCGCGGGAATGCGTAAATATCCGCAAGTCTTGCTCAATGTTCGCGTGGCACAACGTTTTGACCCTAGCACTGAACCGAGGGTAATCGAAGTCGCCCAGGCGGTGGAGCGTCGTTTTCAGGGTAAGGGCCGGATCGTGCTGCGAGCCTCAGGGACCGAACCTCTGATTAGGGTTATGGTTGAAGGTTATGATGCTGCTTTAGTCAAAAAAGGCGCCCAGGAAATTGTAGCCGCGGTGGAAGCGGTCGCCAAAGCGCGCGTCGGTGGGTCGACCTAAGGTTTGCACTTGCCTTAAGGTTTGCACTTGCAGTTAAGCCGCTACGCGGCTACTCTTCGCCGCCTTTCCCGCAGGGGCGAACGTCCAAAGGTAGTTTATGCGTCGGCTAATGGTCGCGGGTAATTGGAAAATGCACGGTTCACGAGCGGCTAATGCGGCCTTACTCACAGAACTTGATTTACGCCTGAAGGCAGAATGGCTGGTCGACATGGTGGTGTTTCCTCCGAGCGTCTATTTGGCGGATGCAGCCCGCCGCTTACAAGACGGGGTGATTGCGGTGGGTGCGCAAGATGTATCGGCTGAGAGCACCGGCGCATTTACAGGTCAAGTATCGGCCTCTATGCTGAAGGATGTGGGTTGTCGCTATACATTGGTGGGACACTCAGAGCGTCGCAACCTGAATCGCGAAGATGATGCTTTGGTGGCGCGTAAGTTTGCGGCCGCCCAGGCTGCTGGACTAATACCGGTTTTATGTGTGGGCGAGAGTCTGGTGGAGCGCGAAACGGGGAACACCGAGGGGGTCGTTGCACGCCAAGTGGATGCCGTCATTAATATGCATGGAATTGGCGCTTTGGCAGGATCGGTGCTGGCCTATGAGCCGGTATGGGCGATCGGCACGGGCCGCACGGCCTCGCCAGAACAGGCACAGGCGGTTCACGCATTTCTTCGCGGCCGGATTGGGACGCAAGATGCTAGTATAGCCAGGGAGTTACGGATACTTTACGGGGGTAGCGTCAAAGCGAGCAACGCCGCAGAGCTGTTTTCGATGACCGACGTGGATGGCGGGTTAGTGGGGGGCGCTGCTTTGAGCGCCGATGAGTTTCAGCAGATTTGCGCGGCTGCGGCCGCTCGCTAGCGAGAGATTTCTTATGTTGCGTGGATTTATATTAGTTATACATATATTGCTGGCGCTGATGATCATCGGTCTAGTTCTTCTGCAGCGCGGTAAGGGCGCGGAGGCTGGCGCCGGATTTGGCTCGGGTGCCTCGGGTACTGTGTTCGGGGCGCGCGGCACCAGTACATTATTCTCAAAACTAACCGCGGTGTTTGCGGCCATGTTTTTTGGTACGAGTTTAACGCTGGCTTACTTGGGCACGCGGACCACCGCTGAACCCACGACGGTGTTAGAGAGAGCAGCGCAGGCTGCTGGTGGGTCAGCAGCGGCTGTAAAGCCGAGTGTGGCGCCTACAGTGACGCCGGCGACACCGGTGCCCGCCGCATCGGGTTCAGTTCCCGCGCCGGTGCCCGTAAAAAAATGATTTTAAGCCGACGTGGCGAAATTGGTAGACGCGCTAGTTTGAGGGGCTAGTGGGGTAACCTGTGCCGGTTCGAGTCCGGCCGTCGGCACCAATTGTTTGGTGTGTTGATTATCGGTCATTCGTTTTGAAAATTGTAGGGTAGGCGTTACTCGGCGCGGCATGCCTGCTACAATTATCGATAAGAATAATTGTTTGTGACGCCACATGCTGCGACAGTATTTGCCGATTTTGATTTTCTTGGGGCTCAGCACAGTGCTCGGGCTAGCATTGTTTACTATTGGTTGGTTAGCGGGTCCGCATCGTCCTGATGCTGAAAAATTATCACCCTACGAGTGCGGATTTGAGGCCTTCGAAGACTCGCGCATGCGCTTTGACGTGCGCTACTATTTGGTTGCCATAATTTTCATAGTTTTTGATCTGGAAATTGCTTTCTTTTTTCCGTGGGCGGTATCCCTGCATGTTATTGGAACCTTTGGGTTGTTGGCGATGTTGATATTTGCGCTAGTGCTGGTCGTGGCATTGGTTTATGACTACCGCAAAGGAGCGCTGGAGTGGGATTAGAAATTTCTACAGATTCCGGCTTGCGCGGAGTGGAAGTAACCACCGTTGATAATTTGATCAACTGGGCTCGCACGGGTTCGCTTTGGCCTATGACTTTTGGGCTCGCCTGTTGTGCGGTGGAAATGATGCATGCCGGCGCTGCGCGCTATGACCTCGATCGCTTCGGTATTGTATTTCGGCCTAGCCCGCGCC
>JAYVYN010000033.1:0-28905 GCA_043784265.1 Gammaproteobacteria bacterium | reverse complement strand
CGTTTTCCGAAACTGTGGGCGCGCACATGCCGAATCAGCGGAGGCTCAATCGTCTTCAAGCTCCTCGCCCGGAAACAGAGCCTCGCTAAAGCCAAATTGGGTTAAATCGCGAATGCGGCGTGGATATAGGATGCCGTCCAGGTGGTCGACCTCGTGTTGCACCACGCGGGCATGGAAATCGCGCACAGTGCGATCGATGGGCTGCCCGCTCGCATCAAAACCCTGATATCGAAGCTTCAGGTAGCGAGGGACCAAGCCGCGCATGCCAGGCACCGACAGGCAGCCTTCCCAGCCGTCTTCAAGTTTCGAGCCTATGGGGGTCAGGGTAGGGTTAATGAGCTCCGTATATGGCACCGGCTCCGCTTCCGGGTAGCGTGGGTTGGACTCAACGCCAAAAATGACCACCCGCCAATTAACGCCAATTTGCGGAGCGGCGAGACCGGCGCCATTAAGATCGCGCATGGTATCCCGCATGTCCTGAAGGACAGCGGAAAGTTCCGGGTTGCTAAATGAGGATACCGGCTCGGCGACCCGTAGCAGTCGGGGATCGCCCATTTTGAGAACTTCGCGTATGGTCATGGTTGAGTATCTGCTCGGTGGGTAAGATAGGGATCAATGATCTTTACATTTCAGCACATACACGTAGCCTATGCTTGACACTGGTCACAAATAATCTGAAGCAGTTTGAACGAGCGCCAGCCGTGCGGATTGCGAATTCGGCAACCTGTTGATTTGCAAATATGGCGCAGTGATCTTGGAGATTTTTAGACGAAAAATGGTTGGGAATGGACGTGTAGCGATGCTCTACTGAAATCCGTGCGGTGGGCGAAAGAATTGCGAGCGCATAGAATGATGATGAAAGCGGTACACTACAAAATGCGAGACGGTTGGTGGGAATAAGGCGCAAGGCATTTTAAATGCACGATTTTCTTGGACTGCTGCTGATGGGAGCTAGCGCCGCTACCAACAGCATTCTATTCATCGGCAATAGTTTCACTTTTGCGGGCGGATCCACCGCGCAAACCTATCTTGCCAGTTCCGTTACCGACCTCAACCACGAGCCGATAGGTGGAATACCCGCGCTGTTTAAGTCCTTTGCCACTCAACTGAACCTGAAATACGATGTTTACTTGGAGACCCATCCAGGCGTCGGTCTTGATTGGCATCTCGCTTATAAACGCGATGTGATTGAGCAGAAAACCTGGAATAACGTGGTTATGCAGGGCTACAGTACTTTGGATGAAAATCGGCCCGGCAATCCCGCCGTACTGGTCGACAGCGCCAGGCAGATGGCTGCGTTGCTGCGATCCAAAAATCCCGAGATCAAATTGCGCTTGATGGCGACGTGGCCGCGCGCCGATCAAGTGTACGATGCCAAGGGCGCGTGGTTCGGAAAATCGATTGAAACGATGGCGAGCGATGTTCGTGGGGGCTACAATATGGCCGCAGCGGCGATCGGGAACGTCAATACGGCGATACTCCCCGTCGGCGAGTCTTGGCTGCGCGCAATTCATGCGGGATTGGCGGTGGCTAATCCTTATCGAAGAAATGTGGGTGGTCGTATGAATCTATGGTCGAGTGACCACTATCACGCCAGTGTTTACGGTTCCTATTTGGAATCGTTGGTGATTTTCGGCGGCGTCACTGGGTTGGATCCAAGATTACTAGGGCGTAACGAGCGCTCCGGAATTGATTTTGGGTTGTCGCACAAACAGATTGCCGATTTAGAACAAGTGGCATTCGAGCAATTGACCGCCGAAGGTTTGGTGACGGCTCAGCCTGCGGTCAAACCCCCTTAAGCGTCGCGCAAGAGCATCACGTGGGCGCAGATCGTGCTGGCCTGGCTGCTCGCGAAGAGGTTTGCTTTTTCCTCATATTTTTGTGCTGCGAAGTTTTCGTGCGACCCAAAATAGCGCGTTGAATAGGCGCTCCATAGATTGCATGTTTTTTATGCGGGTGAGGAACAAAAGATTTTGGTTTACCGCGCGAGTCGGTCGATTTATTCTCGGCAAGTGACAGCGCCGGTAGCGCCAGCGCAATACATGCGATTACGGCAATTACGGTTTTTCCCATACATGGAGCCCTCACTATTTCCCGATTAATTGGTACACGGTACGATAGTCCTTTGCGACGCTGTGATTGTGTTTGGCAGCGCGTTGATGCAAGCAAATCACCCATTTGCTTAGTATGGGCCCTCGACGGCTAGGAAGTGGCCGAAGTAGCGGGTACCCTTGCGAATTGACCCCTCCCTCCCCCTCGTCACGAAAAATCGGTTAGGTTATCGACCTTTCCCGGCTGCCAAATACCGATACCCATTCGGTAATCCGTAACACCCAGGGGCCGCCAATATTGAGAACTTCGCGTATTGCCCTGGTTCCTAGTATCTTAGTCTTCCTTAATTAGCGTTTTCTTTTATTCGAGAATCTATGCCTGGTCTTTTATACATAAAAACTTTCGGTTGCCAGATGAATGAGTATGATTCCGACAAAATGCGGGATGTACTTCGAGGCTCGCATGGCATGACTTTAACCGATGACCCGGTCAAGGCCGACGTGTTGTTGGTCAATACCTGCTCCGTGCGTGAGAAAGCTCAGGAGAAAGTTTTTTCTCTGCTAGGGGAGTGGCGACTTCTTAAGCAGCAGCGGCCGCACCTAGTAATCGGCGTGGGGGGGTGCGTGGCGTCGCAAGAAGGCGAGGGCATCGCCAAACGCGCGCCCTTCGTAGACCTCGTATTTGGACCTCAGACCTTGCACCGCTTGCCGGACATGATGGAGGGGCTGAAAGCGAGTGGTCGCCCGCAAATTGACATTAGCTTCCCCGAGATCGAGAAATTCGATCATCTACCCGCCGCGCGTGCCGAGGGTGCGACTGCATTTGTGTCAATCATGGAAGGGTGTAGTAAGTACTGCACTTTTTGTGTGGTGCCTTTTACGCGCGGTGAAGAAATTAGCAGACCCTTCGAACAAGTGTTACGCGAAGTGCAAGGTTTGGCGGCTCAAGGCGTGCGAGAGATTACCTTGCTAGGGCAAAACGTCAATGCCTATGCGGGACCTATGGCGGATGCGGCCCAGGCCGACCTGGCAACTCTAATTCATTATGTGGCCGGTATTAAAGGTGTCGAGCGCATTCGCTTTACCACTTCGCATCCGCTGGACTTTAACGATAGCTTGATTGAAGCGTATGCCAATGTGCCAAAGCTTAATAATTTTTTGCATCTACCGGTGCAAACTGGTTCAGATCGTATTCTAAGCGCGATGAAGCGCGGCCACACGGTGCTTGAATACAAACAAAAGATTCGGAAATTGCGGGCAGTACGCCCGGATATTTGTATTTCTACGGATATTATCGTGGGATTTCCGGGCGAAACCGCCGAGGATTTCGTGGCGACATTAAATTTGATTGCCGATATTGGCTTCGATCAGTCGTATAGCTTTCTTTATAGCCGTCGTCCCGGTACGCCGGCGGCGTTCTTACCGGATGAAGTCCCGCATGCGGTGAAACAACAGCGCCTCGAACTTTTGCAACAGCGATTAAATAGCCAGGCGCGCGCGATCTCAGCCACCATGGTGGGGAGTCGTCAGCGGGTGTTGGTGGAGCGGCCCGCCAAACGCAATCCATTACAACTTGCGGGACGTACCGATAACAATCGGTGGGTCAATTTTGATGTGTCCGATGCCGAGCGAGAGACTCTTATCAATAAATTTGCGGATGTCATGATTACTGAAGCGATGCCTAATTCTTTACGCGGGCGCTTAGTGGCTGATTCAACCTCGTGAGCAGCGCAAGCTTGAGGGGTGCAGCCACACACGAAGTATTGCTGATACCGGCAGACAATAGTCGCCTAATAGAGCTGTGTGGGCCACTGGACGCGCACCTGAAATTAATCGAGACGCGGCTCGGCCTGGAAATTAAGCGACGCGGAAATTCCTTTCATTTGGTCGGATTGCCTGGCGTGATTAAGCGTGCGGAATCTGTATTGCTGAATTTATATGCTCGCGCACAGCGTGAGCCGATCGATGAGGAGGCGGTGCATATGGCTTTACAAGAATTGCATATGCAAGGCGAAGCCGCCGCGGATGCGAGTGCTGAAACAGACGCGAAGGATGAGATGAAGGTGCGTACTGCGCGTGGTGCAATTCGTGCGCGTGGCATTAATCAAACCGAGTACCTCACCAACGTGCGCACTCACGATCTAACCTTTGGCATTGGCCCAGCAGGGACCGGTAAGACCTATTTGGCGGTAGCCTGTGCGGTGGAGGCATTGCAATCCGAAAAGGTGCGGCGAATTGTGTTGGTGCGCCCGGCGGTCGAAGCGGGCGAACGTTTGGGTTTTTTGCCGGGGGATCTTTCGCAAAAAGTAGACCCGTATCTTAGGCCCATGTATGACGCTTTGTACGAAATGTTGGGCTTTGAGCGGGTGGCGAAATTAATCGAGCGCAATGTCATCGAAGTGGCACCCTTGGCTTTTATGCGTGGCCGCTCACTGAATGATTCTTTTGTCATCTTGGACGAAGCGCAAAATAGCACCAACGAGCAAATGAAAATGTTTTTGACGCGTATTGGTTTCGGTTCCAAAGCGGTAGTGACCGGTGATATTACGCAAATCGATTTGCCGAGTTCGAAGCAGTCGGGATTACGCACCGTGATTGATATATTGCGCGGCGTACAGGGTATTGCATTCACGATGTTTAGTTCGCGGGATGTCGTGCGCCATCCGCTGGTGCAACGGATAGTGCAGGCCTATGAGGCGAGTTCCCCCGACGATAATGGTTAATTCGGTATTGGATCTGGATGTAAGCTACGCCGCTCGACGGCCGTGGGTGCCCAGTCCACAGGCCTTTCGGGTGTGGGCGATGGCAGCATTGCTGGGGACAGCACAAAAAGTGCCGGTGGATTTATCTATTCGAGTGGTGGGAGCGCGGCGTAGTTGTCGACTGAACTTACAATATCGGCATAAAGATCGACCCACCAATATTTTGTCTTTTGCGGGGGTCGGGGTCCTTCCTAATGGGCGTTGTTCCTTAGGCGAACTGGTTATATGCGCTCCTGTGGTGGATAGAGAGGCTAAGGCCGCGGGCCGAGCAGCGCGCGCGCACTGGGCGCATATGACCGTACATGGGGTACTGCATCTGCGCGGGTTTGATCACGAAAAGGCGCTTGAGGCGCGAAAAATGGCTAAACTGGAGGTTCAAATCCTTGATCGGCTTGAATTTTCCGACCCGTATGTCTGATCGAGTATCCTAGCAGCCCATGTCAGATCAGTCACAAGGTGGCACGAGCCGCTGGTTAAAGCGAATCACGCAATCCATGTCGGGTGAGCCGCGTGATTTGGCGGAGTTGATCGAGGGCTTGCGCGAGGCCAGCGAGCGAGGACTATTTGACGGCGACGCGCTCGTGATGTTGGAAGGGGTGTTAGCGGTTGCGGATATGCAGGTGCGCGATATCATGGTGCCGCGCTCTCAGATGGTGTTCGTTGAACGCGATGAATCGCCCGATAAATTAGTGGAACTAGTGGTCGAGTCTGGGCATTCGCGCTTCCCGGTGATCGGTGAGGATCGCGACGAGATACTAGGAATTTTGCTCGCGAAGGATTTATTGAGGTTGCATGCTGCGGGCGAAGATCCATTCGAGATTCGCGAATACATGCGCCCGGTGGTGTTTGTACCGGAGAGCAAGCGGCTTAACGTGTTGCTTAAAGAATTTAGACGTAGCCACAATCATATTGCAATGGTGGTGGATGAATATGGTGGCGTGTGTGGTCTTGTGACCATTGAAGATGTGATTGAACAGATTGTGGGCGAGATTGATGACGAGCACGATGTCGAAGATGATCAGGCAATTCGCAAAGAAGCGCCGCGGGAATTCACGGTACGTGCCTTGACGCCGATCGCGGATTTTAATCAGTATTTTGCAACGAAATTTTCCGACGAGGAATACGACACGATCGGTGGGTTGATCATGCAGGCGTTTAAACGCTTGCCGCGCCGTGGTGAAACCATTCAGGCGTCAAAATTGGAGTTTCGAGTATTGCGCGCGGACCGGCGACGAATTGATTTGTTGCGGGTGATTACGCCGGTCGACATTGAGCCACCGGCGCAAGAGTCTGTGACTTGAGCATTGATTGGCGCGGCCGTTGCGCCGCAGCCTTCGTCGCGGGAGCTACGCTCAATTTGAGTTTTGCCCCGTTCGGCTGGTGGCCGGTTGCGGTGCTTGCTCCGGCGGCACTATTTATATTGATTCGCGGAGTGCCGAGGCGGCGCGCGGCGTTGATCGGTGCGGCCTTTGGCGTGGGTTTTTTCGCTTTCGGTACTTATTGGCTCTACACCTGCATTCATATATTTGGGTTGGTGCCTATTTGGCTCACGCTTATCCTGCAAGCGGGATTGGTCGCCCTCATGACTTTTTATCCGGCGGCGCTGTGCTATATCGCGAATCGGTTTTGGCTTAAGCCCAGTGCGACGCGTAATTGGCTGGTGTTGCCCGCGTTATGGTTGCTGTTGGAATGGCTGCGCGGTTGGTTCTTAAGTGGCTTTCCGTGGTTGAGTATCGGTTATGCGTTCATAGACTCGCCGCTTGCTGGACTAGCGCCGGTGCTCGGTGTGTATGGAGTGACTTTTGCGGCGGCCTTTGCAGCGGTGGCCTTGAGCGTTTTATGGACCCGCCCCATCGGTATCCGTCAGTGCTTAATTCCCTTGGGGGTGTTGGTTGCAGTAATCGTAGTGCCAACATTGGGGGCACGCGAATGGACTCACGCGCTTGGAAATAAAATTAGCGTAGCGGCCGTGCAGGGTGCCGTTTCCCAGGATGAAAAGTGGCAGGAAAATAATCGTGAGGCGACGATGGTGCGTTACTCGCATCTCACCACTTCTGCCTGGGGCGCGCAGCTAATTGTATGGCCGGAGGCAGCGCTGCCGGTACTCGCGAATGATATTCAAGATTACCTGCAAGCTTTGCAAGCGGCGGGACGGCGCCATGGGGCTGAATTTGCGATTGGATTGTTACACTATCAACCGGGTAGCGAGGAGTATCGTAACGGGCTATTAGTGTTGAGCGATGCGGGTAATGGTTGGTACTACAAACGCCGTCTAGTGCCTTTTGGGGAGTATTTTCCAGTGCCGTCTTTTGTTCGTACCTGGATGCGCTTGCGGAATTTGCCGTACAGCGATATGACGCCGGGCGAGGAGAATCAACCGGTACTGCGCGCGGCGGGGCAAAAATTGGGACTCACAATTTGCTATGAAGATGCCTATGGCGCTGCGCAATTGCAGGTGTTGCGTGAGGCCACCTTGCTGATCAATATTACGAATAATGCCTGGTATGGGGATTCGACGGCACCGCATCAGCATTTGCAAATTGCGCGCATGCGGGCGCTTGAGGCGGGGCGTTATTTAGTGCGGGCGGCCAACGATGGCATCACGGCGGTTATCGGCCCGCGTGGTGAGATTGTCGCTCGCTTGCCGCAATTTCAAGAGGCGGTACTGCGTGCGGAAGTACAACCGATGATCGGCCTGACGCCGTATGCGCGCGTGGGTAATTATCCGGTGGTAGTTGGGGCACTGTTAATGTTGTGTGTTGCGCTGTGGCGGCGCGCGCGTGGGTAAACGCGGGAGTGGCGGTGCATAAGCAGGGTCGTTCGCTTAACGTTTCGGAAACTAATGCACTGCTGGAACATTTTCCAGCTGAATTGTTGGCGTCTGTCGTGCTACACGAGAATCGGGTACCGTGGTGGTTACTGTGGCGCTATGCCGCGGTGACACTGAGGCATCACATTTACATGCGGGTAGGGGCTTACCAAGCGGGTACGCTAGAGGGCATCGAGCTGCTGGCGCATGAAATGACTCATGTGGCGCAATTTGCTGATGGTATGACCTATTTTAAATATCTGTGGTCGTGCTTACGCGGCTATATCAATAGCCCCTATGAGCGCGAAGCGTATACAAAAGCCGCGAGCATACGGGAGGCGCACTCAAGGCTAGTCGGCTAGTGTAGCGTTACGTTGCGCGAGTGGGCCAACTCCGGCCGGTGAGTTCTGAAAAGTGACCGCTACAGACCAGTCTTTCGGAAGGCGATGCCATTGCGTTCGGAGACAATAGCAACGCACAGTCTAGTGTATGGAGATTTGTACATACACGGTCTATTCTAGCTGCATAACTGAGACGGTCGGCGGATTCAACTGGGATGACGGGAACCGCGAGAAGTGCCTCAAGCACGGCGTCACGGCGTCACGGTCGAGCAGTTTGTCGCCGGCAGCGACCTTACTCGCTATGATCTTTCCGTCTTGAAGACGACGCAGTTTGAATTTGCCGCCAAAGAAGCGCGAGTCAATATGCGCATACCGGGTGAACTGCTGAGCGCGATCAAGCAGTGATCGCTCCAGACCAGCATGACTGGTCCGACCACAGTTATCCGCGTATGCGCCAGCCGGAACTTCCCTTGTGCAGGGTCATTGTGAGTATCCCTTTATCCATAACTCGCGCGCCTTTTCGATCGAAGCAGAAATCCAGTGAGACTTTTGGCACCTTTGTTAAAATTTAAACAATCGCGGACGATACAACTTCGGCTGTCGTGTAATGCTTACGCCTCGCGCACAATTGCGGTTTCGACTTCCTGCAGCCGTCTGCGCCTATTCATCTTGGCAGCGTTGGCTGGAGATCCTCCAGATATTCGAAAATCTGGGTCGAATCGAACATTTCGAGACTACCGTGGACTAGCACCGGCACCTGCCCTTTGCGATTGACGCGCAACACCTTGGGGTGCTTGGGGCTATAATCGAGATGAGTGTCATGCGCCACCATGATCAGGTCGAAATACAGACCCTTCTCAAGCGCAGATCAAGCGCAGCGATTTGCGCCTTGGCGCCAAATATGCTGAAGGGGCCCGAATAGAGAGTGAATCGAGAGGGCTGTGAGTGCATTGGTTTGCCTTTCAGAGCGCTTAAAAGCGCTCTGACCCTTCGTTCGCACATGCACATTAACGCACGGTTTTTTCCAAATCAATCTTCCACCACGTGAGCGCGTATGACATCAGCCAAGGAGTGCGCGGCAAGCTCGGTGTATAATGAGAAGAACTTAAGCAACAGAGGGTAGTTCCATGATGCGATTTATTACGACGATTTTGGTCGGATTGGTGGGCACCGCTT
Source organism: Gammaproteobacteria bacterium (assembly GCA_043784265.1). Classification (GTDB taxonomy): domain Bacteria; phylum Pseudomonadota; class Gammaproteobacteria; order Steroidobacterales; family Steroidobacteraceae; genus Bog-1198. The sequence continues at coordinate 19,766 of JAYVYN010000033.1, read as the reverse complement.
TGAATAGCTTAGCTGCCGCTCAAGCAACAAATTTAACCGTAGATGATTTTCAAAAAGCGGTGGGGCAGTCCAATATTCAAGTTCTAGACGTTCGCACGCCAGGCGAGTACCAGTCGGGACATCTTAAGAGTGCGATGCTGGCCGATTGGACCAATGAAGCTGAATTTCAGGAGCGAGCCGCGGCACTTGATAAGAATAAACCCGTGTATACCTATTGTTTGTCAGGCGGGAGAAGCGGAGCGGCAACCGAATGGCTGAATAAAAATGGCTATACGGCTTATAACCTGTCGGGCGGTGTAAATGCTTGGAAACAAGCGGGTAAACCGCTTGAGCAAGCGGCGGAGGTCAAACAAATTACCATGCAAGAATATCTCGCGCGGATTCCCGCAAATAAAACCGTGTTAGTCGATTTTAGCGCGGATTGGTGTCCGCCTTGTAAAAAGATGGCTCCCGTAATCGATTCGCTGAAGAGCACCGATGGCTCGCGTTTTGTATTGGTCAAGATTGATGGCGGTGAACAAACCGCTATTGCTAAGGAATTGGGTGTTGCGGGGCTGCCCACTTACCTGGTCTACAAAAACGGTAAAGCCGTGTGGCGCAAACAAGGAGTAGTGGCGGCGAAGGAATTTTCGGCGCAGTTTTAGAGACTGATCCAAACGCGGGCTGAGGCTAAAGGCGAGTTCACGCTATGCGCTTGCTATCGCAATGCTGGTGATATGGGGTTGCATGGCTACCCAGGTCAGCCCTGCAATCGAGGGCATAACATCAACCGTAAATTCATCATTGATTCGTATTGCATAGAGACTGTCTTCGGCAAATACGTCGGGCGTTGCCAATAGCTTGCTGGCGGCGCCATCGGGTAATTTTGAGAGCGCCAATATCCAGCGGCGCGAGTTATCGGCCGAAGGGTTAACTAGAATATCAATGTCCTCAGATAAACGATTAAAACCGTGCGCCGCAATTGCCTAGCCACCTACCAACGCATATCCAACACCCGCGTCTTTTTAATGGCGCGCGACAGTATTTACTTCCTCCCATCCTCCCAGGTAGCGGGGTGGGTGTATTCAGTCACTAATGCGCGCCAGCACTGCCTCGACCGTCCAGCGCTGTCGATCGTCGTGCATTTGTGCGGCGCTAAAATAGCGGAATAGGCCCTTCGGAGCGCGCGTGTAATATTGGGCGAGCGATGTCATTGCGGCCCTATTTTGGGTGGTCAGAGCCTGTCCGTCTCGGGACAGTCGTTTACCGACGGTTCGCTAGATGGGTTGTTGATTAGTCAATGAACTCATGGCTTTATGGGTAGCGAACATTTCGGCGCACCGCAACGCTCCATCTCGGGTATTCTTGCTGCTAAATGCAAGAGAAATACGAGCCAGCCGTCGTCGAGGCGGAAGCACAAAAATACTGGAACGAGCAGCGCTGTTTTGAGGCCCACGAAGAGGAGGGCCGGGACAAGTATTATTGCTTGTCGATGTTCCCGTACCCCAGCGGTCGCTTGCACATGGGGCATGTACGCAATTACACCATAGGCGATGTACTCAGTCGCTTTATGCGCATGAATGGTAAAAACGTGTTGCAGCCGATGGGCTGGGATGCGTTTGGCTTGCCGGCTGAGAATGCAGCCATGGCGAATGGCGTGCCCCCGGCAAAGTGGACCTTCGAGAATATCGCCTACATGAAGCAGCAACTGAAGTCTTTGGGGTTCGCCTTGGACTGGAGTCGTGAGCTTGCGACCTGTCGGCCGGAATACTACCGCTGGAATCAGTGGTTGTTTCTGCGCATGTTGGAAAAAGGCATCGCTTATCAGAAAACCGGTGTGGTGAATTGGGACCCCATCGATAAGACGGTACTGGCTAACGAGCAAGTGATCGATGGCCTGGGGTGGCGCACGGGTGCATTGGTTGAGAAGCGCGAAATTCCCATGTATTACCTTAAGATCACGGCTTACGCCGAAGATCTATTGTCAGCATTGGGCGATATGCAAGGCTGGCCTGAGCGAGTACGCACTATGCAGGCCAATTGGATTGGTCGCAGCGAGGGAGTCAGGCTCGCATTTCCTTACGAACTCGCGGGGGAAAAGCATCAGCTCCGGGTTTTCACCACGCGAGTCGATACACTCATGGGGGTGACTTTTTGCGCGGTAGCGGCTGAGCATCCCTTGGCAACGCATGCTGCTAAGTTCACTCCGGGACTCGCGGCCTTTATTGACGAGTGTCGTCGGGGTTCGTCCATAGAAGCCGATATGGCGACTCAGGAGAAGAAAGGGGCACCCACAGGATTGTTTGTACAGCATCCATTGAGTGGCGCGGCGGTGCCTGTTTGGGTCGGCAACTATGTACTCATGAGTTATGGCGAAGGAGCGGTCATGGGGGTTCCTGCACATGATGAGCGAGATTTTGCCTTCGCCAAAAAATACGCTCTGCCCATCGTGCCGGTGATTGATGTGGAGGGCCAGACTTACTCAATGGAAGCGTGGGCGCCGTGGTATGCGGAGCATGGTCGCTGCGTTAATTCTGGCGTCTACAATGGGTTGACCTTCCAGGAATCGGTCGACGCTATTACAGCTGATCTGACCGCCAAGTCGCTCGGCGATAAACAAACTACCTGGCGATTGCGGGACTGGGGTATTTCGCGACAACGCTATTGGGGTTGTCCTATTCCGGTGATCCACTGCCCGGATTGCGGAACAGTGCCGGTACCGGACGCCGATCTGCCGGTGGTATTGCCGGTTGATTTGGTGCCCGATGGTAGTGGCAATCCTTTGCTAAAAAACGAGGTATTTTTAGCGTGTAAATGCCCTAAGTGCGGTACAGCCGCGCGTCGCGAAACGGATACCATGGATACTTTTGTGGATTCTTCTTGGTACTACCTGAGGTTTGCATGTAACGACAATGAACACGCGATGCTCGATTCGAGGGTGCGCTATTGGCTGCCGGTAGATCAGTATATCGGTGGTATTGAACATGCGATATTGCATCTCCTGTATTCGCGTTTTTGGACGCGAGTATTAAATGAATTGGGTGCGGTCCCGTTTAAAGAGCCCTTCGCGCATTTATTCACCCAGGGTATGGTGTTAAACGAAGTCTTTTTCCGCAAACCCGCCACTGGTCGCGTCGAGTATTTCAATCCTGCTGATGTCGCTGTAAGTGTCGATGCGCAATCCGGCGCACGTACGGCGGTACTGCGGGCGGATGGTGCGGCAGTCGAATCGGGCGGCGTGGTGACGATGTCGAAGTCTAAGAATAACGGCGTTGATCCCCAGTCGTTGGTGGATATGTTTGGTGCGGATACTGCGCGGCTTTTCACGATGTTTGCGGCTCCTCCCGAGCAAACATTGGAATGGTCGGATGAAGGAGTGCAAGGCGCGTTTAGGTTCATCAAGCGTTTATGGAAAGCCGTCTACGATCATGTGGCAGCAGGGTCGGTGGTGGTACATGATGTAGGCTTGATAGGTGTGTTTGACGGGGGTGCGTTGACGGAGGGTCAGCGTGCCATTCGGCGTCAGGCTCATCAGACTCTGGCAAAGGTGACGGATGATATTGGGCGTCGAAAGATTTTTAATACCGCGATTGCGGCGGTTATGGAACTCTTGAATGCACTGGGTAAATTTTCGGAGGGGTCGCGAGCGGAAAATCATCTGCCACAAGCTGGAAATCGAGCTGTCGTGCAGGAAGCTTTGGAAATTGCGGTGCTGTCGTTGTCGCCAATTATTCCCCATGTCACTCATGCACTGTGGAAATCACTGGGGCATGACACGATGTTGATTGATGAGCCATGGCGCAGTGTTGACTCGCTGGCCCTGGAGCAATCCACTATTGAGTTAGTCGTGCAGGTGAATGGCAAATTGCGCGGACGTATTTTGGTGGCGGTCGACGCGGTAGAGGCGCAAGTCCGGGAGGCCGCAATTAATGATGCGAATGTGCAAAGATTTGTGGGCAAAGCGGTTATTCGTAAAGTGATCGTGGTACCCGGCAAGCTCGTTAATATCGTCGTGTAGATTATTCATGACGCCTGATATTCAAAAAACGCGAGTAATGTTGGTGCAACTTGCGCAGAGGTCATTGTGGTTAGCCGCTTGCCTTTTGGGCGTAACTTGCTCGCTGGTGGGGTGTGGCTTTCGACTCGCGGGGAGTGAACCACTGCCGCCGATGATGGCGCACCCTTATCTATCGGTTAAGGATCCTTATACGGATTTTGCGCGCGAGTTTGAACGAAGACTTAAGAGCAATGACGCGCACCTCATGCCGAATATGGAAGGTGCTAGCGCGATAATAGAGGTTACGCAGGATCAGGTCGTGCAGCGAGTATTGTCGGTGTCGGCGGCAAATATTCCAACCGAGTACCAACTCACCTATACGGTCACATTCGGGGTGAAGGAAGGAACCCAAGAAATTCTACCTGCAAAGAAAATTCAATTGTCGCGTGATTTTAGTTTTGCTGAGAATGCCTTGCTTGCTAAAGAGCATGAAGCGGATATTCTGCGTGGCCAGATGGCGATTGATTTGGTGAGCATTGTGATGCGTCAACTGAATAGCTTGAAATAGTCTCTGGCGGTTATTTACGCGTTCCTCGACAAATTTGAGAAATCGTTGCTATTAGTCAACTCCCTTGATCGGGTTGCAATTGCGTTGCTATTGCATCGCTACGGTTTGGAGTTGTCGTTAGTCACGCCCGAAGCGGTAATTCCGGGGTCTTATTGGGGTGATCGTGAGGCTGGACTACAAGGTGCAAAGTTATTTGCACGGATGGATACTCCGATACATTCGGTGTTGCACGAGGGTGCGCATTTTATTTGTATGACGCCCGAACGTCGCGTGGGGCTGGATCGAGACGCTGGGGGCGATGATGCGGAAGAGAGTGCGGTGTGCTATCTACAAATTCTGTTGGGCTGTGCTTTAGCGAATGTTGGGCGCGAACGAATGTTTCGCGATATGGATGCGTGGGGTTACAGTTTTAGGCTGGGCAGTACCGCTCGGTGGTTTGCCGAAGACGCTTTGGATGCGCGGCAGTGGCTCCTTGAAAACCGGCTTATTGATCAAAGCGGGGCGTTGACATACACCTGTCGGTGAATTTCGTCAAATGAAAATGACACTGGCATGAACGGTTCGTTATTTGTAACCCTACTGTTAGTAGCAAGACAGTCAAATGTTGCCAGTGTTTTCAGCGCACGCTGGCGCGTCATTTGATCCGCTCGGGTGTATTCGCGGTGGCTAACGGGTAGTGCAATCGCCCGTGGGTATTCCCTGCGCACTATATCGGCGAGCCTTTGAGCTTTAGCGAGATCATCGAAAAATCCTAGTCTTAAACCGTGCTGGCGATTCCCCGCGTGCATCACACACACCGTATATAGCATGTGGGTACGAAATAGCGTCAAGTGTCGAACCGAACCTGATTCGATCGGCGTGGCTGAACAGTCCAATTGGACTATAAAGCGCTGTTGCATTTCGGGTTGTAGCGATTGGTCGGCCGGCGATGAGGGTCGTTCCCCCGCAGAAACCACTCGGGCATGTGCGGTCTTAAGCATTTGGAACGATGTGTTTAGGGTGTCATCAAGTGAGCTGAGCGCGCTATTGGGTGCGGGTGATACTGTGGCCTCCGGGAAATAGGGCTGTACTACTTTTAACGCCTCTCGAGCTCCGGCTTCCGAATCAAAATAGCCCACATGTAACCGAAAAATATCGTCGCCACCTTGAATCGTGCGTGAGCGAAATACCGAAAAACATACCAATTCGTGTACAAAAGGTACGCGAAGCGGCATTGGCACGTTGGCAACGCACAAGGTGATAACAAAAATACTATTGTCGTTGGTGGCGTTATCGGCGAGTTCCCTATTCATAACGCTAATATTGAGCGATATTTGCGGTACGTCAACTCTTTGTCACGTCATGATTTAGCGACAGCAAACCATAACCTCTGGTTGGACGCTTAGCGACCGGTGCTTACGCGGTCGACGAGCTCGCGTAGCAGCGACCGAAACGATTGGCCAGGAACGCGGGTAGTTTGATGTCTTCTTGTTTGATGAGTCCCGCTTGCGGAAGAGTGCCTTGTGCCAACATGTCGAGAACGGCGCAGATTCCGCCTGCAGTAGTGATTTGGATGGCGCTGCGGACACGACCGCCAATCGACGCCGAATAAATTTTATTGGCGTAGGTTTCTTGGATTAGCTGACCGCCGCGTTTGCCGCTGACTGTGACGAAAACAATAACTACGTCTTGCGAGGTCACTGGGACCGAGTTTTCTAAAATATCTTTTAATACATCGCGGCGATCACGCAGTCTTAGATCATGCAGCAGTGTTTTCATAATGGCCGCATGACCGGGATAGCGGATGGTACGGTAGTTAAGATTACGAACTTTACCGGCCAGGGTTTCGCATAGAGTGCCTAGGCCGCCGGAAGTATTGAACGCTTCGTATTTGCAGCCGTCCAGTGAGAACTCTTCGCATTCTTCGAGGGGTTGCGTCTCGCGTAGTTGGCCATTGACGATGGCCTCGCATGGCTCACAGTATTCGTTGATGACGCCGTCGGTGCTCCAAGTTAAATTGTAGTTCAGTGAATTGCTGGGAAATTTAGGCAATGCGCCGACGCGCATCCGTACATCGTGCAATTCGTCAAAACGCGCGCTTAAGTCGCTGGCAACGATGGTGATGAACCCGGGCGCTAAACCGCATTGTGGAATAAAGGCGGTGCGGGCGTTCAGACTGAGCTGTTTGACCACGCGGGTGCTGGCGACATCTTCGGTTAGGTCCAAATAATGGGCGCCCGCTGCTTTCGCGGACTCGGCGATGAGCCGTGTGGCGTGATACGGGGCGGCACTTAACACTGCGAATTTGCCCGTCAAGGTTTTGGTGAGCTTGTCGCTATCGGTGATATCCATGGCGACCTTGGTGATGGCCAGGGCGGTCTCAAGGCGATCCAATTGCTGCTGCGAGCGGTCGATGACAGTCACCGAGTAATCTTCTGAGCCTGCAGTGAGTTCTGCAATCATAGAGCCGATTTTGCCGGCGCCGACGATAACGATATTTTTCATGTGATGTTCCGATCGCTTGGTTGCCTAACGCTGACCTCCTATTTTCGATGGGATGACTTGCGAAAGGTAGGGTAATTTTCGTCGTTTATTAGGGCTATAATAGTCATTATGTAGGGCTTAATAGGCGAAATGATATGGACGCCATTGATGCAAAGCTGATTAACGCGTTGCGGGAGGACGGCCGTGCCTCGACCGCGCAATTGGCACGTCTGGTGGGTCGGTCCCGAACCAGCGTACAGAGTCGGATAGAGCGGCTAGAGCGCGAGGGGGTGATTGTGGGATTTGGAGTGCGCTTGGCGCCTGAACATGGATTGGGCGCGGTGCGTGCTCATGTGATGATCAAAGTGGGTCCCAAAGAGACGCGGGCGGTGACGGCGGCTTTGCGCGGGATCGCTCAGGTGCGGGTGCTGCATTCGGTGAGCGGTGATGTGGATTTGATAGCGGTGGCGGCGTCGGCGTCGGTGGCGGAGATGGATGAGGTGATTGATCGTATTGGTGGATTGGATGGCGTGGAGCGCACGACTTCGTCGATAATTTTGTCGACTAAGTTTGAACGTTAAGATGTCCGACTTAAACGTCGAGCTCGGCCCGCAATTCAACCGGCTTGCCGTGCGGGGTCCGTTGATATGCTGCGGCCCACGCTTCTTTGCGCTCAAGCAAAGTGGCCGCGTCGAATAAGCCTTTCGCGACCACTAGCCGTTCAAGAGCCACGAGCCAATAGTGATAGTAGTGCGCGCCATCATCCGGCTCGCCTTTCGCCACCGCCGTTTGCAGTTCATCTGCTAACGTGAATGCCCATTCCTTCCACGTGAAGTACCCTTGCGCCGATAATCGCACGGCCAGCGCGAAGGCCTCCGCTTGCCAAGGTTCAGCGAATATTGGGCCGCCATCATCGCGCGGAATACGCTGTAAAACCGCCAGATTCTCAAACAATAGGTCTAATTCAGGCGGGAGCAAGATAGTCGTCCCACAAATCAATGTATACAACGTCGCGTTGGCTCGCCTGCTCACCCCACAGTTCGCGTGCGGCAAAGCGCACTGAATACACGTGTTGAGGTTTTTCACCGAGAAATAACGCGTTAGTATCCGGGAACACGAAGACACCATGGTCCCGATCGACGGTTCCGATCTTGCCGCGAGCATAACGTGGCAGACGCGTATGTCCTACGGGGTTCAAATTGCGCGCGCGCACTTGCTGCCCCACCCGAAAATTTGCCGCAACGGTGACACTACGCCGTGCTGGCACCCCCTTCGCAACAAAGGCGGGGACTTTGTCGGCGGTAAATGTCGGCGTCCGCTTGGCAGTATGCGCAGCGGGTCGAGCGCTGTCGATTTCAGTGCGTGTGACCAGTTTGTTCTTGAGCATCAGCTCCAATAAACCTTCAATCCAACGCTCGTAATAGCTCATTCGGAAATAGTCGGCCGGTGCAATCAATTCACGCTGGTAGCGTACCGCGTCAAGATTCCACAAGTGCCAACCGCCCATGGCGCGAGTGAGTCCATAGGCGCGTCCTTCCCAGGCGGCGTGATAGACCGGCTCGCTCTTTTCGGGTGTGATGGCACCCATATCTTGCATGCCGCCCAGGTCATGCACACCGTTCATGCGCGCTTCCCGCCGACAGGTGAAGCGATCTTCGCAACTCCTATCATCGCGTCGCGCGTTACCAGCGTCGCCAGTTTCTCCTCAGTCCAGCCGGCGCTCTCGTTCGGCTGCTCGGGAAGCACTAGGTAGCGGAGTTCCGCAGTGCTGTCCCAAACCTGCACTGCGACATTCTGGCCGATTTCCAGCCCGAATTCGCGCAAGACACCGCGCGGATCGATCACTGATCGCGAGCGGTAGGCATTGGACTTGTACCAGTGGGGCGGCAGGCCCAGTACCGGCCACGGATAGCAGGAGCAGAGCGTACATACGACGAGGTTATGCACGTCGGCTGTGTTCTCCACGACCACCATATGCTCTCCCTGTAGTCCTCCGTATCCTAATTCGGCAATTGCAGAATCGGCATCGGTCAATAAGCGTTGTTTGTACGCAGAATTAGACCAGGCTCGCGCGACTACGCGCGCACCGTTGCGCGGCCCTACCTTGTGCTCATAGGTGTCAATCAGCGCATCTACAGCGGCACGATCTACCAAACCTTTTGCCACCAGTAGTGACTCCAGTGCCTTAACTCGAAGCGCTGGGTCGGAGGGTGCATCCTGGTGTTTATGTTTATGGTTATGGTCATGGTCATGGTTATGGTCATGTCCTTGAGCATGGGCGCTATCCGTGGTCACCACAGCTCCCGCCGCCAACGCGGCGGTCAATAGATCACGGCGGCTGGTAGTCATACATTTCCCTCAGTACGGTGCATCGGAATAGTACGCCGATCAGAGAGCGCTTGACAGTGTGTTGCTGTGCCTCGCACTATGCGTAGCGTTAGGTGTTGAATTGGTAAGCAATTCAGTTAAACGGGAAATGGGTAGGCGTTCGCGCAATTCCCATGCTGCCCCCGCAACGGTGATCGAGCCTTAAGTATCGTCAGCTACTTCGATGAAGTGGCAACCACTGAGCCTGTGCGCTTGGGAAGGTGACGATATCGCTATGCGCTTTGCATAGCGGTTCGTAAGCCCGGAGACCGGCCTGACAATGAACCGCGATGCGGAGGGCATCGGGCGGGGACTGTGTATTGTGTACACGGGTCGCGCCCACCTTTTGCCTCGCGGATCTTTATGGCTTTCGAGTCATACGGGCGTGTGTGGCGTGGAGTTTCTGATGAATATCAATGTGCGTACGGGTGTGGCCTTGGGGTGGTTGTGGGTGTCCGTGGGCGCGGTCGCAGCCGGAGATGCGGTCGCTGCACCGGATGCGGTGGGCTTAGGCGATGTGGTGGTGACGGCGACTCGCATTCCGGAGCCAGTGAATCAGGTTTTAGAGTCGGTGGTGGTGATCGATCGGGCGGCGTTGCAGAATTCGTTGGCGGTCGATGTTGCCGATGTACTGAGGTTCCATGCGGGGCTGGATATTGGGCGGTCGGGTGGACCGGGGCAACCGGTGTCACTGTTTATCCGGGGCGCCAATAGTAACCAGACGATTGTGATGATCGATGGCGTGCGAATTAATTCCGGCACGCAGTCTTTGGCGCCGTTGATGAATATTTCGCCTGAGCTGTTCGAGCGCATTGAGGTGGTGAAGGGCCCCCGCTCGGCTATCTATGGAACGGACGCGATTGGTGGGGTGGTCAATTTAATCACGCGTGCGGGCGGACCTTCGGGCGCGGATTTAATGCTGAGCTATGGACGTTATGGAACGGGCGAGTTTGCGGCGGATGGTAACTATACTTCGGGAGCAACCAATCTGCAGGCGGTAATTTCTGGGCAGAAATCACGCGGGTTTCCGGCGATTACAGGCGATACCTTGGATCGCGGGTATAAGAATTTTGGCGGCACGGCGGCGGTGACTACCCGCGTTGATGGTGTGGAATTGGGGGCGCGCTATTGGCGGGCTGCGGGGACTACAGATTATACGGACCAGGTTTATAGTAACGAAACTTTCGCGTTTTTGGGCTACGCGCCAGTCGACGAGAGTTTTACCAATAGTCTATTTACCGCGCACGCGAGCGGTGATATCACGGATATCTGGCATGCTCGGCTGAACTTGAGTCGATTTACCGATGATCTACGCCAGCATCAATTTGATTCTGGCATTGTTCCGCCCACTTTGCCGGCGAAAGACTACGATACTTCAATACGCGATGCCGTGGATTTTCAGAATGACGTGAAACTTGTTCGCGACGAATTTACTCAGCTGTTGACCTTCGGTGCCACGGTCGCGAAGGAGAAGACGAAAACGCTGAGTTTTGGCGCAGGCTATTCAGTTGATACCGGTACCCAAAATTATTACCTACAGGATCAGGTGGCAGAGGGTGCGGATAGGTTATTGCTGTCGGTGGGTGGGTTTCATCATCCTGCGTTTGGCAGCCACACGACTTGGAATGCCGAATATGGTCGGAGTATTTCCTCGGATACGTTATTGACTGTATCTCTCGGAACGGCATTTCGGGCACCGACGGCGACTGATCGCTTTGGGTTCGCGGGTACGCCGAGTTTAAAGCCTGAGAGTTCGCGTAGTATCGAATTAGGTTTCAAATCTCGGATCGGTGGGGGCGAGGAGATCACATTGGCCGCGTACCAGAATACAATTAATGATCTTATTGTTTTCCTAAACGATTTTAACAATTTCACTACGTTTGGGAATATCGCCAATGTGAGTCGTGCACGCATTCGAGGTGTTGAGGCGAGTTGGGAAATTAAGACCGATCAGGGATCGTTACGTGCTGAGGCGAATCTTCAAGATCCGCGCAATTTAAGTTATCAGAATTTAAATTTATTTGATAATAGCAGCCAATTGTTGCGGCGTAGTAAGCATAGTTTTACCTTTAGTGGGACGCGAGTCATTGGGCATGGAGAGTTGGGAATCGACCTTTTACTTGACGGGCCGCGCGTAGACGTGGGTGGAACTCAAGATGGTGGGTACGTCCTCGCCGCACTGTACGGTAAGGTGAATATGTCGCCCGAATGGTCAGTGTCGGCACGTCTCGATAACGCGTTGAATCGGCACTATGAGTTAGCGAATGGATACAATACTGCAGCGCGTTCGGTATTGATTTCGACGCGATTTAGTTTTAGGTAAACGGAAATTGCAACATGAGTTTGGCGGCTGGTACAAATTTTGAGAAAAACTGATGGTGTGTTAGTGGGTCGGTGTGGTTTTAGCGACGCGGCCATTGAGGCAATTCCCCAACCGAATAAGTTGGCGCGAGGGTGGTTTTCTCGTACCACCGCTCCGGCCGACCTTGAGATGATATTTGAACCGGAGCTGGGGTATACCTTTGGTCGTGAATATTGGGGCCATGGTTACGCAACTGAGGCTGTCGGTTGTGTATTCAACTACGCCCGTGGAGTACTAAAGCTTCCGAAAATGATGTCGCTCATTCATGCAGAAAATGTCAGGTCGTTGAAGTTGGCGGGTCGCTTTGCATTGCGACGCATCGATACGATTGAAGTGTTATCGCGGCCGTTTGATCGCTATGAATGGCCGGCGTTTTGAGTGGCTACAAAAAGCGTCGGCAACATATCGTAGACCGGAGTCAGTTGGAATCGACCATCGTACTTATCGTAGAAAGCTAGATTTCCCAAATGCTTGTATGCGTACTACGTGTCCTCGACTGGTCAGTCCGCGTAAAGCAGCGCTGACCCAAGATCGGTAAATTCTGCTGGCCTGTTCCAACTCAGTGGAAGATCTATTGCCGGAGTTCAGTTGTACTAGTAGCGGGTCCGCATTGGGCTTGGGCTGCGCCATCGGAGCAATCTGGCAGGTGATGCTAAATAAATCACTAAACATTCGCTAAATTAATGTCTATAAAATCAACATATTAGTTAATTTATCGGAGTTAATAAAACTAATAAAATACCAATTTCTGGAGGTATTCTGGGAGAGATTGGCACGAGTGTATCTGGGCGGTAAATTGGAGTGCTCTGTACATGGCAAAGTGGGCCTGGCACTGCCGTTCAGAACTTAATAGGGAGTCGCGTGGTGCTACATTGTTATTGCTCTGAAACGCGTGCAAGTAACAATACGGCCAATTGGCAATTCTCAAGGAATCGTAGTTCCCAAGCCGCTACTTGCCCAGTTGGGGTTCGACAATCACGCGGATATGCCTGTGGAGCGAGGCGCGTTGGCATTACGGCGGCCCACTAAAGTCCCGCGCGAGGGGTGGCCAGCGGCGGCAAGGAAAGTTGCTGATGTCAGTGATGATGAACTGCTGATGGGCGAATTTGCCAATGAAGGTGACACGGAGCTGGCTTGGTAGTGCGTGGGGAAATTTGGCTAGTCACACTTGATCCTGCCGTAGGCATTTAAATTAAGAAATCACGAGCTTATGCCACTCGAACAACTATTTTATATCGCGCAAATCTTGGCTGCAGTGGGCGTAATCCTGTCTCTTGGCTTTATCGGAGTACAGATTAAAGCCAATACGGCTGCACTGGAGCGCAGCCAGCACAACTCCACGACGGCCCAGTGGACGGTGATTCGCATGGCTGTCGTCGAGCACCGCGAGATCGCCCAGCTGAGGACGGCGCGCGATAGTAACTGGTGGCGCAGCGCATAACTTAGCACCTTCATTCCCTAATTCGTTGCAGAAGTGGACATGTTGCTTGCAAAGGAAGTAGTCGTGCCTCGGCCGCGCGTAATGATCATCTATCAACGCTGGCCATCATTTCTTCACCGTAGCGCGCTCCGGCGGTTACGCCACTGGGTATTTTTAAAGCCAATTCGCCAAGATCGATAGCACTGAGTTCTATCTCAGTGGCCATAGAATTCTCTTCTAAATATCTTTGTTGCTTAGTGCCCGGGATGGGCACAACATCGGGTCCTTGATGCAGCAGCCACGCCAACGCGATCTGGGCTGCGGTGGCGCTGTGTCGAGCCGCAACGCTGCGAAGCGTCGACAAGATATGTTGGTTTGCTACATAGTTTGCGGGCTGATAACGGAGATCTTCGCGCCGATAATCGCCGATAGGATATTCTTTAGCGGGTTTGGCGGTGCCGCTTAAAAAGCCGCGCCCTAGAGGGCAGAAGGGCACAATGCCGATTTTTAGCCGACGGGCGGTATCGAGTACGTTGCCTTCGATATTGCGTTCCCAGACTGAGTATTCGCTTTGCAGCGCCGAGATCGGGTGCACCGCAGCGGCCCGTTCGAGTGTTTTGGCTCCGACTTCGCTTAAGCCTAAATATCTGACTTTCCCCATTTTAACAGCGCGGGCCATTGCGCCAATCGTATCCTCGATAGGTATGTTTTTATCTAGGCGATGCAAATACCAAAGATCAATGTAATCGGTTCCCAGGCGTTTTAACGAGTTATCAAGAACTTCAAGGGCATGCTCTGGTTGTCCGTTGACGCCAGAAATAGAACCATCTGCGGCGATTTGGAAGCCAAACTTTGTAGCAAGGATCACCTGGCCGCGCTTTCCAGCGAAAGCACGTCCGAGTAATTCTTCGTTAGTAAACGGTCCGTATACTTCTGCCGTATCGAAGAAATTGACGCCGATCTCGATTGCTCGATGCAAGGTGCGGCGAGCTTCATCAGGGTCTACGGTGCCATAAATGGCGGGGGCTCTGTCCGATGCACTCATGCCCATAGTGCCTAAACCTAAAGCCGATACCTCAAGCCCTTGCGTGCCTAATTTGCGTTTGTACATGTTTAGAGACTAACGGATGCCGAGCGTAGTGGCTAGGCTTAAGCGAATGGTTCGTTGGCTTAAGGGATGCGCGTATCTCGCATAGGTTCACATAAGTCGCCTTTGGCCTCTATGGGCCCAATTTTGCAAATGACCATCACCAGCGGGACTGGAATGGCGACGTCGTGATCATTAATATGGATAATTGGGAAGCCACCTTCGGCCATTTCGACACGGCGATAAGTCCACGGGATGTCCGGTTTTGCGGGTTCTAAATAGTTCTGCCGTACCCAACGTAGTTGCTCAGCCGACAATGCAGAAAGGTTGCGATACCCATTTGGTGTGTCTGTGCTAGTAATGGAGTTACAGACGGTTAGTTGAGCTTCGCTTTCCCAGTCGATTTTCGGGGCCAGCGCCGCGGGCGAAAGTGTTAGGACACTGATGGGTGCGGATGCCTGCCTTTGCGTGTTCCGCCTTCGCTCGTTTCGTCGGCGAATATGCGCCGGGTTACTAATTCCGCGGTCCTATCACCACGGTTGCCCCCGCAAACGGAGACTTTAATTCCTGGTTGGGTGTGAGCGTTTCAAGTAGTGGCGAGTCTTGAGATTTTAAGTGGAAGTCGAAAAATGCTTTTGAGTAGCCGTTCAAGATGGCGCGCATGGGTGTGGCGCGAATGGTCTTGCCGGTGAGCCAGTGGCGCCAGCCGTGTTTGGGCGAATCTGTAAAATCGCCATGATCGGCTTTGGCGATGGTCACATGCATGGCACCGCGCGAGACATTTTTTTGCCAATATAGGGTGGCGGCTTGATCTAAGACCGCGTTGAAATGCCGGTTGGAATCTGTAGATTTTAAATCTGTGGTGGAAGGTGTAAAGGCGCCGCTAATAAACAAATAAGGTTGTGCGACACCGTGCTCCACGGCATCCGCCCAGTCCCAGCCGTCGAGATTGAGCGCTGCCTTAAAACGCGGGTCCAGCCAACACGCTTCGCTGGCAACGGCGCCTCCTAGCGAGAAGCCAAATATTCCCACGTGGTTCAGATCGGGGAGTGCGCTGGGCGGGATATTCGGCGGATGATATTCAGCCAAGTAGTCAAGCACTCGAACCGCATCGCGAGCACGCTGACGCACGCGCTCATTCGCGATTCGCAACGTATTAAGGTAGGCCGCTTCGGATGAGAAATCCATCGGCTGTTGTAGTTGCGCTAATTGTTGCTCATAAAACCCGACGGACATGCCGGGAAGCTTGGCGGGATATTCGACGCTGGCAACAATGTAGCCCTGACTGACCAATTCGCGAATCAATTGGTAATTATCGATGCCGGTGCCCGACCAACTGGAGAAATAAATAAGCAGGGGAAAAGGACCGGCGGATTTTACGGAGCTTGGGTACCACATTCGCACCATAGGTTGAGGTTGGGTGCCAGTGCTGATGGGCAACGTGAGTGCAGAAACCTTGATAGCGTAGGGACCGCGGGGCGCAGGCGATACACGCAGCGAATTCAGGGCACCGATTACGCTCACCGCAAGCGCGCAGAGTCCACTGCCAACGGCAATTAGGCGATACCATTTATGGGATGGATTCACTTGACAGGATAGTAGTTAGTTGGCGATGGCTAGTCAATGAAAATGCCAGATCGACACCCAGGTGACCATTGCACGAACTTCGAGATCCATACGACTCGATCATCGGCGCGAGTCGTCAGTACGGAATGATATGCTATTAATTGGCGTCCGTTTTCTTGAGTCTCTGTAATGTTTAGGGAGAAATAGACATTGAATCACTCATTTAAAGTTGTTTTTGGTCCTCGATGGAAACCTTGGGCTGCCATATTATTTTTTGCCTGTGGCGTATCGGCAGCGAGCGCCCAGACCACTGATGGTACTCGCGCTAAAGCTCAGATCAAAAAGTCAGATCAACTCGACGAAATTGTTGTAACCGGCTCCTTAATTCCTCAAGTGCGCAGCGAGACAGCAACACCGGTTACAATTATTACGGCCGATGATATTCAGCAGAAGGGTTTTTCAACGATAGCGGACGCCTTGCAGCACAACTCATTTTCTACGGGTGCCGTTCAAGGGGCACAATTTTCCGGCGGATTCACTCAAGGGGCGCAAACTATAAGTTTGTTTGGCTTATCCCCCAGCTATACAAAATATCTTATTGACGGTCGCCCTATTGCTGACTATCCAGCCCTGTATAACGGCACCGATATTATCACCAGCATCAGCGGTATCCCGACCGTATTGGTGGATCACATTGACATTTTGCCGGGTGGTCAATCCTCTATTTATGGCTCGGACGCCATTGCCGGTGTCATCAATATCTCGCTAAAAAAATCTATGGACGGCGCGGAAGCCGATTTACGTTATGGATGGACCAAGGACGGGGGCGCGACTGAAAAGCGTGTTGGAATCGCGGATGGATTCAACGTCGGTAGTGTGAAAATACTGGTTGGGGGACAATACGAAAAAACCGATCCGATTTGGGGCTATCAGCGCCCCTTGACCGATCAGTATTTCGCGGGCGGTTCCTCTCCCCAGGTTGCCGAGCGCGATTGGTTGATCACCGGACTGAATGGTCAAGCCAACGGCGACACTTATTATTTTCTGGATCCCGCCAATTGCGCTAATATTGCTGGGCAATTTGGCAATACCCTCAGCAAACAACATCGCGTAAACCGCGGTACCTTTTGCGGTACCACTCGCTCCGGCTTCTATACGATCAATAATGGAACTGAGGGCGCTCAGGGGTTTTTGCGGCTATCGGACGACATTAACGACAACCTGCAGCTCTTCGCGGACGTTTTATTGGATCATGATGTCACGCGATTCAATACCGGGACGGTTTCGCTGCAAACAGCCGCCGACTCGGCTGGGCCGTACAACTACTTTTCCGACCCCAACGTGCCGGGAGACCTACTCAATTTACAACGGGTTTTTTCGCCCGAAGAAGCCGGCAATTTTCGTGGTCAAGGCAATAAAGACACCATTAATTCTATTCGCTCAACGCTAGGCGCACAAGGCTCCCTAGGGTCTTCGGCCTGGAAGTACTTGCTGGACATGACTTACACCGAAAACAAGCTGACCGAAACTACCCATCTCGCTTTTTCCAAACCCATTAACAACTTTTTCTCGTCGATCTTTGGACCTAATTTAGGACCGGATCCGGTTTCCGGCCAACCGCAATACGCGGTCAACTATGCGGCCTTTTACTCACCGCTCACTCCAGCCCAATACGCGAGCTTTACCGGTAGCGCGACTTCTTATTCTCGCACCGAAGACAGCCTGGTTAGAGCCCAAGTCACGAATTCATCGCTGTTTACACTGCCCGGGGGTGATGCAGGTATTGCCGTGTTACTCGAGGGCGGACGCCAAGGTTGGGAATATGACCCAGATCTGCGCTTTCTGGATCAGGAAACTTACCTCTATACGGCCACCGCGGGCAGCGGTCATCGAACTCGCTACGGGAATACCGTAGAGCTCCGGCTACCCCTAGTTAAAATGCTAACCGTGGATTTGTCCAATCGGTACGATGATTATCAAGTACCGGGCGGCGGCGTGTCCAAGGATACTTATAACATCGGAGTAGAGTTTCGTCCGCTATCCAGGCTGCTGCTGCGCGGCCGCTATGGCACCGCTTTCAAGTCACCCACTCTGTCTGACGAGTTCCAAGGCAAGAGCGGTTTCTTTCAGTCGGTTACCGACTACTACCACTGCGCTCAGTTGGGTTTTTCGGAGAAGAACGGCAATCTAGCTCAGTGCAACTATACAATCGCTAATGGCCCTCAAATATTCGGCACCACCTCTGGTAATCCGAAACTCAAACCTATTAATGCCAAAGTGACCGATTTGGGTATTGTCTGGTCGCCGCTGGACCGAACTTCAATCAGCCTTGATCTCTTCCATTGGAAAATTACCAATGAAGTGCAGCAACAGCCTTCGGATTTATTGCTGCGAACCGAATCGGCCTGTCGTTTGGGAGATCTGCCGATCGCTTCACCGACCTGCGTTGAGGCGCTTTCTTTAGTGACCCGCGACGCTAACGGCATTGCGATCCAAATCTCAACTCCCAAAGAGAACCTAGCACAGGAGACCTTGAATGTCGCTACGCTCTCTTTCAACTACACCGCGGTCACCGCAGCTGCTGGCAATTTTTTATTCGATGGCGCCTACAGCAACGTGCTAAAGCACGCTCAGATTTTATTTCCCGGTGACGCGGAAATTAACCTCTTAGAGAGTCCTTTTTATAGTACCGAATTCAAGACCAAGGAAAATCTCTCCGTAACCTGGAATTTTGCGGACTTCGGTACGACGCTGTATGTCGAGCATTACGGCAGAACCCCTAACTATGCGGCTCAGCAAACCGTCCAGGGCTACGCAGCGCCGCTCGCGGGCAACGTGGGGACCTGGACCGTCGCCAATCTGAGCGCGAAATACCAACTGTCTTCAGGACTGGTTGTCTCGGGTAACATGAATAACGTGTTCAATAAAATGCCACCCTACGATGCCAGCCAGCCGGGCTTCTCGAACCAACCCTTCAGTGTATTTAATTATAACAATTTCGGGCGTAGCTTCTTTGTGGAGGCGAACTATAAGTTTGGAAAGCAGTAAGATCGCGGACGGATAGCAGCGAGGTTGGCAAGGCGCAACGCTGCATTCCGATTGCCCTTTGCCTGCTGCTTACTAGGGGCTAGACTGCAACATAGATCTTAGTTCAGGAGTAGCGCATGCCGAGTAAAATTCCAGACGGTGCAACCCGTGGCTGGATCGTGCCGATTGGCGGCGCGGAGAATAAGGAAAACGACCGTCACATTCTTGAGCGTTTTGTGCACGTCTCAGTTGGAGATGAGGCCGATATCGTGGTGATTCCGACGGCGAGTGCATGTATGAGACCGGACCGCGTTACGAGCAGATTTTTCAAGAATTGGGCGCGGCTCGGGTAACTGTGATGGATTTTGATACTCGCCGGGATTGCCAGGAAGCCGGTCGTTTGCGCCGGATCGAAGCGGCGAGTGGGATTTTTTTCACAGGTGGCAATCAATTGCGCCTCACCACACTCTTGGGCGCCAGCATATTGAGTGAACATATGATCGCGTTTGGCGATGAGGGTTCGGCTGTGATCTCCGGCAGCGTGCGCCTTGCCCCGGGGTTTAGGTCTTACCAATCGTTTTATTATTGATCAGCACTTTCGTCAACGTGACAGACTCGGTCGACTGCTCACTGCGCTGGCCTACAATCCCTTTGCGGTTGGTATTGGTCTTGATGAGGATACGGCCGCATTCATCAGGCCCGACGAGACCATCGAAGTGGAAGGTAGTGGTGGGGTGACCATAGTGGACGGCGTGGATGTGAGCTATTCGTCCATGGGCGAGATCAGTGAGGGTCTACGCGGTCTGCTTGGATTAATTCTGGGCCATGCGGGCAATCGTCAGGACGCCGACCTCGTGGCCTTAGCAAAAGTTGCTCCTGCATGGCGCTGCCGCTCGCGCGACGATTGTAGAGCTGCTTAGTCACATACAA